>WNDP01000046.1 GCA_009912575.1 Acinetobacter bereziniae
ACAGTTTGCTGGCGACAATAGCAAGAGTGAACCACCTGATCCCTTCCCGAACTCAGAAGTGAAACCTCTTAGCGCTGATGGTAGTGTGGGGTTACCCATGTGAGAGTAAGTCATCGCCAGCTTTTAATTCTTAAAACACCCTCAACTAAAATGTTGAGGGTGTTTTTTTATGCGTGGAGAAAAAAGGAAAAGGAAAGCTCAACTTTGAAGTCGAGCTCTTTGATTAATAATTTCATGAATAAAAAAAGACCAGTTGATAAAAAATTAAAAAAGTTTATAATTGCTAATGATTATTATTATAAATACTTAACTTATTATGTTAAATATAAATGAAGTTTTAGAAAAAATTGGACTAAATGTACAGCATCGGACAATAACTGCTAAATTTTCAAATGATCAGCTTAATCATCAATTATTTTTGAATCATTTAAGTGTTTGTCATGAAATTAATGAAGGGCTTAACGCTGAATTAATTTGTGTTGCCACAAATGATTTGATTCCATTGAAAAATTTGATTGGCTGTCAAGTTGCTGTTGATGTTCGTACAGACAAAAATCAAATATTTAGAACTACAGGTATTGTGACTAGTGCTGAATTGGGACAGTCTGATGGTGCTCTGACACTGTATAAATTAACGCTTGAAGATGCGACATCATTATGGCGGTATAATCGTAACAATCGTATTTTTATGAATAAGTCTATCATTGATATCATAAAAATTATTTTCCAAGAATGGCAGCAACGATCTCCACTTTTTGCAAAAAGCCTAACATTGGATTTGAGTGGTTTGAAGGCAACCTATGATATACGCCCATTTACTATGCAAGTGGACGAAAGCGAGTACACTCTAATTACCAGATTGCTTCGCTCAGAAGGTGTGTGTTGGTGTATCGATGAGGCACAATTTATTGTCGCATCTCATAATGATTCCATACAAGCTCAAAAATTAAAACTGATTGATGATAGTAGCCAATTTACTCAATTAAATCGCCAAGAAGTTCGTTACCACCGAAGTAGTGGTGTTGAGGTAGCTGATACCATTACACATTTTACGGCAAAAAGAAAGCTTCAACCTACAACTGTACATATACAAAGGTGGCAAGCTGACTATTTGGAACAAACTGATTGGCCAGGTTCAGCACTTTCAAACCACCGTCATAGTGCATATTATGATAATCAAAACTTAAATTTAGAACAATCTTGGCATTTAACGCCAGCATGGATTAGTGACTTAAAAGGTGAGGATGGAGCAACAAGGTCGAGTAATGCTCAATTAGAAAAGTTGACTTTAAACTTAGCTCGATATCATGACTTACAAGCCAAGATATTTATTGCTCGAGGCACTGTACGTGATGTACAAGTTGGCTATTGGTTTGAATTTAATGGGCATTTTGAAATAGATCAACACAATACAAGTGATAAACAATTTCTAATATTAAAGAAAAAAAGCTTCCACCAAAATAACTTACCTAAAGATTTTAGTGAAACCATTTATAAACTCCTTCAGATCAATCAGTGGGATATCGATGTAGGGGAGGAAAAACAAGGGTGTCAACTAACTCTAGTCCGTCGTCATATTGCCGTTGTTCCTGAATATAATCCAAGATTACATAAGCCTGCTGCATTTCCGATACATGCACGTGTTGTTGGACCACAAGGTGAAACGATCTATGTTGATGAGTGGGGGCGAATTAAGCTTCGTTTCTTATTTTCAAGAGTTGAAGATAATAGCCATGATGGCGGAAGTGGATCAAATGAGAATGATACAGACTCGGCATTTGTTGAGGTATTAAACTCATGGGCAGGTGAAGGTTTTGGCTCGCGGTTTTTACCACGTGTTGGCGAATTGGTTGTGGTTTATTTTTTCAATGGTGATGTAGACCGTCCATTTGTCATGGGGCGAATCCATGAAGCAGAAAGAAGTCCGACCAAATTTGATATCAAAGGGACTTTACCTGATACACGCCGATTAAGTGGTATTCGAAGTAGTGAAATAGATGCAACAGGATTTAATCAGCTACGTTTTGATGATACGCAAGGTCAACTTAGTGCGCAGCTTCAAAGTAGCTACTCTTCGAGCCAAGTGAATCTAGGTCAATTGAGCCACCCAAAAGAAACAGAAACCAGTCAAGATCGTGGTGTTGGTTTTGAGATTCGTACAGATGATTATGGTGCTGTACGTGGTGGGAGTGGATTACTACTCACCAGCTATAAACAAGCTGCTGCTTCAGGTGATCATATGGAAGCAGAAGAGGCGAAAAAACAACTGAGTACCAATCAGGCTCATCGTAAATCATTGAATGATGTTGCAAAACAACATGAAACAGATGTAATTGAGTCTGTGGAACAGTTAAAAGCTTTTGCAGAAAATATTCAACAAGATATTGCTAAATTTAATCAGGCAGCATTATTACTTTCATCTCCTCAAGGAATCGGTTTAAGTACTGCCGCAGATATCCATTTGTCTGCTGATGCCGATATTAATCAAGTCGCAAGTGGAAGTATAAATATCAGTACACAGAAGAACTTTATTAGCCATGCGATTGAAAAAGTAAGTTTGTTTGCGGTTAAGCAAGGCATGCGTTTGATTGCAGCGTTTGGGAAAGTAGACATACAGGCTCAGACAGGAGAAATGGATCTTGTGGCAGATAAAACAATGAAAATCATCAGTAAGAAAAAAACGATTGAAATCAGTGCTGCTGAAGAAATTGTACTCAATGTTAAAGGTAATTATATTAAAATTACTGAAGAAGGGATTGAGCAAGGGACCAAGGGCGAGTCGAAAGTCTTTACCTCAAAACATTCGATACTGGGGCCGAAGTCGATTGATTTTACCCTTCCGCAAGATCCTTTTAATGAAATGTTTGTACTCAAAGATCCTAAAGGTCTACCAGTTGCTGGTTTTGCTTATAAGATTGTGACAGGTGATGGCAAAGTATTCAGAGGGGTCAGTAATGAAAAGGGTGAAACCATACGTTTAAGCTCTGGTTATGATGTCACACAACTTGAGATTTCTGCTGATGATGGCGAAGAAGAATAGAAACCAAGAATAAAGGAATCATATTATGGGACTTCCAACTCGTAAAGTATCAAATTTAGAAAATAGCACATCGAAAAATAAGGCATTACCACTTAAAACGGCACAAACCAATAAACCTGAAAACTCTTCTATAACTGTTGTGGTCAAACCTGTGGTGGTTAATGTGTTTTTTGATGGAACAAAAAACAATTTGTATAATATTGATAATAAAGCGAAGTATGCAAAACAAATCGCAGAAGATAAAGATGCCTATGAAAGTTATACCAATGCTTACTCCAATGTAGCGCATTTATTTAGTCAACGTTATGGTGGAAGTAAGGATAATATTTGGATCTATATAGAAGGAATGGGTTCGACTAAAGATGAAGAAGATAGCAAGGCCGGTTTTGCCTATGGTAGTGGAGATACTGGGGTAAAAACCCGTGCAGAATCAGCTTTCGGAAAAATTAAAGAAACTTATGAAAGTTTTCATGGGAAAAAAAGTGGAACTAAACCAAGTAGTATCGTGATCAATGTATTTGGATTTAGTCGTGGTGCTGCTACAGCACGACATTTTGTTCATTTGGCAAAATCTAAGCCTAAACTGTTTAAAGGCTGGGGGTTTTCATCAAAGCAAGTTCGGTTTCGTTTTGTGGGGATTTTTGATACGGTTTCGTCATTTCAAACCATTGATGGTGCAGCAATGGCGAAAGCTGCATTATTTGGTTTAGGTGGGGTAGTACATAGTGCAACAAAACCAGATTTTGATAATGATGTTAAAGAATTGACGCTGAATTTTGCCGATTTTGATGCCGACGATAAAAAAAT
Source organism: Acinetobacter bereziniae (assembly GCA_009912575.1). GTDB lineage: Bacteria > Pseudomonadota > Gammaproteobacteria > Pseudomonadales > Moraxellaceae > Acinetobacter > Acinetobacter bereziniae_A. The sequence continues at coordinate 3,848 of WNDP01000046.1, forward strand.
CACCAAAGTGTTTCATATTGCAGCAGGGGATGAATATCGTGAGTATTTTTCATTGACTAACATCATGGGGGCGATGCGAGATAAATATGGTTATGAAGTGGTCATGGATGGGGCACATTCAGATATTGGTGGTAGTTATCCAAGTGGTTTAAATGACAGCTACCATATTACCACTGAAGCGTTAAAGAAGTGGTTTATCGACAAAGGTTTCTATACCGCACAACAGATACACAGTGTAGGGAAAAATGAATATAATGCAGTTCGAAAAAACATCCCCAATGATTATCATAAAATTGCTTTAAGAACTATGCGTTTAATGACGCAACAATATGGGCAGATTCAATTTAAAGCTAATATTGTTACTTATGAAAATGAAAATTTAAAAGGTATTGTTAAAAATTTAATGGCTAGTCATCCAACGAGTGTAGTAAACACTGCAGCTTGGGGCAAAGTCTTGGATTTACGTCTCAAAGATTAAGGGCAAGTTCGAAGCTTACGAAATCAATACTTACACTGGTCTGCTAAAAAGACTTACGATGGCGGAATGACTGAAGATTTGGGTTATAGTATTCGACTTAAAAATGGTCTGCCATATCGGAAAATCCATAATGGTTAAAACAAAAAACTTATACTTTTTATTTGCCAGTCTATTTATTGTCGTTTTACTGGCATTAGCGACTTATTTTTATCGAGTTCACATTATGAATAAACCAAAAGAAATAGAATGGGGTGTTATGACTTCATCCGCAGTATTTGGTCGTTATAAAGACAGTAACAAAGACATTTATGTAGACTCCCATATTGTGAAATCACCTGTGGATGAAAATATGCGAACCGCCTTTTATTTGGCAGATGGCACATGGTTAAGAACATTAGATGGTTCTAGTGGTGCATGGGGACGTGGCGGTACACCTTTAGGTGGAAACTCATTTAAACAGCCTTTACCAGAAGTATTACATCTGACTTTTTTTGACAGTATCGATAACCAGTTTTATCAATTGATCCAACCTTTACCTAAAGATAAAATTCAACGGTTATTTACCACCGTGCATAAAGGGATGGGGGATGAAGATGGTGATGATTCTTCACCGAATGTATATAACACTTTTGATATTGGTTTTGCCCCGAAAGGTTGGATTATTCTATTTGCGGTGGGTCCTAGAATACGAGAAGAAATTGGTTCATGGCAAGCAAAGAAAATTGATGCGGATTATGCAACAGTTATTGGACTAACACGTACCTCGGATATGGAGTATTTAAGAGCGAATGATATTCGAACGCGTGATGTTAAAACAGCATTTGATGAATTTAAAAAACGTAACATAGAATTATATAAACGTTGGACTGATGGCAGTTTTAAAGTCAGTGCTGATTGGTACAAAATGTTGCAAACTAGATACCCATGGAACCTTGAAGTGACAGCACCAGATGGAGAGTGGTCAGGTGAGTATTATGCAGAATATGTCAATACGGAACGTTTTGATATTCTTGATGATCGAGTAGAATCAGATAAAACAAGACTTAAAGCAGCGCCAGTTACTTTAGTGACATGGGTGACCTATAAGCCGACAGGAGTACGTTATTATATTGAAATCCATTTATTTCCGATTCCGAAATGGCTGATTGATGATTATATTCCGTATTATCAAGACCCCAATTTAAATGAATATTTTAAAAACTTTCAGGCACTCTATCCGCAACGCTCATTAGCGACCAATGATCAGCCAGCATATCCTTATGATTTTTCAAATTTAAAAATTGAGTTGGATGCTGATTTTAAAATCAAAGAAATTTACTTGCAAAAAGGTAAAGAAAAACGTTCACTTGATGGTGCTTACGAGTATTATTTGGCACCAACAGACATAAGACGCGGTAACTATTTTCCAGAAGAAGGGCATGAATATTTTTTAACACAGCCAAAACTGAAGGATTTAACCGATCCTGTTTTTGCGGATCGGGATTAAAACAATAGGTTAAAACATAAAATGAAACAACAAAGCCTTTGAGTTAAAAGGTATTTAATAACTAATTGAATACAAAAAGAAAACCCCATCATCCTGATGGGGTTTTCTTCGTATTGGTGTGTTAGATCTGACTCCTGTCGAATCTCACGTTCCTGATGCTCAGACGATGTGTTCTTTTTATTTTGTCTGGGAAACTTCCTGTTCCCTATAACCATAGAATAGGTGAATTTTGATCGGTCGTATATTCGCTAAATTCGGCATGTGCTGTAGGTAAATGCTTACATTGAGCAGATTAGAAAATTGCTGTTAACAATATAAAATAGTTCAATACTGTCTTTTCTTTACAATAAATAGAATATCAAAGCATTGAGGAACAAGAAATGGAAGCGTTACGACAGAAATTTTTTTATTTACCTCTACTCATCAGCTGTACATTACTCAGTGCATGCAATGCTCAAAGCAATTCATCATCAGAAGTAAAACAGTCTCAAGAAAGCACAACTGAGAGGATTCATCAAAGTTACCGTGTTGAAAAAGTCGCGACATTTGATGAACCTTGGGCAATGACTGAATTGGCTGATGGGCGATTATTGATTACAGAGAGACGAGGGAAATTAAAGCTCTATGATCCTTCTTCATCACAAAGCATTGATATTTTAGGTATTCCGTCAGTCGCTTATGGTGGACAAGGTGGATTGGGCGATATTGCTTTGCACCCTGACTATAAAAATAATCATCAAATCTATTTGAGTTATGCTGAAAAAGGCAATGGAGGTTATGGCGCAGTTGTAGTTCGTGGTGAATTGAATCTACAAGAAAAAAATCCTCAAATCCGCAATATAAAAAGAATATGGGAACAAGTTCCAAAGGTTTCAGGACAAGGGCATTATGCGCATCGCATGTTATTTGGGAATGATGGAAAGCTTTGGATCAGTTCTGGAGAACGTCAGAAATTTGATCCTGCACAAGATATGAAGTCGAATTTGGGTAAAGTCATTAGACTGAATGATGATGGTACTGTTGTTGCAGATAATCCATTTACTCAAAATGGTGAAATCGCAAAACAAGTCTGGTCTTTAGGGCATCGTAATCCCTTAGGTATCGCTTTTGATCATAAAAACCAATTGTGGGTTGTAGAAATGGGACCTAAGGGCGGTGATGAATTAAATCTGATTCATAAAGGCGAGAATTATGGTTATCCCTTTGTTTCCAATGGAGATCATTATTCAGGAAAAGAGATCCCTGATCATGTCACCCGTCCTGAATTTAAAGCACCTGAGATCAGTTGGACACCTGTAATTTCTCCATCGAGTTTGGTGTTTTATCAAAAACAATTGTTCCCTCAATGGACGAATAAGGCACTCATTGGTGGATTGTCATCAGAAGCAATTATTATAGTCGATACTGAGTCAAAGCCTGTTCGTGAAATACAGCGTTTGAACATGAAACAGCGGATTCGAGATATTTATCCAGCGCATGATGGTTCGATTTGGGTGCTGGAAGATGGAAAAAATGCTGGGCTATTAAGACTGTTACCTAAATAGAAAAGGCCCATTTTTGTGATTGGCTTTTTATTCACATGACTCTGTATTGTCATTGAAATGACTTAAAAGTGTCATCCTGATTGGTTTAAATAAGGCTCATTTAAATCAATAAAAAGACCTTTATGAAAAAATTAGCCTACTCACTTTTAGCTTTCAGTATATTGGGTTTAACCGCTTGTAATGATGATGACAACGACTTTTCGTTCGAATCATCGGTTAGCGTGCCTACATTACTTTCATTTGCCAAGCTCGATGTTGAAACCTATGCTGCTGGTCCAAATTCAGGTGCTTTCGTCAAAGGCGCAAATGGTATATTTCCGCCATTTAAAGGACAGCCAGTACAAGGTTTTTCAGGTGCATTAAAAAATAATGACGGTACCTATATGGTCATGGCTGATAATGGTTTTGGTACCCAAGATAATTCATCCGATTTTCTGTTGCGTTTGTATCAGATCAAACCTGACTTTCGAACCAAGTCATCTGGAACAGCGAAAGTTCAAGTGATGAGCTATGTCCAACTTCGTGACCCAAACAAATTGATTCCATTTAATATCATCAATCAAAATACCACGGATCGTTTGCTCACAGGCGCTGATTTTGATCCTGAATCGATTCAACGTACTGCGGATGGTACGTATTGGATTGGAGAAGAGTTCGGACCGTATTTACTACATTTTGATAAAGATGGAATCTTGTTGGATGCACCAATTCCATTGCCTAATCCATTAAAAGTAGGTTCTGAATTACGCTCACCACAAAATCAGTTCAACAAAGCGAATCTGAATTATGTTGACCTATTGGTTCAGCAAAGTGGTGGTTTCGAAGGTATGGCATTGTCTAAAGATGGGCAATATTTATACCCATTGCTAGAGAAACCCTTAAAAGGTGAGACCACTCAGCAATTACTGATTTCTCAATTTGATGTGAAGAAGAAAGCCTATACAGGACGTTATTATTACTTCACTTTAAATGGCAAAGCGACCAATATTGGTGACTTCCAGATGTACGATGACAAGTCTGGCATTGTTATTGAACGTGATGCGAGTCAGAATAAGCTTGATGGTTATAAAAAGCTGATTCAAATTGAACTTGGGGACTCTGGTAAAACGGTCAAACGCTCAGATTTGGTCGATTTAATGAATGTTGCCAATCCAAATAATTTATATGGTGCACCACGAGATGGTGATATCGGTACAGGCACTACATTCGCCTTTCCATTTGAAACGATTGAAGATGTCATTATTGAAAATAAAAATACTTTAACCGTGATGAACGACAATAATTTTCCTGGATCTTCTGGACGAAATGCAAAGCGTGCAGATGACAACGAAATTATTCAGATTAAATTACCTAAGGCGTTGTATTAATACTTCGTCGCAACTGTTCAAAGGACCGTATATGGATATTTGATCCGAGTAAAAAGCCAGTCATTTGACTGGCTTTTTGTGCTTCCTAAATAAAGCAATTAGGCTAAACAATCTTGTTTAGAGACTTGATCTGGACAACCTAGAGGATTTAAAGCGCATTTTAAATCTTCGATCTGATCATGAGTCACATAACCTTTAGATTTTAAATAATCGGCAACTCGATCATCACGTAAACTTAAAAACGCTGCATCATATACGCCTAAATCAACAAATAATGCTGCTGTTTCTAAACTATTGAAGCGATCAAGGAAGACATCATTGCCATACATCAAGAACACGTGATCATAGTCTGCATGAGCATCTACTTTTAGACGCATTGCAAGGGTTGTAGGTGAGGTTTTGATGAATAGTAAGTCTGAGAGCTCATCAAACTGGGTCATGTCTAAGCTATTCTCACCTGATTTCACTTTACCTAACCAAGCTTTAAATACCAGTACCGCACCGCCACGAAGTAACATACTCCAGACTTGGTGACGAACCTCATCATTTAAACATTCACACTCATCTTCTAAGCGTTGAACTAACTTTTCTTCTTGTTGCGCTAATTTATCAAATAAACCTAGACCTTGTGGATGAAACGCCACAGGAGCAAATACATCAAAATTTAATTCATCAAAAACTTGTAGTGCTAAAGGTACTGTTGCTTGATAGATGGTATTCAGTGCTTGTATTTGAGTGTCTTGCAACTTGCTATGTTTAAAAATAGCTTCCCAATCGATTTCAGGCAGGATTGCATTAACACCATATTGACGATGGAATTGTTGAGCTTGGTGTAGCCCATGTGGAACAGTTTCTGAAATATTCATAGCTAAAATCCTATTTAAAATTGAATTCAAACGCTGTTTTTGTTTCCCTAAACATGAGCGTGATTTGGTCTTGAATTAATTTTTGATTTATCTGATATGCAATAGGAATACGACTAAAGTTGTATACTGGGTAAAAACTGGTTTTTTATTGTTTAAAATCAAATAAATATAAAATTGTAACCAACTATACAAGTGTATATTTACTATTTTGATGTTATTTGCCATAGAAAATAAAGCTTTGGAATTTTTAGCCAATAAACACAGCGGTCTGGAGGGACTTTTTGAATGCTTTTGCACAATCTTTAGAAAAAATTGCTATTTCTCTTAAAAAAATATGTAACACACGCTCTAAACATGACATTTCAGAGCGTGTAAATGTTTCAAAAGATTAAAGAAGAGCATCCATTATCAATTTAATAGACAGGACTATTTTGAAATTTTTAATCCAGATAACCATGCACGTAGTGAGGCTGGCTTAAGCGGTTTCTTTAAAAGCACAACATTCAAATCTTTAACACGTTGTGGCAATTCAGGATCAGAATCTGCAGTAATCAGTGCTGCTGGAACATTCTCCTGACGGTTTTCAATAATGAAATCCAAACCAATTTTGCCATGATTTAAATGCTGATCCACCAACCAGACTTGAATGTTTTCTCTTTGAATAATGTCTAGAGCCTGTTCTGGTTCTATAGCTTTAAAGACTTGATAACCCCATTTGGTCAGCAGGGTGGTCATTCCTTCTAAAATTGTATCATCATTATCTAAGCACAGAATTTTATAAGCCTTGGCTTTTAAAGGAACAGCTTGCACTGGCGTAGCAACAATTTTGGGTGCTTCTACAACAGGAACATCAATCATGAAGCATGAGCCCTTACCAAGCTCCGAATATACATGTACAGGATAATCCAGCAGGCTTGTCATTCTTTGTACGATCGCAAGACCAAGACCTAAGCCCTGTTCACCCCAAGGTGATGTATGCCCACAACGCTCAAACTCCTGAAATAATTTAATGCGTTGTTCTTCTGCAATTCCTGGACCTGTATCCCAAACACCAATGCGAATATGATGTGGAAGATGTGAGGCGCGCAGTACTCCCACCACGACACGCCCACGCGCTGTATAACGTAAGGCATTGCTGACAAAGTTTTGGATGATACGACGAATCCATTGAGGATCAGTGTCAATCCAAAATTGGGCATCATGTACATGTAATTGGATATTGCGTTGCGCAGCAATGGATTTAAATTGCAGTTCCAAATCACTGAGTAAATCATGTAATGGATAGGCTTGGCGTTTCGGTTGAATTGAGCCACCTTCCAAGCGTGCAATATCTAAAAGAGCAGATAACATGCTTTCTGCGCCATGCAAAGCACGGTCAAGCTGTTGTAAGGTTCTACGGTCTTCATCAGACTGAACGCTTTGTTCTAAGGCTGTACTAAATAGACGTGCGGCATGCATGGGCTGAAGTAAGTCATGACTGGCAGCGGCAATAAAGCGACTTTTTGACATGTTGGCTTTATCGGCTTGTTCACGTGCAAGTTGTTGTTCTTCAAGTGCATCAGCCAGTTGCTGGGTACGATCAGAAACACGGGCTTCAAGTACGGCTTCATTTTCACGGAATGCAGTAATATCAGCAAAGGTGGTAACGAAACCACCGCCTTCAATTGGGTTTCCACGCATTTGAATCACACGACCATCTTTACGAATTCGTTCAAACTCATGCGCACTTCCGACTTTCATCCAGTGAATTCGCTTGCGTACATGTTCTTCTACAGAGCCAGGACCACATTCACCACGTTCAGCGTTATAACGAATCAAGTCTGCAATTGGACAACCGACATAAACGAAATCTTTAGGATAATCAAAAAGTTTGAGGTATTGATTGTTCCATGCCACCAGACACATATTTTCATCCACCACACTAACGCCTTGCGTCATATGGTCAATCATGGTCATGATGAGATTTTGGTTAAAGCGTTGCCATTGTGAGGCTTGGTCAAGAATGTTGGCAACTTGCCCCAAGGCTAAGCCGTTATTCACCATTGCTGTGGTTAATAAGGTACGTGCAGATGCTGCCCCAATTGTTCCAGCAAGATACTGTTCAGTAAAACGCCACCACATCCCATTTGCACTGCTATTTTCATTCAAAACCACATTGTTCATAGCACAGAACTGCTGAAATGCGTGTGTTGCAGGTCTTTCACCAGTGATACGTTTAGCCAGTGCGATTAAATCGCCAACTTTGAGCTTGGCGACATCATGGTGCAGATAGTTAATATCAGTCGAAGTATTTTGCGCAGGTAGAGGCTTGGTTTCGTAATAGAAAAAGCTTTCAGCCTGTATTTGTTCAGCAATACTTGGGCGATAAATTCGAGATACCCAGATATATAAGGTAATGTTTAATCCGAGTGCCCAAATAACACCATGTGTTAATGGTGCGAATGATTCAAAACCAAATAATGCTTCTGGTCTTAACCATTCGATATTTAAAGGACCAAACATTAAAAACTGATGTGCGAACTCACTATACTCAACAGGTAAGCTTCGCAAAATTGTTGGAAGCAACAGGGTATATGACCACAGGATAAAACCGACCACTAAACCAGAATAGACCCCTTGGCGGCTACCTCCTCGCCAATATAAACCACCAATCAATGCTGGTGAGAACTGTGCAACAGCACTGAATGCCAAAAGACCAAAAGTTGAGAGTTGGTCAATATCATTAAAGAAATGGAAGAATAGAAAACCAAGTAGCATCACCGCTAAAATACACACGCGACGTGTAAATTTGAGCACTTGTGGTAAGCGTTTATCGTGACGGGAAAGAATGCCAAACTTCCATAAAGCAGGCATGATCAAGTCATTACTCAGCATGATAGACAGTGCGACAGAAGAGACCAAAAGCATTCCTGTAGATGCAGAAAACCCACCTAAAAATGCCAGTAAGGATAACCAGTCTTGGTTATAACTAATCGGTAAAGAAAGTACCGCAACATCTGGAATGGTTAAATATTTGGGTGCTGCATGCAGTGCCCAACTGGCAATTGGAATAATGGCGATAATGGTGAGAATTAAATAAGCTGCAAACCAGCGTCTTGCTCCTCGAATATGTTTTTCATCGCGTAACTCCACTACGGCAACGTGGAACTGACGGGGTAAACAAATAATCGCCAATGATGACAATAAGGTTTGAATCCAAAATGTTTCTGGGACACCAAACAGTTGTACTTCGTGAAAGGTTTTCTGTACATCATGTGAGATTTGTACAATGTTTTGGGGATGGTCAAAAATAAAAAAGAAAGCAACACAGAGTATGGCAAACAGTTTGACAAAAGATTCAAATGCTACCGCAAGCATGAGTCCGCCATGTTGTTCAGTATTGGCGATTTGTCGAGTTCCAAACATCATCGCCAAAATTGCAAGTACCGCAGTGAGTCCAAGTACACCATTGGTTGTGGTTGAGACAACTTGGGTATTATGATCCAGCATGACTGATGCACTGAGTGCAATCGCACGTAACTGCAAAGCCAAATAAGGAATAATTGCAATAACTGCTAAGATGGTAACTAAAGAAGCCAGTGTTCCGCTTTTACCATAATGAGCAGCAACAAAGTCGGCAATTGATGAAATTGCATGATGCTGGCGTACACGACCCAAACGACGCCAAATGTCATAACCTAGCCAGACAAATAATAAAGGTCCCAAATAAATCGGTAGGAAAATAATCCCTTCTCTGACCGCTGCACCTGTTGCTCCATAAAAAGTCCAAGATGAGCAATAAACACCCAATGTTAGACTAAAGAGAAGCATACGGCCACGAGTGCTTAAGCGACTGGCATGCTTCTCCCCGAAGAAGGCACAAACGAAGAGAATGAGGATGTAAAGGGCCAGAACCCCTATAATTAACCAACTGTTCATAAGGACTACAGTATAAAAATCTACCCCCTATCATACCGCATCCATGAATTGACTCGCGCACTTTGCTCAAAATTTAACGACCAAAGTCTAAGTTACGAGAACCCCACAATATTGTTAATTTTGACCATGTAAAAAAAGATTAAAAAAAGCAACCAGGGTTCTGGTCGCTTATCAAGGAGCATGGTTATGGATGAGAGACAAGTAGAGGCGATTCTACAAAATCCAAAATTCAAAGAAATGGTTGCTAAAAAAAGTAAATTGAGCTGGACATTAACTGCAATTATGTTGTTCGTTTATGTTGGATTTATGCTTTTAGTTGGCTATAACAAAGAATTTTTGATGAGTTCATTTAGTGGTGGTGTCACCACTTGGGGTATTCCTTTGGGTCTGGGAATCATTGTTTTATCTTTCATTTTGTGTGGCGTGTATTCATATATTGCCAACAATAAATTGGATCAGCTCAATGAAGATGCAATGAAAGAAGTGGAAGCAATTGCTCACGAAAAAGGACTTCACTAAGATGAAATGGAACTCTTTAAAGAATAAAGCAGTGCTCGCATCAACTGTATTGCTTTCTACCGTTGCGCAAGCTGGCCCAGATTTAGGTGAAGCTCAGCAACAAGCGACCAACTGGCATGCGATTATTATGTTCGCAATTTTTGTTGGTCTGACTTTATTTATTACCAAATGGGCAGCAAAACAAACCACCAATACAGCGGATTTCTATACGGCTGGTGGTGGTATCTCAGGTTTCTAAAATGGTTTAGCGATTGCAGGTGACTACATGTCAGCAGCATCGTTCTTGGGTATTTCTGCGCTGGTATTTAGCTCAGGCTTTGATGGCCTGCTTTATTCGCTCGGTTTCATGGTTGGTTGGCCAGTTGTACTGTTCTTGGTTGCTGAACGTCTGCGTAACTTAGGTAAATATAACCTTTCTGATGTGGTTTCATTCCGTTTAGAAGAAAAACCAGTACGTACACTTGCTGCGATCAGTTCTTTGGTTGTTGTTGCATTCTATTTGATTGCACAGATGGTGGGTGCAGGTCAGCTGATCAAACTTCTTTTTGGCTTGAACTATAACATTGCAGTGGTGATCGTTGGTCTTCTGATGATGGCTTATGTGATCTTTGGTGGCATGTTGGCGACTACATGGGTACAGATCATTAAAGCGGTGATGTTACTTTCAGGTGCAACATTCATGGCGTTCATGGTGATGCATTCAGTAGGCTATAGCTTCTCTGAAATGTTTAAACAATCTATCGATGTATTTGCAAAAGTACATGATGTAAGCCTTGAAGATGCAACTAAGATTATGGGTCCAGGTAGCTTGGCGAAAAACCCACTAGATGCATTGTCACTTGGTTTAGCATTGATGTTCGGTACTGCGGGTTTACCACATATCTTGATGCGTTTCTTTACTGTTAAAGACGCAAAAGAAGCGCGTAAATCAGTTGTTGTTGCAACAGGTTTCATTGGTTACTTCTACTTATTAACATTCATTATCGGTTTCGGTGCGATTCTTTTCGTATCAAACAACCCACAATTCATTGATGTCGCAAAAATGGCTGTAACTGGCAAACTAGAATTAGTTGGCGGTAACAACATGGCAGCAGTACACCTTGCTGATGCAGTAGGTGGCGATCTGTTCATGGGCTTCATTTCAGCAGTGGCGTTCGCAACGATTCTTGCAGTTGTTGCAGGTTTGACACTGTCAGGTGCTTCCGCAATTTCACATGACTTATATGCAAACGTACTGAAAAAAGGTCAAACTACACCTGAATCTGAATTACGTATGTCTAAGATTGCAACTTTAGGTCTAGCAATTTTCGCAATGATCTTAGGTATTTTATTCGAAAAACAAAACGTTGCATTCATGGTTGGTTTGGCATTCTCTGTAGCAGCGTGTGCAAACTTCCCTGTATTAGTACTTTCTATGTTCTGGAAAGGCTTAACCACACGTGGTGCAGTTATCGGTGGTGTTGTTGGTCTAGTAACAGCAGTGACTTTGATTATCTTATCGAAAGCTGTTTGGGTCGATACATTAAAAATCTCTGATACACCGATCAACTCATTCAATGGCCCTGCAATCTTTGCTATGCCGTTAGCATTCATCTGCTGTTGGTTGTTCTCTGTGACTGATAAATCAGCACGTGCGCAAGCAGAACGTAAGGCATTTGATGCACAGTTTGTACGTTCACAAACTGGTATTGGCATCTCAGGTGCTTCTGACCACTAATTGATTTGAGATCAGTTCTAAAAAGCACCTTTAAGAAGGTGCTTTTTTTATGGCTTTTTAACAGCTCCTGAGCCTCGTTTATGGTCAGGTCGCTGCATGATCATTGTGTCAATGATTCAAGACATCAACATGGTATTGTTGTTTGAGGTTAAACAGGAGATGCTTCAGTAAATATCTTGATTTATCGAATGAATAATCTCGTAATGTCCAAAGGATTTATGAAATCCAATGAATATGTTAATTTGAATATTTAGAAGAACAATCAGAATAGGCTTATGCGCTCAATCATCGAGTTTTGGAAAGGATTCAAACAACTGCCTTGCGCTTGGTTACTGTTGGTACAATTCCTTATTTTGCTTTTATCGGTATATACCAATGCCAGCAGAAGCTATCAAATTCTTACATGGTTGTTGGGGGTGTCTGCGTTATTAATTATTGCCAAGGTAATACGACAAACACCAACTTTTACCGTGCTTGGGCTGAGTTTTGTTTTTGGCGCTTTTTCATTGTCCTTTCTAATGCTGATCGGCTTTAATTCAGTGATGTTGCAAATTTTTGCTCATGCTTTTGAAGCTGCAGCGTATTTTTGTGCCGCTTATGGACTGATTCGCTATATGTTTGCAGACCGTTATCTTACCAAAGATGAGTTATTTGCTGCTGGGGCGGTCTTTACCCTGATTGCTTGGGGTTTTGCCTTTTTATACAGTATTTGCCAATTGCTAGTTCCACAAAGCTTTCAAAACCCCAATCATGTTGCGGATTATCAGTCTTGGCTAGATTTATTGTTTATTAGTTTTAGTTTGCAATCTGCAACCGGATTGTCGGATTTAATCCCTGTTGCACCTGCTGCGCGTGTGATTTCGATGTTGCAAATGTTTTGTGGTGTGATGTATTTTGCACTAATCGTTTCACGTATGATTGCCCTGCAATATATTGAAAATAAATCAAAATAACGTGAAAACTATCTTGTTACATTTGCTAAATTGTTGAAAGTATTAATTTAAATTATAATATGCACTGAATCTAATTGATGTTCTACAGGATTCGTCTTTTTTCACATTTGTGAATGCCTTTTTTGACCTTAATACGTCTGTCCTTTGAATATAAAAACCTGGGGGAAATATGCCTTCCAAAAAAATCACTTGGTTTGATAATGTCAATCCAAATGTTTTCTTGAGCACTGTTGGAATAATTGCGCTGTTTTTAGCGGTGGTTATTTTTGCACCTAATGCCTTTGAACTGATGACTACGCAAATGAATAAATGGATTACCGATTCATTTAGCTGGTTCTATGTTTTGTCAGTGGCAATATTTTTAATTGTGCTGATTTTCATTGCCTTTTCTGACATGGGCAAAATCAAACTTGGTCCTGATCATAGTCAACCTGAATACAGCAATGGATCATGGTTTGCCATGCTATTTACTGCAGGTATGGGGATTGGTTTGATGTTCTTTAGTGTTGCCGAACCTGTCATGCATTATGTCAGTCCGCCAACAGGAGATCCTCAAAGTATTGACTCTGCGCAACAAGCAATGAGAATCACCTTTTTCCATTGGGGTTTGCATGCTTGGGCGATTTATGCTGTGGTTGGTTTAACATTGGCTTATTTCGCTTTCCGTTATCATTTACCACTTAAAGTCCGGTCGGGCTTATACCCGATTATTGGTCGGCGAATTTATGGACCTATTGGCGATGCTGTGGATACTTTTGCGACCATTGGTACGGTATTTGGTGTTGCCACGACTTTAGGTTTCGGTGTAACCCAAATTAACTCTGGCTTGAACTATTTATTCGGCTGGGAAAGTAATATTACAACGCAAATTATATTGATCATCATTGTCAGTACACTTGCTTCACTGTCCGTATTTTTAGGCTTAGATAAAGGGATCAAAAGACTTTCTGAGTTGAATCTGGTATTGGCTTTGCTATTGCTCGGCTTTATTTTTCTAGCCAGTTCTAGTGTTTATATTTTACAAGCCACGATCCAAAATGCTGGACAATACATCTCTAATTTATTCACCATGACCTTTAATTTATATGCCTATCAATCCAATGGCTGGATCGGTGGCTGGACCATTGTGTATTGGGCATGGTGGATTTCATGGTCACCATTTGTGGGGATGTTTATTGCCCGTGTTTCGAAAGGGCGCACCATTCGAGAGTTTATTGTTGGTGTCTTGCTGATTCCGACAGGTTTTACCCTGATCTGGATGGGCTTTATTGGTAATGCTGCATTGTTCAGTATTTTGCAACAGGGGCAAGACAGTTTGATTGCTGCTGTACAACAAGATTCCTCAGTTGCATTGTTTGAATTTCTCGCGCATTTACCTTTTGCAGGAATTTCCAGCCTAATCGCAACGGTGCTGGTGGTTCTATTTTTTGTCACTTCAGCAGATTCTGGTGCATTGGTCACCGACTATTTGACTGCAAAATCGGATAATTCACCGACGTGGCAACGTTTGTTCTGGACGGTTTTAATGGCTGTGCTGTCGATCATTTTATTGATGGTGGGCGGACTGGGAGCATTGCAATCTGCAACGATGATGAGCGCATTGCCATTTACATTTATTATGCTGTTGCTATGCTGGGGCTTGATTAAGGCTCTTCGTGTAGATGTGACTAAAATGCAGGCTTTACAAGTCGCTAGAATTACCCCGAGAGCTGTACAAAACCCTCGGAGTTGGCAACAACGTTTAGGTTTGATCATGCATTACCCACATACTCAAGCTGAGGTGCGTCAATACATTCAATCTCACGTGATTAAAGCTTTTGAAAGTATTCGTTTTGAATTTAAACGCCGTAATTTAAACGTTGTTATCAAAGAATTGGACGATGGCATTCAGTTGAGTGTAGATCATCATGATGAACTGAACTTTATTTATAAAGTGATGGTGCGGGAAATGGTTGCACCTAGCTTTATGATGAATGAACAGCATCAACAAACAGATGACTTTTATCAAGCTGAAGTATTCTTAAGAGAGGGCGGTCAGAATTATGATGTGATGGAGTGGACACAGGAAGACTTGATTCAAGACATCATTGATCAATATGAACGTCACTTGCATTTTTTAAATGTGCTGAGAAGCTAAGTTATTTATTTTAAACAAATAAAAAAGGACTCTGATGAGTCCTTTTTTACTTCAATTTCTAAAACTTAGAAACGGAATTTAGCGTTTAAGCCAACAGTTTGCGTATCGCCAACATAAGAGATCGCTTGGCCTTTGCTCGCTTCGTAGTTTGCATTTACGTAGCTTGCACCAACTGCAATTGCAGGAGTGATGAAGTAATTTACGTTCGCGCCCCAAGCTGAATCTGGAGTACCTTCGTAGCTAGATGCTGCGTAAGAAGCACCAACGCTTAATTGTGGGTTTAAATAGAAATCAGTTTTGAATTGGTATGCAGTCGCATCACCATAAACGATACCAGATTCAAACGCTAAAGACATGTTTGTACCGTCAATACCACCAACGTATTTAGCACGTGCAGTGATTGCGTCTTGATCTTCACCAATTGTTGCAGCTTCAGCAGTTGCTTTAGCAACGCCGTTACCCATAACATTGAATGCATCTAAAGCAACTTGGTCAGCAACGTTAGTATAACCAACAGCAACTAAGAAGTTTTGAGTAGGTAAAGCACCTAATTCTAAAGCAAAACGGTCGCCTTGATCGTTAGGGTTACCATTTTTACCATCAAGAATAGTATGGCTATAAGATACGCTTGCATATGCAGGTACATATGGTGTTGGAACATAAGCTTCAGCTTTAGCACCATAGTTGTGTGCAGTTACGCCAGCATCTAATTCGCCATAGTTGTACGCTAAAGATACGTTAGAAGCTTGGTTTAAGAACGCTGCTTCAGCCAAAGGACCTTTAGAAGAGTCAACATTTTTAAAGTAATAAGTACCTTGAAGACCACCAGTGAAGTCTTTGTCATTTTCAGTCGTATCGATATACTCTGATTGACCTTGAACTTCGAATTGGTATGCTTGTGCGCCGGTCATGGCTAATAATAGAGCAGTGGCTAAACCGAGTTTTTTCATAATCTTTTCCAATAGGAGAAATTGGTGAAACACACGGCATTGTATTGTAACAAGATATTAAGTCAATGATGTTTGAGACCTGTGTTTACAAAGCAGATACATGAAAATTTTACTGTTTAAAAAACAAACATTTGTTTAACTTCACGTCAACCTAGAAAAAAATGAATCAGAACAACCAAGTAAATTAAAAGAAAAGTTTTATTCGCTATAAAATCCATGCTTAAAAGTGAAAAATATTCATTTGTTTTTTCTATTGATTATTGTTGTTAATCTGTATTTTCGATGGTTGTTTTGCAATCATTGTCAAGAAATTGTCACTAAAACCTGTTTAGACAATCTATAATATGTGAGTTTGTTAGCATTTTAGTTAATATATTGTTGTTGATGTCTCATTTATTAATAAAAACGATAATATTTCTGTATCCGATCAATTTAATAGGTTTTACAAAGTTTGAAAGATTTTAGATAATAAGTCTATAAAGTTCATTGCGAATCAATGAGTTTTTTCAAATTTGCAGTTTATATGCCCAGCTTTCCCCAAGGTTGGGCTTTTTTTGTTTAAAAATCAATAGGCTTTACTTCAGCAAGATAAAATTAAAATATATGCACCAATATAGTGCTAAAAAATAGTGTTAGAGATAAGGTTGGCATGATTTTTGCCAAAAAAATCCCAATTTTCATAGAAAACTGAGATTTTTCGCCAAAATCTGGAGCAAAGTTAAAGTTTCTGCTGAGGAAAACCAAAATATCGCCCTAATGAGGTGCATTATGCACCAATATATTGCATGTGTAAATATTTTCTTACATTCATTGTCGAAAATATTTTTAGGCTCATCTAAACTTATTTAATTTAAATTGATCATAAATTTGTATTTAAGGTTGAAAATGCCATGAGATTTAAAATGAAAAGTTTTTTATTGCTACTCTTTAGTGCTGCCGTTCTTTCAGGTTGCGCATATGATGCTAAATTGCAAGATTCAGGTACATCTGCAAGAACTCAGGAAATCCCGCTATTATTCGATCAGGCTCAGACCCAAGCAGTATTTGTCACTTTTGATGGGACTCAACTCAAAAGTTATGGCAATGATCTTAGCCGTGCAAAGACTCAATATATTCCTGCATCAACATTTAAGATGTTGAATGCTTTAATTGGTCTGCAAAATGCAAAAGTGACAAATACAGAAGTATTTAAGTGGAGTGGTGAAAAACGTACTTTTCCTGCGTGGGAAAAAGATATGACTTTAGCTGAAGCGATGCAGGCTTCGGCGGTGCCGGTCTATCAAGAACTGGCTCGACGTATTGGCTTGGAGTTGATGCGTAAAGAAGTGAAGCGGGTTGGTTTTGGCAATGCGCAGATTGGCCAACACGTCGATAATTTTTGGTTGGTAGGACCTTTAAAAATTAGTCCTGAGCAGGAAGCTCAATTTGCTTATCAACTGGCAACGAAGCAATTACCTTTTGATCGAAATGTACAGCAACAAGTCAAAGATATGCTTTATTTTATATAGAAAGTCGTGGTGACAGTAAACTGTATGCTAAAAGTGGTTGGGGAATGGACGTTGAACCTCAAGTGGGTTGGTACACGGGGTGGGTTGAACAGCCTGATGGAAAAGTTACTGCATTTGCGTTAAATATGAACATGCATGCAAGCGACGATCCAACTGAACGCAAACAGCTAACTTTAAGTGTTTTAGATAAATTGGGTTTATTCTTTTATTTGAGATAAATGCATAGAGTAAAAAAAATGCCCAGTTTATTGGGGGTAACTGGGCATTGAAAAGGGTATATTTTCAAAATGTGATAATTCACTTGATTTTTGTATTTTAAGCATCTTCTATTTATATGTAAAATGCTAATTTTCAATATGGCTAATCTATAAAAGCGATAGTGTAATTAAGCTACACAATTACAATGAATTTTAAATATGTAGGGGTGGTTTATATCGATATATTCTATAATATAAGTCAAATTTTTAGCTTCATTACGACATTACTTCCAATAGGGCCATGACGATGGTGCAGGAACTCCGATCAGAACAAATAAGTACACGTTTACTTATTCTAATGTCAGTCATCATTTTGTCGGTCTTATTGATCTCTGTTCCACAAATTATCAGTAATTATCAAGAATATATTCGATCAAAACGAATTTTAATCGATATTCAAACCCTACAGGTTTTTGCTGAAACTTCAAACAAAATATCTCGAGAAAGAGCACCGACCAATAAAGCCATGTCGAGCTCTGTACAAGACGCTTCAGCAAATATGAAAGCCTTGCATGTTTACCGTAAGGGTGTAGATCAGCAGATTGATTTAACAGTCAAATCTTTACAACAGACCGGTTTTCACGCTTTAGCGAAGCAAGTTGATGTGCAGTTAAGACATGATTTAGCTGCTGCACGCAGCGAGGTTGATGCCTATTTGGCTTTACCTGTGCATGCACGTACTTCTGCTCAAATGGATCAGGCGATTCAAAGTATGTTTGCTGCATGGGATAGTTGTAGAACCTTGTTGCAACGTCTGATTAACGATTCAAAAAAATAAACAGTGATGTTACTGATTATGCTTCTATCGTGTTGATTTTGGCTGATTTACGAGATCAATCAGGTCGAGTTGCATCCAATATCATGGCGCCACTGAGTTTTTCTGAAGCTATTCCTGAATATAACCAGGCTCGATCTTTACAAACACAAGAGCAGGTGAAGTACTTATGGCGTTTAATGGATACTATGCAAATGGAGTCTTTGAAAACGCCAGCATATCTTCATTTGTATGCTCAGGTTAAAAGCCAGTTTATTGACCAAGGGCTGCCGATTGTGAATCGCTTAATTCAAGAAAGCACAGCACAACAGCCTTATTTTCTGACGGCAAACCAACTAACAGATGCTTTAGTGGGAAAATTTAATTCAGTTATAGATTTGCAAAAGTATTTACTTGAAACACATGCTTTAAGTGCCCAAGCGCAAATGGAAACCGAACAGCGTCAGTTCTTAACCACTTTATTTATTTCACTTTTATCTTTGACTGTTGCAATTTTTACGATGCTATATACACGTAAGAAATTGTTTGAACCTTTGATTTATGCGCGAAATATGATTTTAGAGCTGTCACAGGTGCAACAGCGTGATTATATGGGAGCTGTTTCTACCGCTCCTAGTAAAGAAGTACACACCTTGACAGATGCCCTTGATAAGCTCAAAGAAATGCTAAAACAGCGTGATGCCTTTGAGTTTCAATTACAAAATAGTGCCAATACTGACATTTTGACAGGTGTCTCTAATCGTCTGGCGCTAGAAGTTTATTTAAAGAATATCGCCAATCAACCAGATCGTTTTCAGAAGCTCACGCTGATCATGGTAGATATTGATAATTTTAAATATGTAAATGATCGGTTTGGGCATATTTTAGGAGATTCAGTTATTGTTGAAATTGCCCGATGTTTAAAAGCCAACATTGCACAGTCGAATTTAATTGTGCGTTTTGGTGGGGATGAATTTCTGATTTTAATTGATCAAGTAGAGTGGGATTGGGCTTTACAAATTGCTGAAAGTATTTTGGCAGACGTTTCTCGTTTAAAATTTAATATTTCACCTTCAACTGAAAGTTTGAATGTTTCTGTGAGTATCGGAGTTGCAACAGGAGCTGAAAATTGGGAAGCATTATTTACTCAAGCAGATGCATCTTTATTTAAAGCAAAAGCACAAGGTCGCAATAAAGTCGTGGGATAGCTTAATCAAGCAAAGCTATTTTGAACCTATCTTTTTTAATTCAAGGTATAACTGATCCAGAAATTGCTGTTGTTCAGTATCATGTTTAAAGTAGCGTTGATAAAGCACACTGCAATTTTCTACATCAGCTATATTATTCAGATTAAATGACCAATCGTTATTATTTTTAATTGTGATTCCGATACGATCATCACAACTTTGCCATAATTTTGAAAATCTTGTACTTTGACTGACTGGCAACTGTTTGAATTGTGCTTGAACACTATAACCACGCATTTGTGAATTGAAAAACTTATCAATTGAGCTGACTGGAACACCTCCCCATATCATAGTTTGTCCACTTGGCATCAAAATCGACTGTAGTTTATTTTCATTCATCAGATGATTTTGTCTGCCTGTCTTAAAGCTTTGTTTATCATAAGTAAGTATTGTGCCTGTGGGAATATGTATTTTTTTAATGATCATGGGTTGCGTGGTGACGAAATATGGATAGTTCGGGCGGCCATTTCCACCAGCTGGATTCATATTACCGATACAGCCACTGAGTAAAGCAATACTAGGGATCAAAAAGCATGGGTAAAGAAACTTCATATGATGAATATCCTGTGCTATGGATTGATCTTGCCTTGTATGAATTGGAAATGCAAAATTTTTACAGTTCAAAGACAGAGTAATGATCAAAGATCTAGATCAGAAAACCTGAAAAATAAGCTGAGAATTGACGGATAGATGGGTAAAAGACAAATATCAGAGTAGATAAAAAATAAGTTATATACTTTAGTTTCTATTTTAATTATAAAGCTTTAGAGCCCTCTACGCCCATTTTAACGAAAGAGCATAGAGGCGAGCCCTCTCTAAAGCAGAAGAGGGCGGAAATGAAATAAATCGCCTTACTTCAACAACGGTTTTAAGAATTTCGCTGTATGTGAAACTTTCGATTTAACTACATCTTCTGGTGTTCCTTCAGCAATAATTTGACCACCACCTGAACCACCCTCAGGACCTAAGTCAATTACCCAGTCCGCAGTTTTAATTACATCCAGATTATGCTCAATCACCACAATCGTATTGCCCTTATTGCGAAGCTCATGCAGGATGTCTAAAAGTTTGGCAATATCATGGAAATGCAAGCCTGTCGTTGGTTCATCGAGTACATATAAGGTTTTACCTGTATCTCGCTTTGCAAGTTCACGTGCTAATTTAACACGCTGCGCTTCTCCACCAGACAAGGTTGTTGCTGACTGACCTAAACGAATATAACCCAAACCAACTTGGTTTAATGTTTCTAAACGACGATGAATGACTGGAATCGCATCAAAGAAATGCATGGCATCTTCAACCGTCATTTCTAATACATCAGAAATATTTTTACCTTTATAGCCCACTTCCAAAGTTTCACGGTTATAGCGTTGACCATGGCAGGCATCGCAAGGCACGTACATATCAGGTAAGAAATGCATTGCCACTTTGATCATGCCATCACCTTCACAGGCTTCACAACGACCACCTTTGACGTTGAAAGAGAAACGACCTGCGGCATAACCGCGTGCTTTTGCCTCAGGTGTTTGAGCAAACAATTCACGAATAGGGGTAAATAAACCTGTATAGGTTGCTGGATTGGAGCGTGGTGTACGTCCAATCGGACTTTGATCAATATCTACAACTTTATCAAGGAATTGTAAGCCATCAATTGAGTCAAACTTTTCAGCCGTTAAGGTGGTTGCACCATTGAGTTGGGTTGCCGCCAAAGGCAATAAGGTACGGTTGATCAGTGTTGATTTTCCTGAACCCGAAACCCCAGTCACACAGGTCATCACGCCTAAAGGTATGCTCAGATCAACATTTTTAAGGTTATGACCTGCTGCACCCAAGAGTTTAATTCGCTCTTCGGGTTTTGGTGGTGTTACACGTTGTTTAGGGACTGCGATTTTTAATTTTCCAGATAAGTATTTACCTGTTAAAGAGTCCTCATTGCTTGCCAATTCTTCATAGGTACCTTCTGCAATGACATGACCACCATGGATACCAGCGCCAGGACCAATATCAATAATATGGTCAGCGGCACGAATGGCATCTTCATCATGCTCAACCACCAATACAGTATTACCAAGATCACGCAAGCGTACCAATGTCTCAAGCAAACGGTCATTATCACGTTGATGTAAACCGATAGATGGTTCATCTAAAACATACATCACGCCCATTAAGCCTGCACCGATTTGCGAAGCAAGACGAATACGCTGTGCTTCACCTCCTGAAAGGGTTTCAGCCGAACGTGAAAGACTTAAATAATTTAAACCAACGGAAACAAGGAAGTGTAAACGTTCACGAATTTCTTTAAAAATCTTATCGGCAATTTCACCTTTGGCACCTTCAAGATTTAAATCTTGATAATAGCTTTCAGCATCACCAATCGACATTTTAGTAATTTGGGCAATGGTTTTATCTTTCACCCGAACATGACGTGAAATTTCATTTAAGCGTGAGCCACCACAAGCATCACAAGCGGCATTCGATAAATATTGTGCCAAATCATCGCGAACGTAATTCGATTCAGTTTCACGATAGCGGCGTTCTAAATGTGGCAAAATACCTTCAAAAGGTTGTACTCGATTGTGCTTACGACCACGTTCATCGATATAGCTTAAATCAACTTTTTCCTTGCCTGTTCCATACAGAAATTTCTTTTTGGTTTCTGCATCCAGTTCATTCCAAGGGGTGTCTAATGAAAAACCGAAATGATCTGCAACTTTTTGAATCATGCTGTAGTAGTAAGGGCGTTGTCTGTCCCAACCACGTATCGCACCTTGGCTAATAGATATATCAGGGCTAGGAATTAATTTTTCAGCACTAAAGTGGCTACGAGTGCCTAAGCCATCACAGACAGGGCAGGCGCCAAAAGGGTTGTTGAATGAAAACAGACGAGGTTCGAGCTCTGCCACAGCACGATCACATTGAGGACATGAGTGCTTTGCAGAAAATACACGATCAGGCTGTTCACCGCTCATCCACGATAGAACTGCAATATCTCCACCTAGACGCAGTGCAGTTTCAAAGCTTTCTGCAATACGGTTACCTAGATCGTCACGTACTTTAAAGCGATCAACAACAACTTCGATGGTATGTTTTTTCTTTTTATCCAGCTCAGGTGGGGTATCAATATCAATGACTTCACCATCAACACGTGCACGGACAAAACCTTGACTCTGTAATTGTTCAAACAGATTGGTATATTCACCTTTACGCTCACGAACCACAGGCGCAAGTAGCATTAACGCAGTACCTTCTTCCAAGACCTTAACTGCATCTACCATTTCAGAAACAGTTTGTGCAACCATGGGTAAGTCATGTTCAGGGCAATAGGGTGTACCGACACGAGCATAGAGTAGACGTAAATAATCGTAAATCTCAGTAATGGTTCCCACTGTTGAGCGTGGATTATGGCTGGTCGACTTTTGTTCTATGGCAATCGCAGGGCTTAAACCTTCAATTGAATCGACTTCTGGCTTTTCCATTTGTGAAAGGAATTGACGTGCATAAGCAGACAATGACTCGACATAGCGACGCTGTCCTTCAGCATATAAGGTATCAAAAGCCAGTGATGATTTTCCTGAGCCTGAAAGTCCCGTGATCACCACAAATTTGTCACGTGGAATATCGAGTGACACATTTTTTAAATTATGGGTACGTGCGCCTCGAATACGGATATGACTTTGACTCATAAAACTTTCTCAAAATTGTGCGAATTAAAGTGCTATATGATAGCGATTTAATTTTGTTCAAGCTGTAAAAAATAGTTTTTAAGCGACAAATTATGTCATCTAACTGACCATTTTTTAAATAACTTGACCTTTTAATAATTGCATAAAATTATTAGATTCAAGGTGTTAGATCAAAAGTTGGAAGGTTTTGTGGTTGGTTTTTAAGCTGTTTGTTTTTTGATATAAATTTATAAAAATTAAGTACTTACAAAATAATCAAAGTGATGGTTCGCTAACCTTAAGAGATGCATTTTTAATTTTGCGTTTGTCTCCCACGGTATGCATTTTGTATTTTGTCATTACCCTTAAATGTGATCAAAAACCACTTATCGAGAAAACCAGATTGTAAGACAAATATTGTGCGATTGGTTATTATTTTTACTGTAACATATGTGATATGCATCGCATTTACAGGGGCTTGGAAATGAATATACACAGAATAATATGTGTG
Source organism: Acinetobacter bereziniae (assembly GCA_009912575.1). Classification (GTDB taxonomy): domain Bacteria; phylum Pseudomonadota; class Gammaproteobacteria; order Pseudomonadales; family Moraxellaceae; genus Acinetobacter; species Acinetobacter bereziniae_A. Next base: position 27,722 of record WNDP01000046.1, read on the forward strand.
CTTTGTTTGGTATTTTCAGGTCATGTCCTTGCTGATGATGCTAGCCCTGTGCTGTTTGAGCAAGTTTTACAGCTTAAGCCGAATCAATTTTATGCTGTGGAATTAGAAGATATCCAACCCGGCGATCAAATCTGGACAGCCGTGTATCTGATCGGCCGTCAAAACTATCCAGGGATGACCTCAAAAGTCGATTTTGTTATCCATAATCAAGCCTTATTAAACAAAGCTCAACCTAGCCAACAGACTACACAGCAAACTTTAGTTGCTGAAACACTGACTCAAACCAATCAATATTCATTTCATCAATTTAAAGGACTTCAGGCTTTACTTGATGAAAATACGATAACTTCGATTGAAGATCCAAAATTAGAAAAAAGCGATACCATTCGTATTTATAGTCAAGTGAATGACTGGATTCCAGAATACAATGCTTATGAGCCAACCCAGGTGCGATTTGGAATTCAAAATGCTGTAGATTTTGACATTGTTGCCGCATATGTTTTGGTGGGGAAAGGTGAAAAACCAAGTGCATTGAGTGAATTGAATTTTAAAAATATTAAACCAGCTTATCTGACAACAAGTATCCCTCCTGTACAAGCAGATTTTACCCAAACGGTGAGTCAAAAATCTGAATATTCATTGAGCCGAAATGAAATCAAATTGATTATATTTTTTGGCATGATGGTTGCGATGGCTTTCTTTGCTTTCATTCATCGTGGTAAATTAAAACGTGCTTTTTAGCTCGGCATGATGTTGAGCACTGGTGAAATTAGCTGATTTTTTAGATTTAAAATCGCTTAAGTTGGCGTAAACTTTCGTACAGATTTGATGGTTTGTTCGAGTGGTTTTAGATGTTGTCTTTATTTTTGAAATGCAGCATAGGTGCAGCAGTTGTTTTACTGATTTCAATTCTTTCAAAAAGTAAGACTTTTTATATTGCGGGTTTAGTTCCATTGTTTCCAACCTTTGCACTGATCGCACACGTGATCGTGGCCCAAGAAAAAGGTACAGAAGCATTAAAGCAAACCGCTTTATTTGGAATATGGTCACTCGTTCCATATTTTATTTATTTGTTGGTGGTGTATTTATTGGCAACAAAACTTTCGATGTGGTCTTGTTTTGGCATTGCGACATTGTGTTGGATTGTGGCTGCCGCAGGGTTAATCTATGGATGGCAAATATTCCACCAATGAGGGGGAACGTTTAACCCCTGATTTGAAAGCATTACATTTGCATTATGCATTCTTGATCTACGTTGAATAGATTGATAAAAGTTTAATGTTATTAGCTAGATAAGATAAGTTTATTCTAACGTATCTTATCTATTCAATAGATTGACGTTATAAGGCTTAGACCACAAATTGTTTAGGTGCTTCTAAATTCTTAATTGCATTATAGATTTGATCAGCATGATTGCAGACAATTAGCTTGGCACGATGCTGTGGAGGCAAGAATCCTTCAACAACCGCATGGTCTAACTGGGCAATCAAATGGTCGTAAAAACCATTTACGTTATATAGCATCATGGGTTTTTGATGCTGATTGAGTTGTCCCCATGTGGCAACTTCTAAGATTTCCTCAAATGTTCCAAAACCACCTGGAAGTGCGACAAAGGCACTGGCACGATCTGCCATCATGTCTTTTCGTTCATGCATGCTTTGTACGATATGCAGTTCAGTCAGTTGATTATGTGCAATTTCATAATCCAGCATAAACTCAGGGATTACACCAACCACATCACCACCGTGTTCAGTTACGGTATCTGCAACTTGCCCCATCAAACCAATACTAGAACCACCATAGACAATGCCAAAACCATGCTCGGCAATGCCTTGAGCCAGTTGAATTGCTTTTTCTCTATAGCTTGGGTTGTTACCAGGTCGTGAGCCACAATACAGGGCAATTAAACATTGAGTTGCTTTATGAGCTTGCTGATCTAATTCTAGCGATTCATTTATCATTACAGGTGTATTAGTTCAGATCTGATCAGACATTGATCTTGAAAAAGAGAAAGTTACCCGTTTTGATAAAGGTGTCGAATCTTAATCAAACAAAGGTAACTTTCTTATGTTGCATACTAACAATCAAATCATTAAACACAAAGTAGGCTTACTCAATTTAGCTGAAGAACTTCAGAATGTATCCAGAGCTTGTAAAGTCATGGGTGTC
>WNDP01000047.1 GCA_009912575.1 Acinetobacter bereziniae
GGTCGCACACCACTGGAAACAGTACTTGATGGGAAGCGAATTTGGGCTGAGAAGAATTTAGCTCAAATTTAACCTGACAGGCACACTAAAAAATGGGTAACTGTCAGATCTGGTTTGAGCTAGTACAATTTAACATCTAATAGCGTTTGTGAGATGTTTCATATTTCTAAACGCACATTGAACCGTTGGCAAGAAAAAACACCTTGGGGTGTACCCTTTCCTGCTCCAGCATTTGGTTCTGATGGTGGGACAATGAAAAGGTATTTAACTTCTGATGTAATTGCATGGGAAGAAAAGTGTCAGATTTCTGAGCCTGAAAAAAGGCTATATAATATATAAATAGTTAAACCGTAAAAAACTTAAAAGTTAGTACTTTTAGTCTATTTCCATGATTGTGACTGTAATTACCTTGCTATATACTTATCGCCAATTTTACGGCTTGCTAAAAACTCTGAAATTCAAATGTGTACAGATAAGTGTACATAATATGAAAAATAGGAAGCAAAAATTAACTTTACCTGTTTATATACAAGGTTTTAGGTAACATGGCATTAATCGTTCAAAAATATGGCGGTACTTCTATGGGTACTCCCGAGCGCATTTTAAATGTTGCTCGTCGTGTAAAGCGTTGGCATGACCACGGCCACAAGGTTGTAGTGGTTGTATCAGCAATGAGTGGTGAAACCAACCGCTTATTGGCTTTAGCGAAAGCCATTACCGAAACCCCTGATCCTCGTGAATTAGACCAAATGGTGTCAACGGGTGAACAGGTAACGATTTCAATGTTAGCAATGGCGCTCAATTCAATTGGTGTTGAAGCTAAGTCACTTACAGGTCGCCAAGTTGGGATTAAAACCGACAGCGCATTTACCAAAGCACGTATTGAAGCGATTGATACTGATGTTATGACCAGTCACTTAGATGCAGGTCGTGTCATTGTTGTTGCTGGCTTCCAAGGTTTTGATGCTGATGGTAATACAACAACTTTAGGCCGTGGTGGTTCAGATACATCTGGCGTTGCATTGGCTGCTGCCTTGAAAGCAGATGAGTGTCAAATTTATACTGATGTTGATGGTGTATATACCACTGACCCACGTGTCGCCCCTAAAGCCAAAAAAGTTGATCGCATTTCATTTGAAGAAATGCTTGAAATGGCATCTCTTGGTTCTAAAGTTCTACAAATTCGCTCAGTTGAATTTGCAGGTAAATACCAAGTGCCTTTACGCGTATTATCAAGCTTTGATAATGACAATGATGGCGCATTCGACGAAGACTTTAAAAAGAATGTCGGAACACTAATCACCACTGAAGCGGAAGACAGTATGGAACAGCCAATTATTTCTGGTATCGCATTTAACCGTGACGAAGCTAAATTAACTATTTTAGGTGTACCTGATGAACCAGGTATTGCTTCAAAAATTTTATCGCCTGTTGGTGCTGCAAACGTTGAAGTGGATATGATTATCCAAAACGTTGAAGAAGATGGTACGACTGATTTCACATTTACAGTGAATCGTGGTGAACTTAAAAAAGCCAAAGCAATTTTAGAAGAAACTGCAACAGCAATTGGCGCACGTGAAGTTGCAACACGTGACGATATCGTGAAAGTTTCTATCGTTGGTGTGGGTATGCGTTCGCATGCAGGTGTAGCAAGCAAAATGTTTACAGCTCTTGCAGATGAAGGAATCAATATTTTAATGATCTCAACATCTGAAATTAAAATTTCTGTGATTATTGAAGAAAATTATCTAGAACTTGCGGTACGTTCTCTTCACACAGCGTTCGGTTTAGACCGTGAACATGGCGAATCGAGTGCACGTGCGTAATTTTTGATCAAATATAGCAACTTATTCGCTGTTTTGACCAAGAAAAAATCAGAGCCACTATAGTGTTTTCTATAGTGGCTCTGTTATATTAGTTTTTGAGGTTTTAAAAAATTTCAACGGAGGAGTGAGAAAGTGAAAAACTTGTCACATTATTCTGTTAAAATTATCGGTGCTATTTAAAGTTGTGTTTTCTATTTTTTTAGAAATTCATCGCAGGTTTAGCGTTTAAGCAAGGAGATAAACATGCTGATTCTGACCCGTCGTGTCGGAGAAACTTTGATGATTGGGGATCAAGTCAGTGTTACTGTGCTTGGTGTTAAAGGCAATCAAGTTCGTATTGGTGTGAATGCACCAAAAGAAGTTTCTGTACATCGCGAAGAAATTTATCAACGTATTCAACATGAACGTGCTATGCACGAACATTTGCAACATATTGATCAAGATTATCAACCTTCTTTTGAAGATGATAATTCGCAAAACACATATAATCGTTAAGATTATAAATGTTTTGAAATATAAAGCGGCTTATATAGCCGCTTTAAATTTATTTGAACCACTGGTAAAAAACTTTGCGCTTATTCAAGGCCTAAAGCTTTTTTTACGGGTGAATAACTGCGTCGGTGTTGATCAATAACACCATGTTCTGCAATAGCATCAAAATGTGCCTTTGTTGGATAGCCTTTATGCTTTGCAAAACCAAATTGTGGATATTGCTTGTCTAAATCTACCATTTCATGATCACGGGTCACTTTTGCCAAAATACTGGCAGCACTGATTTCAGCATGTAACGCATCACCTCCTACCACAGCGTCACAGCTCATGTTTAAGCCTTTCGGAACTTTGTTCCCATCAACCAATACATGCTCAGGAACAAGCTTTAATGCTTCTACAGCACGTCGCATTGCCAACAATGAAGCTTGTAAAATGTTGAACTCATCAATTTCCTGATGTGTTGCTTCGGCAATCGCCCAAGCAAGTGCTTTTTCTTTAATCTCAATAAACAACTTTTCACGTTTCTTTTCAGTCAGTTTTTTTGAATCATTTAATCCTTCTATCGGATTATTTGGATCTAAAATAACAGCTGCAGCAACAACAGATCCAACCAATGGACCTCTTCCCGCTTCATCAACTCCAGCAACTAACATCGTCTTTCCTATCAAATCCATAGCTAAATTATTAAAGCCTTAAACAATTCTGGGCAATTATTTCATTGCTTCAGCAACACAGGCATTAATTGTTTTTGTCACAGCATTGGAAACAATCGTTGCACGCGCCTGAGGGTCTAATGCCGCTGTTGCCAAGTCTACAGCAGAGACACTTTGTGGTGCTTTCTCACTCACACAACCACAAATTTGGCTTTGAACATTGCTTTTTTGCTCAGCAGTCATCACTCGTGTTGCCACTTTCCATGCAGGTAAGTTTTCTAATTCTGTCGTGCATTTCGCATTAATCGCAATTTTCATTGCTACAGCACCTAATTGCTGTGTCGTTGTCCCTGCTGCAGTAGGATCCATTGAATCCGTTGTCGCACAAGCAGTCAAAGCCAAGATCAAAGGTGCAATAAAAGCAGCAGTTTTTTTCACAATATTTCTAGTTTATCGAATAAAGAATATATTTTGCCTAAACTTATTGTGAAATTAAACTAAAAATTCTAATAATCTTGTGCTCTGCCATTAAATGGATAATTATTTCTCATTTTCTGCATTAAGCGTTGCAAATTTAAAACAATCCGTTGAATTTTTGGAACTGATTTCCGTAGTAAAAATCCATATCATAGGCATCAAATTAAATTGGAATATGTAACATGCAACAAAAATCACAATACTATACAAGGACGGCACAGTGGTTACATTGGGTCATGGCAGTCATTTTTATCACGGCGTGGGTCATTGGTTTTTATAGTGGTAATTTTTTAAGTTATGATGTTGATGGGCCTTTCAAAGGTGATGTCATCACCTTACACAAAAATATCGCTTCAGTGATTATCTTTTTGGTCATTATTCGAATTTTTTGGCGTTATACCCATCCTGTACCGGAACTCCCAGCAACCATGTCTCCATTTATGAAAACTTTGGCTCATTTGGGACATCTCGGTCTTTATTTCATGCTTTTGGCTTTACCGATCACTGGCTGTTTATTTAGCTGGAGTGCTGGCCACCCTGTTCCTGTATTATACTTGTTTGAGATTCCAAGACTGGTTCAAGACAATCCTGATATAACTGCGATTGTAAAACCACTGCATATTTATATTTCATGGGCCGCTGGGTTATTGCTGGTCGGGCATATTCTTGCAGCGCTTAAACACCATTTTATTGATAAAGATAATGTTTTAAAAAGCATGACCCGTCAGGGCTAAACCTCCAGATACAACGATTTGAGATTAAAATTTTTTCCGCTTAAAAGCACATCTAAATGATGTGCTTTTTTTTAATTTATTTTAGGACAGGACATATCATTTATAATTTAAAGCTTCTTTTGCACAACCTTTCAAGCTGTTCATAACTGCCTTTTGAACCAAGCTGTCTTTAGCTGACTCACTCACGGCCGCCTTAAGCAATTCTGTAGCAGGAATATCATTTAAAGCATTATCACTGACGCAAGCACAGATTTTCTCCTGCGCTTGGTTTTGCTGGTTGCTCGACCATAGAAAAGCCGAAGCTTGCCAAATTTTTGAAGATTTTAATTCATTGGCACATTGCAATTCTATCAAAGGCTTGAACATTTTTTGCGTCATGCTTTTATTGGAATCCGCACAAGCAACAGTGATGGGTAAAATCAACATCAATGCGGTTAAAAGTTTCAAATCATTTTCCTCATGAAAAAAACAGTGCTCACACACTGTTTTTAATATGGTTAGGATATACCTTGACTTAGCTTAATGCATCAATTTGATGATTCCAATTTTGCTTTTCTTCAGCAGAAATAAAAGCAGCATCAAATGAGTTTTTTGCCAATTGTTTTAATTCTTGTGTCGATAAATCCAAAGCTTCTGCAATTGATATAAAGTTATCATTCATATATCCACCAAAATAAGATGGATCATCAGAATTTACAGTCACATGAACACCCTGCTCTAATAAGCGCTGGATATTATGCTGCGCCATATCATTGACAACACATAATTTAAGATTACTGAGTGGGCAAACCGTTAAAGGCATTTTTTCAGCAATTAAACGTTGCATGAGTACAGGATCTTCTTCTGAACGAACCCCATGATCTATACGATTGACTTTGAGTAGATCTAAAGCTTCCCATACATATTCAGCTGGACCTTCTTCTCCAGCATGTGCAACAACCAAAAATCCAGCTTCACGTGCTTTAGCAAAAACACGTTCAAATTTAGCAGGTGGATATCCTACTTCACTTGAATCTAAACCAATACCAATGATTTGATCTTTAAATGGAAGTGCCTGTTCCAAGGTATCAAAAGCAGCTTCTTCACTTAGATGACGCAAGAAACACATAATCAAATGTGAACTAATCCCAAGCTTAGCTTTTGCATCATCACAAGCACGTTGTAAACCGTTGATCACGGTTGCAAATGCTACACCACGGTCTGTATGTGTTTGTGGATCAAAGAACATTTCAGTATGTACCACATGATCTTCTGCACATTTCTCAAAATACGCCCAAGCCAAATCATAGAAATCCTGTTCCTTAACCAGTACATTCGCGCCTGCATAATAAATATCAAGAAATGATTGAAGGTTATGGAAGTTATACGCCTGTTTGACTTCTTCTACAGATTTATAAGGAATATCAATCTGATTACGTTGTGCAATCGCAAACATGAGTTCTGGCTCGAACGTGCCTTCAATATGTACATGGAGTTCCGCCTTTGGCAAAGCACGGATGAGTTCTAACCTATTCACAATATATCCTCAAATTTCTTAAATTAAATCAAAACATCCAAATCACTTGGACTTAAATCTACACATTAAATAAAAAAGGGTGCAAACATGAGTTTACACCCTCTATGCATTTCTGGATATTAGCCACCAAATGCAACGAATTTAATCACCCAAAGCACAGCAATAATCCACACCATATAAGGTACAGTTTTAGCTTTACCTGTAAACAGTTTAACCAAAGCATAGCTAATGAAACCCATTGCAATACCATCTGCAATTGAGTAGGCAAAAGGCATAAATACGATGGTCAAAAATGCAGGAACAGCTTCAGTAATGTCATCCCATTCAATGTTGGTGATCCCTTGGATCATCAATACACCAACAAATAGTAATGCTGGTGCTGTTGCAAAACTAGGAACAGATTGAGCAAGCGGTGCTAGGAATAAACATGCAAGGAATAATAAACCCACAACAACAGCAGTTAAACCTGTACGACCACCTGCAGCGACACCTGCGGATGACTCAATATAAGGTGTTGTTGAAGATGTTCCTAAGGCAGCACCTGCAACAATTGCAGTGGAGTCTGCAAATAATGCTTTTTTCAAACGAGACAATTTACCATCTTTTAACAAACCTGCACGATGTGAAACACCAACCAATGTGCCCGTTGAGTCAAAAAGATCAACTAAGAAGAATACAAAAATAACGCCGACCAAACTTGCTGAAAATAAATTTTCAAAATTCATTTGCATGAACGTTGGTGCAATTGAAGGAATTGTACCCACAACACCCTTAAACTCGTTTAAACCGAGGGCTGTCGCAATACCTGTTACTGCTAAAATGCTGATAATAATTGCACCACGAACTTTATAGTGATGCATAATGACCGTGAGGAAAAAGCCGAACAAAGTCAATAAAACAGTCGGTTGTTTTAAATCACCTAAACCAACAAGCGTTGCTTGATTAGCAACAATAATGCCTGAGTTTTTCAATGCAACCAGCGCAAGGAATAAACCAATCCCGCCCCCTATTGCAAATTTCAATGACATTGGAATGGCATTTACAATGGCTTCTCGGATCTGAAACATACTAATTGCAATGAATACCAATCCAGAAACAAATACAGCAGCCAGTGCTGTTTGCCACTCAACCCCCATTCCCAAACAGACTGAATAGGTAAAATACGCATTCAACCCCATACCTGGTGCAAGTGCAATTGGATAGTTCGCCACCACCCCCATGACCAAACAACCAATTGCAGCTGCCAAACATGTTGCGACAAATACTGCACCATGATCCATACCTGTCTCAGATAGAATCAATGGGTTAACAATGATGATATAACACATCGTTAAAAACGTCGTTAAACCTGCAAGTATTTCGGTTCTAAACGTTGTTTTGTTTTCACTTAATTTAAATAAGCGTTCGAGCAAACCCGCTGAAGGATTTGGATTCGTCATTGTTGAGCCCCTGTTAAGTTTGAGCTATTCGTTGATAAAATCGAGTTGATTGAGTAAATGATACATGGCATCAATTTAGCCGTAGTTAAGCATTCAATAAACATACCAAAATGACATTTCCGATAAAAAACTTGAATTAAAAAAGCTGCGAATGCGCAGCTTTAATATTCTAGAATGTATAAACGGACTTGATCGGTTACATTTCGGAAATTATATCATACTGTTTATATAATTTTATCAAACTGGACGTCCTGCTCCGTTCATTTCATCGGAACCGATAATTTTTGAACATCAGCTAAGCCACTCTTGAGATTAGATGGATGAATGATTACCCTTTAAAATACTCTGATTATTTGGGTTTGCTTCAACATTTTTAATGGTTAAATTTGCTTCTTTAATGATATTCAGCATTTCTTGTTGTTTTTTCTGTTGCGTATCTACATAGGTAAAATAACCAAGAAATAAAATCCCAGCGAAGACTGTCAAAGTTATGAGCTTTACCATTTTAAAATCATGTCAAGTGAGAAATTTCGGCGATTATACATATATTTTGTGACTTAAGTAACATTTTTATCTAAAAAAATGAATCAAGATGCATTTATTAAAATATCGCACTTGAACAGTGCATTTTATCGACCAAACACTCTAAAATGACAACAATTAAAGCAAAATTCGGTATAGGACGTTCAGTTTTAGACTTGCTTAGATTAACCTGCACATCGTCTATCGTGTAGGTGTACATCTTCCTTGATGATACATGGCATAGCAGAATCTAAAGACTCAATACAAGAAAGACAAACTATAAAATATTATTCAGCAATCAACATTGATATGTGCTTTTAATTAAGTTGCCCACCTGATGCTGCAATCAATTGTGCTGTATTGTTTAACTGTCGTTGTTTTAACTCCAAAGTTGCTTGTTCTGCTTGTAATCGTAAATTTTGTGCCGTAACCACTTCTAAATAACTCACCATACCTGCTTGATAACGGCGAGTGACCACTTGTTCATTTTCTCTTGCTAATTCAAATAAACGACTTTGTTCATTTTGTTGTTGCCTAAAACTGGCAGATTGTAGAAGTGCATCTTCAACTTCTTTCCATCCTGTTAAAACCGTTTGTTTATAATTTGCCGTTTTTTCAGCATAACGTGCTTGTGCAAGCTCAATTTCAGCTTTACGTTTACCACCATCAAAAATCATTGATGTCGCTTGCAAACCTGTTGACCATAAGTATTGTGGCGCTTGGAATAATTGACTCAATGTTTGAGCATTGACTGAACCATTTATACCGATACTAAGATCAGGTAGCCAAGCCGTTTGCGCTAATCCAAGTTCTGCATGTGTGGCTGCGAGTTCTCGTTCAGCACGTCGGACATCTGGACGCTGAATTAATAAACGGCTAGGAATTTGTGCGGGTAAAACAGGTATTTGAAAGGTTTGTTGCTGCCGAGCCAAGTGAAATTGTGAAACCGTTTTGCCCTGTAGTACGGCCAAAATATTTTCTTGTAAATCACGATCACGTTGTATTTCAATCTGCTGAATATCAACTTGTTTGCGCTGTGTTTCTGCTTGAATCACATCTGCACGTGCGATCATTCCAGCAAGATATTGATTATTGATAATCTCGACAGATCGTGAATAACTTTTTTGGGTTTGCTGTAATACCGCTAACTGTGCATCCAATATCCGTATATTCCAATAAGCCTCTGTTGCTAATAATTGCTGATTGAGTCTTACAGCATCTAAGTCTGCTTGAGAAGCGGCTAGATTTGCATTTTGTCCTTCAATCGCTTTTGCAACTCTGCCCCACAAATCTGGGATCCAACTGGCTTGAATCCCCGTTGACCATTGATTTTTTGCTGAGCTTTGCTTGCTTGCTTGGCGATTTACCCCACCCTCTACGGTTAACTTTGCTGAACGTTGCGCATACTGTTGGTTGAGTAATGCAGCAGCTTGCACATATCGTGCTTCAGCCTGTTTTAAATCCAAATTTTCGAGATTGAGTTGTTGCATCAATTGATTCAAGATTGAATCATGATAAATCTCCCACCACGCATTTGACTGTATTTTTAAATTTTCGGTTTGTTTCCAGTTTAAAGTTGAATATTTATAGTGCTGATCTGCTTGAATAATTGGTACTTGATATTGCGGTGGATGCCAAACTTTGGTTGATTGACATGCTGTCAAGAACAACATACAACTTAGACTGATCACATTTTTTTTGATTAAATTTTGCATGTTATAGTTCCTACTGACCTGACTGAACGGCATGGCTACGCTTCAATCTTGCGCAAAATTCTGCACATTTTTCCAAAGCTAAATATAAGACAGGTGTGCTATATAAGGTGAATAACTGACCCAGTGCTAATCCACCCACGATGACAACACCTAAAGGTTGGCGTAACTCAGCCCCTTCAGCCCAGCTAAGTGCCAATGGAATCGCGCCAAGTAGTGCTGCGCTATTGGTCATTAAAATCGGACGAAAACGCAAGCTTGCAGCAGACAATACGGCTTGGTATGCGGACTTACCTTGACGCCGTTCAAGCAAAGTAAAATCAATTAAAAGGATGGCATTTTTCACCACGATACCAATCAACAAAAACATGCCTAAAAGTGCAATGAGGGTAAATTGAAAATCAAATAACCATAAGGTAAATAGCGCTCCCAACGCCACAGCAGGGATGGTAGATAAAATAGTTAAGGGATGAACCACACTCTCATAAGTAATCCCTAATAGAATATAAATCAGTAGTATCACCACCAAAATTAACCATGCTGTGCTTAAGCCACCTTGTAAACTTTCTGCTTCCACATCTTTATCCGTGGTCATAAATATTTCATTGGGCAACATCACTTCAGGCAAAACAGATCGTATCGCAGCATCGGCCTGTTCATAACTGTAACCTCGTTTCACCACATAACCGATCCCCATCGCTGCAAACTGATTACGGCGATATACTCGATCATTGCTAATCCCATATGACCATTTGGCAAAATTACTCAATGGTACAGATGCACCCTGTTGATTCGGTATACGCACATTCGCTAAAGCTTCTGGATGCTCGGTAAAATGCTTATCGACTTCCATCACCACATGAAATTGTTGATTTTGATCATAAATGGTTGAAATCTGACGTTGTGAAAATGAGTTATTCAATACACTCGATATATTTTCAATCTCTACACCCAAACGACGAGCAGCTTCACGATCTATATCTAATGTGACATGCTGAGCGCCTTCATCTCCCATGCTTTCAACTTCTTCAAGTTCAGGAAGTTTCTGCATGGCCTGCGCAACTTTGGGCACCCATTGGCGTAATAAGGCAACATTGTCAGATTGCAGAAGCAACATATAATCTTGGCCACTCCCGCTTGAAAATGGATCATCTAGTTCTAACTCTTGCTTAACACGTGCCGAGAAAATTGCCCCAGCTTGCCAAGGTGCATTTTGCTTAAGTCGCTCAACAATTTCATGTGAAGATTTTCCACCACGCTCGGCTTTAGGTTTTAAACTCACCATGAGAAAAGAGTTCGTGGTTCCTCCTGCTCCGCCTGAAGTCCCAATGACATCTTTTACGGCTGGGTCTTTTAATACACTTTGACTGAAACTGGCAATTTTCGGCTGCATGATCTGAAAAGAGAATCCATCATCACCACGTATAAAGGCATCTACACGACCTGTATCTTGCTCAGGTAGCACCCGTTTCGATAAATTTTGGTAAAGATATGCGGATGCCCCAATTGCCCCAATCCACAATAGAATTGCAATATAGGCATGTCCAATCATCCATTTCAGGGAGCGCAAATAGAGCTGAGTTAAATATTGTGTTATACGATGGCTAAACTGGTACAAAGCTTGATGCTGATAACTTTTAAGGGGTTTAAGTGTCCGTGCAGACAAACTGGGGGTCAGAACCAATGACACCAATACAGATAAAATGACAATAAACACTAAAGTTAAAGAGAACTCTCTAAACAATCGCTCAATTACACCGCCCATAAATAGTACGGAAATAAAAATCACCACCAAAGCTAAATTCATTGCCACCAAAGTCGCACCGACTTCGCTGACACCTTTGATTGCGGCTTGAACAGGCTGTTCACCTTGTTCAATATGACGCTCAATATTTTCTAAGACGACAATGGCATCATCCACAACCAAACCGATTGCCACAATCACAGCCATGATCGACAAATTATTCAGTGAAAAACCAGCGAGATAAATCAAGCTACATGCGCCAATCAAAGTCACGACTAAGGCAATACTGGGCACAATTGCACTTTGTAAACGTCCCAACATCAATGCGACGACGACGATCACCAAGAACATGGAAAACAATAAAGTATCACGTGCTTCATCAAGACTGGCTCGAATAATCTCTGATCCATCCATCACGGTGATGAGTTGAGCGTCCGCAGCAATCAAGGCATTTAATTCGGGTATCTTTTCTTTTATTTTTTCAATGGTCGCAACAGTATTGGCATTGGGTTGACGGCTGATTTTAATAATCACAGCAGGTTGACCATTATGAAAACCACTGACATAACGATTTTCAACGGAGTCTTGTACCTCTGCAACGTCTTTTAAATGAACCAATGTCTGCGCATTTCGATAAACCACCAAATCAGCAAAGTCTTGTGCAGTTTTTAAGTCATTTGAAAGTGCGACCTGCCATCGTAATTTTTCAGTCTCTATGACACCCAATGCCTGTGTCCGATTTGCCTGAACTATCGCTTCACGAACTTGCTCCAAAGAGATTCCTTGAGCAATCAAAGCATTCGGGTTAAGTGTCACTCGCACCGCAGGCATAGAAGCACCATCAATGGCAACTTCACCAACACCACTGACTTGAGCAAGATTCGGTTGTAATTGATTCGCAGCAATCTCATAGAGTTTTCCAGCAGATAAATGCTTTGAACTCAATGCCAAATAAAGAATCGGGCTTTGACTTGGATTAATTTTAAAATATTCAGGTGGGCTAGGCATACCAGAAGGAAGCTGTGACATGGCAGCATTAATCGCTGCTTGTACTTCTCGAGCAGCTTCATTAATGTCCGTATCCAAAGCAAAATGCAAAACCACTTGACTTGAACCTTGACTACTCGAAGAGTTAATGGCTTTAACCCCTGACACCCCCATCATGGCTCGTTCCAAAGGAGTTGCCACTGTCGCAGACATACTTTCTGGACTTGCTCCTGGTAAACTGGCTCGTACAACAATCGTGGGGATATCAGCTTGCGGTAGGGCCGCCACTGGTAAGCGGAAATAAGCCAATATGCCCAACAATACAATTGCTATACCCAACAATATGCTGGCAACGGGTCGATGAATAAAGTTTGAGAGCACTTTCAAGACTCTCTCCCTACTTCATTTGCCGTTATTGTTGATGACTCAGATTTTGAAAAAGACTGTTGCAATCGATCAAAGAATAAATAAACCACGGGTGTTGTAAATAAGGTGAGTAACTGACTAACAATCAAACCACCGACCATCACAATGCCGAGTGGTTGGCGTAATTCTGCACCAGCGCCCGAAGCCAACATGAGTGGAATCGCTCCGACCAATGCTGCAAGTGTGGTCATTAAAATCGGACGAAAGCGCATTAGTGCTGCTTGATAAATCGCCTGCTGCGGTGTCAAACCTTCATTCCTTTGCACAGCCAAAGCAAAATCGACCATCATGATGCCGTTTTTCTTGACCAGACCAATTAATAGGATGATTCCGATCAGTGCAATCATATCCAACGGTCGTTGTACCAAAAACAAAGCCACTAAAGCACCGATTGCAGCAGAGGGTAATGTTGAAAGAATGGTAATGGGATGAATAAAACTTTCATATAAAATTCCCAAAACAATATACATCGTGACAATCGCGGCGATGACCAGCCAAAATGTATGTTGCTGGGCATTTTCAAATGCTGCCGCCGCACCTTGTAATTTCAACTTCACATCGATAGGTAAATTGAGCTGTCGCTCCACTTCATGAATGGTTTTAATTGCATCTCCCAATGCCACACCTGAAGCAAGATTAAAAGACACACCATTGGCAGGAAATTGTGCTTGTTGTTGTAAAATAATCGGCACTCTTTTTTGAACAATCGTAGCAACAGTACTGAGTAATATGGGTTCACCATTACCATTATGAATATAAGTTTGCCCTAAATGATCGAGACCTTGTGCCAAATCAGGATTGAGCTCCAAGACAATACGATACTGATTTGATTGGGTATACAGTGTCGCAATCTGACGTTGGGCAAATAAATTCTGTAAGGCCAAACTAATATCTTCAACGCTTAAACCTAAACGAGATGCAGCATCTCGATTGACCTCAATAAATGCCTGTAAACCTTGTCCACTCCCCTCACTGGTGACATCTGCAAATTCAGAACGTTGTGCCAATGCATCTACCAGTAGAGGCGTCCATTTTTCTAAGTCTGAAGCTTGTGTTGCACTTAAGCTGAGTTGATATTGAGTCCGACTAATTTTGTCTTCAATACTCAACTCCTGTACAGGTTGCATCCATCCATAAATACCTTGGACTTGACTCATTTGTTCACGCAAACGGGATATAACCAAATCAGCATCATCACGCTCAGCATGTGACTTTAGGTTAATTAAAATACGCCCATTACTCAGTTTCGGATTATTGGCATCTACTCCAATAAATGAAGATAAACTTTCAACCGCAGGATCTTTGAGAATTTGACTGGCAAGTTTTTGCTGACGTTCACTCATGGCTTGGAATGAAATATCATCTGGTGCTTCAGTTACGACTTGAATCACCCCACTGTCCTGCACTGGGAAAAATCCTTTGGGAATCGTCCAATATAAGAATCCTGCCAACAATACTGTACTCAACATTACGACTAAGGTCAGGGTTTGATGGCGAAAAACCCACGTCAATCCTTTAGCATAATAATCAATAACTTGATCTAAGCTCCAAGACTTTTTTGAAGTTGCATGCTGAGTATTTTTGAGTAAATAGGCGCACATCATCGGTGTCAATGTTAAAGACACCACCAAAGAAATTGCGATTGCTGCTGCCAAAGTGACTGCGAATTCATGGAATAAGCGCCCAACGACATCGCCCATAAACAGTAATGGAATCAGTACTGCGATCAATGAGACTGTCAACGATATGAGGGTAAAGCCAATTTCTCGAGCACCTTTCAATGCCGCTTGTAATAAATTTTCACCAGACTCTCGGTGCCGTGCAATATTTTCCAGCATCACAATCGCATCGTCGACCACAAAACCAGTCGCAATCGTCAGTGCCATTAAGGTCAGATTATTAACAGAGAAACCTAGAAAATACATCACCACGAAAGTACCAATAATTGAAAGCGGTACAGCAATACTTGGAATGATGGTTGCAGATAAATTCTTTAAAAACAGAAAGGTCACCATGACCACAAGACAAACAGCAAAAACCAATTCTTTTTGTACATCGCGAATTGAGCTTCGAATACTTTCCGTACGATCTGTTAAAACCCGAATTTTAACGTTTTCAGGTAAATTCTTTTGTAATTCAGGCAATACCTGCTTAATTTGATCAGCAACCTGAATCACATTGGCATTCGGTTGGCGTTGAATATTCACCAAAATCGCTGACTGGCTGTCTGCCCAAGCTGCCATATAACGATCTTCACTACCTTCTATGATCTTTGCCACATCTTTTAAACGTATCGGTGCGCCGTTATTCCATCGCAAAATTAAATTTTCATAATCGTGAATTGAGCGAATCTGGTCATTGGCATCCAACATTGTGGTTCGAAAAGGGCCATCAAAACTGCCTTTCGGTTGATTGGCATTGGCTGACTGAATCGCTGTTCGTACTTGCTCTGCACTCATTTTGTAAGAAGCAAGTGCTGCTGGATTCATTTGTACCCGTATTGCAGGTCTTTGCCCACCTGCAAGACTGACCATGCCCACACCTGTCAGTTGTGAAAGTTTCTGAGCAACACGTGTATCAACCATGTCATAGACTGTAGTTAAAGGCAAAGTATCAGAACTAATGGCCAAAGTAATCACTGGAACATCGGCAGGATTAACCTTGCGATAGACAGGCGGTGTGGGCAGATCACTGGGTAATTTATTGCTGGCCGTACTGAGTGCAGACTGCACTTCTTGCTCAACTACACCCAATTCAGCACTGAGTTCAAACTGTAAAGTAATTACTGACGCACCAACAGAACTACTGGACGACATCTGTTTCAACCCTGCAATTTTCCCCATTTCACGTTCAAGTGGAGCGGTAATGGTTCTTTGCACCGTATCTGGATTTGCACCGGGTTGAAAGGTATATACCTGAATAATCGGATAATCGACTTGTGGCAAAGCAGATACTGGAAGCAAACGCCAAACTAAGAAACCACTGAATAACAAGGCAAGCATTAACAGCGTCGTAGCGACTGGACGTAAAATAAAGAATCGTGAAATATTCATGATTTATCTCTGAGTTGCGTCCACATTTGAAGTTTGTTGGCGTTGATCTGAAACGATTTGAACTTCTTTTCCTTCTGATAGTCGATCAATCCCCTCTAAAACCACCTGCTCTTTTGCTGTTAAACCCTCTATCACTTCAATTTGACCATTTGAAGTCATGCCCAGTTTTAACATGCGAATTTCAGCTTTATGTTGTGGATTAACAATATAAACATAGGTTCCTTTGGCCCCATGTTGCACAGCATCATTTGGAATCGTGATGGCATTCTGAATCGTCTGTGTATTCAAGCGAACATTGACAAATTGATTTGGAAATAAAGCATCGTCTTGATTGTTAAACACTGCTTTTAGCTTTAATGTCCCCGTACTGACATCAATCTGATTATCCAGTGATTGCACTTGTCCCATCGCTAACTTATTTTGCTCACTTTTGTCCCATGCACTCACTTCGATTTGCTGTCCTTTTTTCAAGGTATCACGTAGACCCATCAAATAATTTTCGGCAACTGCAAATTGCACATAAATAGGATGGACTTGAGTAATTGTGACCAAGCCTGTGGTTTCATTGGCCTGAATCAAATTACCTGCATCTTTTTGTCTAAAGCCTACTCGCCCTGCAATCGGTGAATAAATTCGTGTATACGATAGCTGTAATTTGGCCGCATCAACTTGAGCTTTATTTGATTGTATTTGTCCTTTAAGCTGATTCACCAATGCTTGTTGTTGTTCGACTTGCTGTTTGGCAATCGAGTCTTGCTTAAACAGTAATTGATAACGTTTTAACTCTGTTTCTGCATTTTGCAGTTGTGCTAAATTTTGCTGCTGGGTGCCCTGCGCCTGTGCCAATGCAACTTGAAACGGTGCAGGATCTAATTGTGCAAGTAGCTCGCCTTTTTTAACCCATTGACCTTCTTTAAAATAAATTTGTTGTAGCACACCAGAAACTTGACTTTGAACATTGACTGTATGTGCAGGAATTACCGTTCCTATAGCTTTGATCTCAAGTTGTAAATTTTGTTGCTGTACGGATACTGTTCTTACAGGAACAGGTTTACTCCACTGACTGTATTCCTCTACAGGTTTAGACGTCGATTTTTTCCAATAAAAACCTGCTAGCGCCAAGCCAATGAGAATGATTAATCCAATTAAATATTTAAACTTCTGCTGAAGTGAACTCTTTTTGGGGCTTATATTGACTAATGGATTACTCATAAAAACTCTTATTCAGACAGTCGCAGAATTCGCGATATTTACAAAGATCAAACCTAATAAAGTGACAATTCACTAAAAATCAGTGCTTATTTCATCCATTCGCTTGATGAAACTTGATTTAAATCAGTTCAATACTACATGTTGCTTTTTGTAATGTTTATTATTGCATTTAATAATCATTATCACTATCATTATTTTCAATACTTGTATCTACCCAGCAAAACTTTGTTCTGTTCGCTGATTCAACAGGCAACTTCAATGAATTTGAACGTAGAAAAACAGCAATGGTTCAACCATATTTATCAAGACTATCAAAGTAGTTTGGTTCTGTGGTTTAAGCATAAGCTCCATAATCACCACTCTTCAGAAGACTTGAGTCAAGAAGTTTTTTATCGTGCATTAAAAAGCAACTATCGTTTTGAAGAAATCAAAGAACCCAAAGCATGGCTATTGGGCATAGCCAAACATGTCATCATTGATCATTGGCGACATCAGCAAATTGAACGAGGTTATTTAGAGACACTGCCCTCAATCCCTCAAGATGATTATCCTTCGACTGAACATCAAATCTGCATGCGCGAAACTTTGAATCAAGTCCAACAAACCCTTGAAAACCTTCCCAATCGAGTTGCTCAGGTTTTTTTATTATCTCAGTTAGAAGGAATGACTTATCGCGCCATTGGTCAGCAACTCAATATTTCACAAGCCACAGTAAAAAGAGATATGAAGCAAGCATTCAGCGCTTGTTCTAAAACCTATAACAATACCTTGAACTAGATATATCGTGATCAGATTAAAATTTTCTTGATGATATAAAGGCTTTACAAATTAAAGTCAAGCCACTGATTTATATAAAATAAAAAACATTTCTTTTTGATAATTTTATTTCCAAATTGTCTAAAAGTAAAAAAGTTAGAAAAATTTGAGCTTTTTTTTCACATTAAACGACTAATAGATAAATATAACTCGTATGAGAATCTAATGAAGGAACATCAAGCTAAGCATGCCCTGACTGTGGCTATTCGAACTGTACTTTGGGGTGGATCTATTTTGGTCAATGGATCATTATTTGCAGCATCAGATAATACTGAGAACCTGCAACAAAATTCTGAACAACTTCCGACCATTACGGTCACTGCTGCCAACAGTGATACATTAACAACAGAAGAAACAGGTCTTTATACGGCGAAAGCAACCACTGCATCCACAGGGTTAGCCCTCAGCTTAAAAGAAACACCGCAACTGGTGAGTGTGATTACTCGCCAGCAAATGGAAGATCAAAATCTCACCCAGTTAACAGATGTGGTCACTCAAGCTGCGGGTTTAACCATCAATCAAGGTGGTAATATCGGCTCCGATAACACACCAATTTATGCTCGTGGTCAAAGCGTAGACAATTATTTACTAGATGGTGTGAAACTCCTGAACTCTTATTCAAGTATCTTTCAAAGCCAAGATACTGCGCTTTTTGACCGTATCGAAATTGTACGTGGTGCCAATGGTTTAATGACAGGTGCCGGTTCAGCAAGTGCCAGTATCAACATGGTTAGGAAAAAACCATTACAGAATT
The DNA here is from genome assembly GCA_009912575.1 of Acinetobacter bereziniae. GTDB lineage: Bacteria > Pseudomonadota > Gammaproteobacteria > Pseudomonadales > Moraxellaceae > Acinetobacter > Acinetobacter bereziniae_A. The sequence continues at coordinate 18,364 of WNDP01000047.1, forward strand.
TTAAAGCTTCAGTGAGTGCAAGTGCTGGCTCATGGGACACATATCGTACCGATATTGATGTGTCATCACCATTAAACCAATCAGGAAGTCTTCGTGGTCGTGCTGTATTGGCCTACCAAGATGGTGATTCTTATATCGATCGTTATGCACAAGAACGCAAAGTTGCATATGGTGTACTTGAAGCTGATTTGACTGATCGAACCAAAGCAAGTTTTGGTATCAGCCACCAACAAATTGATATTACAGGTATCGCACGTGGAGGCTTACCTTCATACTATAAAGATGGTTCACTGATCAATTGGTCACGTTCTGATTCGGCAGCAGCTGACTGGACCTATTCAGACCGTGCAACAACAGGTTATTTTGCAGATATTGAACATAAATTTAATGACAATTGGAAACTAAAAGGAACGCTTTCTCGAACTGAAACCTCTTCTGATGAGGTTGTCGGCTATGCCTTTAGTTCCGGCATCGATAAACAAACAGGTGCTGGCGCATTAATTTATGCCACACGTTGGGATTATGAACCTACACAGAATCTATTTAATTTAACCTTAAATGGCTCCTTTAATCTGTTTAACCAAACTCATGACGTGGTCGTGGGTACAACCTATACAAAAAGTGACAATCAACGCCCAACATATTCCGGTTGGAATAATGGAATGTCTTGGGATGGTAATCTAGGTAATATTTTCACTTGGGATGGGCATAATCCAACTCGTCCAGAAACAATGATTGATGGCTGGTACAGTGGTGATGACACTAGTCGCTCTATATTCGGTGCTGTTCGATTAAAGCCTTCAGACAAAGCTGCGATTATCTTGGGGACACGCGTTGAAGATTGGAAGCGTGTGACCAAAAATCATGACAATGCCACAAACACTACCGAAACAACATCACGTAAAGAAACAGGTGAAGTGATTCCTTATATCGGGTTGACTTACGATCTGACTGAGCAGTGGACCACTTATGCCAGTTATACCAGTATCTTTTCTCCACAAGACAAAAAAACAGTGAGTGGTGACTATTTAGATCCACTTGTTGGAAATAGCACTGAGCTTGGAATCAAAGGTGAGTTCTTCGACAATCAATTAAATATTGGTGCTGCCGTTTATCAAACCAAAGAAGACAATAAAGCCATTGCAGTCGATGGAGTTTTTGCTCCAGATGGCTCACAAGCTTATCGCGCTGAATCAAGTACAGAAAGTAGAGGTTTTGAACTAGAAGCAACTGGAAAGCTGACAGAATTATGGCAAGTTTCAGGAAGTTTCACTCGTAATTTATCAAAGGATAATAAAGACAACGCCATAAATACCAATATCCCTAACAATACAGCAAAAATATTTACCACTTATACCCTGCCTTATTTTGATAAAGCACTGACTGTAGGTGGCAGTCTACGTTGGCAAAGCGATATTTATTCGGATGTGACTCGCCCTGTAAATACACGCTTTACTCAAGACAGTTATACACTCGTTGATTTGATGGCACGTTATAAAATCAATGAAAATTTGTTGGTCAATCTCAATGTGAATAATCTATTGAATGAAAAATATCATTTAGCGACTACCAATAGTTATTATGGTGCACCCACAAACTTTAATGTAGGTGTTCGCTACAGTTGGTAATTCTGTTTTTAAATTTATGATTGATCCAAAGCTTAAATAAATTCAATCTAGTAATGTGTTTGAGCTTTAAAAATAAAACTATAAAGTGGTCGTGATGACCACTTTATGCTTATAAAATAATAGTCCTTTTAGTCAGTACTAAATTTGACTACCAGAAATGCATGAGTTTAATTTGCTCTAAACTAGGCATCTGTCTGACTACTTTTGAAATGGCCATTTTAATTGCGCCAAATATTCATTTGGAATTGGGCTACGTACACCGACTTGATCTGGTTTAATCTTTTGCTTTTCACAATAGTAGCTTCCAAAAATAATATCCCAAAAGATAAACACCTCACCAAAATTTTTCCGACCATGCCCATGTTTATGATGAATGCGATGTACTTCAGCAACAGCAAAAATATATTTTAAAGCGCCTACACGATAGTCCACATTGGCATGTTGAAAAAATAAGTGTACCGCCATGTACATCATCCAACAGCCAATCAATATACTTGGAGCACCTAAGATTGCAAGAATCATAAGGCTTGGTCCTGCAAGTATTAAGGCACTCAATGGATGCCTTTTTTCGGCATTCAACCAGTATAGCCGACTAGAATGATGGTGAATTGCATGTAATTTCCATAGAAACTTATAACGATGACTGAAACGATGCATCAACCACAATCCAAAGTCGATCAGCAAAGCGACAAGCATAAGTTGCCAAAACCATGACCATTGATCCGGCCAGAGACGTGGGAAAAATCTAAATATGTCCAATATTTCAATTATTTTAGATACAGAAACAATCAAAATTAAATTAAAAATGGCATGTAAAATATCGGTCAATCCATCTTGATGCGACTCTAACCATTTCGGTTGATAGGGAGAATGATATTCAGCTAAAGCAATCATCAAACCACTGAGCACAATAAATAAGATCGAACTTGGCCAATATGTCATCTGCCCCGATAGAATCAAAAACATGACCCAGACAGTCAATGCCATCCAAACTGGGTAAAATAAATACCTGAATGACATCTTTAACAAGGTATTCAATTCATCACTCCTTTTCCGCTTAAAATGTCATTTGAGTATGCGGATTAGAAAGTGAAAAGAATTGAATGAAACAGCTAGATTGCTATTCAAGTATGGAATCAGATGGTTGCCACATCGGAATCTGTTCGATCGATGGAATGAATTTTAACAGTGAAGGTTGGATACCAAACATCTGTTTGCATGTTCTACTGAAATGAGCTTGATCAGAAAAATGAGAGTGATGGGATATTTCAGTTAAATTATTTTGAGAATCAATTGATTGAAAAGTTTTCAACAGCCTCAACCATTTACGATAACTTCTATAAGAAATACCAAAGCTTTCACTAAACCAGTGACTAAAACGACTTTCTGAAAGATTAAATTGTTCGGCGATTTGTTTAAGAGTTAAATCTTGCTGTTTACTCGAACTAAGAAAATTTGAAAGATGCTGTTCTCGTATCGTGGGTTGTTTAAAATGATTAATTCCACAGTAATTTAGCAGCATTTGAAAAGCTTTGTCATGATGACGCTGCTGGATAAAATATTTACGAAGTACAATCACCAAATCTTCAGGTAATACGGTCATTGTGGAAATGGGTTGTAGGTATTGATGGATGATCGCGGCAAGAAAATGTGTTTGATCAATATAAATTGAACAATATGTTCCTGACTTTAAATGGTGCAATGTATTTGCTGTAATATATACGCCACTGCTGAATATGCAATGTTCCTCACCACTGACCTGAATACATTCTCCTGCATTTTTTGCAAAACTTAATTGGTGTGCGTGGTGTCGATGGAAATCGTTGTCGCCAACATTACCTTCAAAATATCCAATACCATAGCCAATTGAGATTTTCCCCAGCCAGTATTTAGAAGATACATCGCCTTTATTCACCTGTGCCATCACCTCGTTAAATCGATTATCTACATTCTCTCAATAACATTTTGATTGAGTAAGATTTATAGTGCTTTAATACTTTAATATGCGGTTTTAATATAAAATAAATTTAGGTTTTTTAAAACTCTCTATACGGTAGTGAACAGATGTGATTATCAATCTGAATTTGCTTGATATTTCTAAGTTAGCGATGTACCTGTAAACTTCAAATAAAAAAGGAGGCTTTCACCTCCTCTCCCTAATTATTCTTTCTTTACTATTTCTTTCTCTACAATTAAAAAGTTTTTCTGACACTCAACCAATATTGTTGATTATCTCGGTCCTTAAGTTGTTCAGGTGTACTTCCGATTGGAAATGCAACTTCGGCATTGGCTTGGATATTCCATAAACTGCTCCAGTTTAAGCCCAATCCTGCACTACTGATTTGTACCTGATTGTCACCAGTGACTCCCGCCCAACGTTTCGCATTTAAGGCTACTTCTGCAGTATCTACAAAAACTTTAGCTGTAAGTTGATGCTTTGCATTACTAAAAAGGCTTTGTCTTAGTTCTGCTGTGGCTAAATATCCTGTCGAACCTGCAAATTGACTGGATTCATAACCACGAACATTAAATGGACCACCTGCTAAATATTGATCTGCACTATCAAGATTGTAAGGATTGTACTGCCCATAAATCCCCAAATAGCCTTGCGTTCCCTTGCTCCCCATGTTTTGTAGGCGAGAAAGATTTAGAGTCGCTGTATAGTAGTCTCCAGCTGTTTTTGCTGTTTGTGCATCCAAAGCTTCCGCATCATCATTTTTAAATTTAACACGACCATAACTGGTTGATGCACCATATTGAGTTAATCCACCACCGAATAATGAGTCAAACTGTGAGCCATCCAGTCGAGCAGTCACTACATCAATATTGCGATGCTTATAGTATTGGTTGAGCTGAATATCATCTTTCAGTTGTTTATGGTCGTATTGCAAGCTCAGCAAGACTTCTGCTGTATTGGTCAGTAAAGCGGGTTGGCTGATAAATACACTGCTTTGTGCCGCACTTCCTTCTGCCCCAATACTTTTTAGATCTTTACCCAGTTCGTAATCAAGATAGGAATAGCTTGCACCTGCACGTGTCCCCATTCCTGTAAACGTAAAGGCGTATCCGACACGCCCGTAATTCATCCGTTTTCCAGCAGTCATCAAATCTAGGCTAAGTTCATCCCCTAAACCTGCTAAATTATTGACGGAAACGCCTGCAGTACCTCGTGCTCGACTGGTGTATTTATTACCAAAGTTATCTGCGCCAATATAACCATTGAGTAGTGATGCATTTTCAACTTCAACATTGAGTTGACTACTTCCTACTGTTGTCCCCGGACTCAGTACATTACGAGTATTCACCCCTTTCAAACGATTGAGCAATTTGAGTTGTTGCTGCATTTGATCGCTGTTGATTCTCTCTCCTAGTTTTAACGGTGCAACAGTGTGTTCGATGAGCCAGTTTTGGGTGCGACTTTGGTTATCAATTTGGGGGTGATCGTAATACGCTTCAAGTACATTGATACGTACAATGCCCTGACTCAAGTTTTGTTGCGGAAGATAAGCACGACTATAGCCATACCCGTGTTGCTGGTAATATTGGGTAATCTTTTGAGCAACTTGCCAGAGTTGCTGAAGACTCAGTTGCCTACCTTCGGCATCTGCCACTAAGTGATGCAATTGCGCTGTGCTAAAACGACTATTTCCAGTGATTTCAAATTTTTGTACACGAATTTGTATATCTGGTGAATTCGGTACGTTATTGCTTACCGAACTTTCAACTTGAACAGGGGCTTGTGGCTCAAGACTTTGTCCTTGTTGCTGTTGTTGTAACAACTGACCAGCGTTTGGAGCAGGCGCCGCATGGTTACTGCTGGTCAAAAGCATCAGACAAGCAGCCACGGATATTGCCAATGTATTGTGTTGTTGTGGTTTCATGAATTAGTGCTCCCCTGCCAAAATTTGAATACCTGCAGTGTTAACTCCACCTTGGCGTACATCTAAATCAACTGTATTTAATGCATTATTTGTTTCAGGCAAATAACGAGGTCGTTTAAATTGAATTGCCTGTAAGTAGGCTGTTGGTGTCAGCATATAAATATCTGCTGTGGTCATCGCTGTTGTGTCTACAAGTTTGTAGTTCTGAGCATCTAAGCCACCTAGGCTTAAACCTGTAATCGATACATTTTTTGCTTGCCCTGTAGATGCATTGTTAAACTGACCTGTTGCTGTTGCGACATTTAAATTGTCGCCAGCGTAGATCCCTTTGAATTGTGCATTGGTAAGGTCAAGCTCAGCTGTAGTTAACCCGTTATATGTACGATTGTTGGCAGTAATTCCTGTAATGTTTTGAATATTGGCTTGGCGAATATCTGCTGTAGTTTGAGCAGTGTCATTCACCAACTCGTAATTATGTGCATCTGCGCCACTCAGACGAATTCCCTGAATTGAAACCTGTTTTGCTATACCCACATTTTTATCGCTGAACAGCCCTGTTGCTGAAGCAACTTGCAGTTCATCACCTGCGATCTGACCTGTAAATAGTGCTGCTGTTGTATTCAATGTTGCTTCTGTACTGGCATCATAAACACGATTATTGGCGGTAATTCCAGTGACCTGGTTAATTTTGGCCTTGGCAATATCCAGCGCGCCATCAACAAAAGTCAGGTCGTAGTTTCTGTCTACACCATTGGCCTTGTTGGCATAACGACCTGCATCTTTAGCTGTAACCGTTGCCGAAACACCTGAAAGTACAGATTCAGTTTCACCATTGACCAAACCTGTTGCGCTAAAACCTGATGCAGTTTGGTTTTGTCCGTTATAAGTCGTACTTAAACTATTGGCGGTTACGGTAGCTTTAGCTTTGGCAATATCCAATGCACCATCCACAAAAGTCAGATCATAGTTTTTATCTACACCACTGGCTTTGTTGGCATAACGACCTGCATCTTTAGCTGTAACCGTTGCCGTCACACCTGAAAGTACAGATTCAGTTTCACCATTGACCAAACCAGTCGCACTAAAGCCAGTAGCAGTTTGGTTTTGTCCGTTATAAGTCGTGTTTAAACTATTCGCAGTTACAGTCGCTTTGGCTTTGGCGATATCCAATGCGCCATCAACAAAAGTCAGATCATAGTTTTTATCTATACCACTGGCTTTGTTGGCATAACTGCCTGCATCTTTAGCTGTAACCGTTGCCGAAACACCTGACAATACAGTTGTAGTTTCACCATTGACCAAACCTGTTGCAATAAAGCCTGATGCAGTTTGATCTTTACCATTATAGGTCGAATTTAAACTATTCGCCGTTACAGTCGCTTTTGCTTTTGCAATATCTAGCGCGCCGTCTACAAAAGTTAGATCATAGTTTTTATCAACACCTTTGGCTTTATTGGCATAACTGCCTGCATCTTTGGCTGTTACAGATGCTGTGACACCTGTCAATACCGAACTATCTTCACCATTCACCAAACCTGTTGCACTAAAGCCATTAGCAGTTTGATTTTGTCCGTTATAAGTCGTACTTAAACTATTCGCAGTCACCGTGGCTTTAGCTTTGGCAATATCCAGTGCGCCATCCACAAAAGTCAGATCATAGTTTTTATCGACACCATTGACTTTATTGGCATAACTGCCTGCATCTTTAGCAGAAACAGTTGCCGAAACACCTGAAAGTACAGATTCAGTTTCACCATTGACTAAACCAGTCGCACTAAAGCCAGCAGCAGTTTGGTTTTGTCCGTTATAAGTCGTATTTAAACTATTCGCCGTTACAGTCGCTTTGGCTTTGGCAATATCTAAAGCACCATCAACAAAAGTCAGATCATAGTTTTTATCGACACCGTTGGCTTTATTGGCATAACTGCCTGCATCTTTAGCGGTTACTGATGCTGTTACACCAGATAAGACTGATTCAGTTTCACCATTCACCAAACCAGTAGCACTAAAGCCTGATGCAGTTTGGTTTTGTCCGTTATAAGTTGTGCTTAAACTATTCGCTGTGACTGTCGCTTTAGCTTTGTTGATCGTACCTGTAGCAGTCTTAGTGATTACGTTATAGTTATTACCATTATTTCCGTCATTTACCATGACATCCGTCACATTTAAGGTGCGATTACTTGCATTTTTTTCATCAAATACTTGTCGTGCGGTGACGCTATCCGTACCTTGTAATCCGCTATTTGTCACCTTTGCATTGGATAGATCAGTTCCATCATAAGTACGGCTATCAGTGACTGCATTAAGATTGAGTGTGGCTTTATTGATGGTTAAAGTTGCGGTATTTCCAATTAAATCATAGCCCTGTTGATTGGAATAATAACCGCCTGTATAGGTTCCAGCATTTCTTCCTGTACTTCCGCCAGATGAGAAAACTTTTGTGTTATCTAGTCCATTTATTCCAGTTAAATCCAGTGCCTGGTTTTGTCCATTATAAGTTGTGGTTTTATCTATTAAATTAACTGTGGCTTGGGTTAAAAATGAACGTAACAATGGGGCAGCATCTCCCTGATACATCCGCCAAACGGTGTTTTTTCCACCTTGATAACTGTCAGCTTCAATAAAGGCAAAACTAGCTCCATCTTTCATTTGCGCTGTGGTTAAACCGATGCCTCCTGCGCTATTGCTTTGCCCTGTCGTTTCGATATCCCAATAACTGTTCGTGGTACTTGAATTGCCAGTACTACTCTGCAAACTAACCAAACCACCGAGATTGGTGGTTCCTGAGACATTGCCTGTGGCATAACTATTGTTAATTATTCCATCATTCTGACCGACCAAGCCCCCTATATAATTCGTCCCTGAGACATTGCCAGTGACATAAGAGTTTTGAATTGTTCCAAGACTATTCCATCCGACCAAGCCACCGACAGTATTTATCCCTGAAACACCACTTGATACATACGAATCGCGAATTGTTCCTTCATTATGACCGACCAAACCACCAATAATCGTACTGGTACCATTCACCTGACCTGTGACATAACTGTTGTTAATGGTTGCTGCGCTATACCCAACCAAGCCTCCGACACTATTCCGCCCAAGGATTTGGGTATTGACCAAGCCGATATTTTGAATACTTGCAAAGCTACTACTGATTGCAAATAAACCTGTATAACTGTTCGATGGCCGATTGATGAATAAATTGGAAACCGTATGCCCTAAACCATCAAATTTCCCCGTAAAATTGGTTGCATTGAAATTGCTAATACGCCCGATGGGACTAAATCCTTCGCCACTCCACATATCACTCGGGTTTAACCCATTGGTCGCGATAGCATCTATTTGATTATTTAAAGTATAATTTTTGCTGACATCTACTGCCATCAGTTGTAACTGGTGGGTATTGTTGATATTGCTACTGTATTCACTCCATAAAAACGGTCGAGTTTGTCCTTCAATCATCACCCATTGATTGTTTCCTGTAGCATCTTTAGCAACATAAACATTATTTGTGCCTGACAGCAATGACCATGTCCCTAGATTAGTATAACCGTTGCGACTATAACGATTCGTGGCCGTCATATCGGTTGCACTAACTGTACCAGTGCCTAACGATGTTCCCACTGCATTTAAGCCTGGATTAATGGCTTGATCATAATAGCTGTCGCTGACCGTGCCAACATTTCGCAAACCAATCAAGTTGCCAATTGTCCCTCCTGCATTATTAACTTTGCCTGTTGCATAACTACGGCTGATGTCGGAGTTAAGCATTACCCCCACCAAACCACCGACCTTATCGTTATTTTTTCCTGTTACATTTCCTATGGCATAAGTATAGTCAATTTTATTTCCAGTAGGACCACCAACACTCCCCCCAATTAAACCACCGATCTGGCTAACCCCAGTTACATCTGCTGTACTATAGGCCTGGCTTAGAACTGTTCCTGACAAAGCTTGCCCAATTAAACCACCGACATTATAACCATTTCCCTGTACCTGACCGGTACTATAGACATTCTTGACTGTCGTGCTTTGAAGTGAACCAATTAAAGCACCAACAGCAGATCTTCCTGTGATACGCGCATCGAGCAAACCGATATTTTGAATCGTTGTACCATTGATATATCCAAATAGCCCGACAAAGTCCGCTGCTGGTCGATTGATGTTTAAATCATTGATCACATGGTTTAAACCATCAAATTTCCCTGTAAAATTGTTTGTATTTGTGCCAATCGGATTAAAACCTGCACCATTGTTCCAATTCTGCGTCTCCGAGGCATCTAGATTATTGCCCAATACATAGTTTCCGTTGAGTTGGGTATTGATATTTTGCAACTGTTGAAGATTTTGAATCACTTGGTATGCTGTATTTGTGCTGTCGTTTTTATTCAGTACACTGTTTAATCCCATATGATTTTTCAAAAATGGAGTGGTTTGATTGTTCGCATTGTCCCAAACATTGTTAAAATCTAAACCTGCCATATTGGCTTGCTGGAACATTTGTGTAGTACTCAAGCCACAATAATTAACCGTATTACAGTTAATACCATTACCACCATTCCAACTGTTATTTTGCCCTGTCGTTTCAGTATTCCAGTAGGCATTTTTTACAGTGCCATAGCTATGATAACCGATCAAACCACCAACTCGAGATGTACCTGTAACTTGACCTGTTGCATAAACATTGTCGACATCCTTATTATTTCCACCGACCAAACCACCAACAGAACTTATCCCTGATACACGACCTGTGGCATAGGCATTTTTAATTGTTCCAAAGTTCGATCCAACCAAACCACCGACATTCACCTCCCCTGATACACTGCTACTTGTATAACTGTTGTTAATTGTTCCTAGATTCTGACCCACCAAACCACCGACATTATTTTTCGCTGAAACACTACCCAAGCTATAACTATTATTGATTGTTCCGTCATTTTGTCCGACCAAGCCACCGACCCTATCGAAACCTTTGCCACTTACTATACCTGTGGCATAACTGTTGTTGATTGTTCCTAGATTCTGTCCAACTAAACTCCCCACAGTACTTAGTCCATCGATTTGGTTGCTGACTAAGCCGATATTTTGAATGCTCCCAGAATTACCATTCACAGCAAATAAGCCTGTAAAAGTGTTCGTTGGGCGATTGATGATTAAGTTGGAAACGGTATGCCCTAAACCATCAAATTTTCCTGAAAAAAGCGCTCCATTGCTATCAGTTATACGACCGATGGGATTAAAGCCAGCACCACTGTTCCAGCCAGATGTTGCTATCGCTTCAATATCTGCACCCAATACATAATTTCCTCTCAAGTTACTGCTAATCCCTTGTAAATCTGTTGCAGTAGTTGACCCCTCTGCCCCCAAAGCCGTAATGACTTGGTAGTTAACTATGCCTTCTATTCCCTTTTGCGTACTAAAGTTCTGCCCTGCCTTTAAGTTTATTTTTGCACCATTGTTTATATAATAATTGGCGCTAGCATTGGCTGTGTTTTGTCCATAAATCAAGTGCAGTTTGCCACTGTTATCAGTCGCTGTGA
>WNDP01000048.1 GCA_009912575.1 Acinetobacter bereziniae
TTTGGTAACACTTAAAAACTTATTGTCATCTGTTTGTTTTTTTATGGTTCTGTATTGTTCTAAATTTTTATTGCTTAGTTCTACATCAACCGTGCCATCAGCGTTTAGAACTACCCAACCTTTATTTTTCCATGTTGTAACAGTCTTTTTACTCACAGCATGGAGTCGAGCAAAATCAGCTTGATTCATGTTACCTGTTACCCTGTTACCCACTTTGAAAAAATTAGTAGCTAGTCAAAACACACGCTGCGCAATCCCCCTGTTTCAGAAAGTCCTTGGGAAGTACCTTTTGACTGCACTATTTTTGCGAATGAATTATAAGTTATTAATATTACTGTATTTTTCATAACTCTATCTCGCTGTTGCTATTGATGTTACGCTGAGATGCTTTAAAATTTAGATTCATTGCCTCTCGATGTGTATAGAACTCTTTTATAGCTTTCTTTCGCTCTTTAATCATATAAATCACTAATCCAGCAAAACCAAAGAAAGCAATTGTTAGAAAAACACATATCAACCAAAGTAAAACTGTCATTGGATTCATTTTGATTCCCTCTATCTCGCTGTTGCTATTGCACTTGCCAAACTACGCTCAAACATTGTCTTAGCATTGCGTTGAACCACTGCAATTGATCTCTGACCAAAGTTAAGCCTTTTGCGTGTATTCACAGGCTCTGCAAATGAAACAAGTAGTTTTAAACTTCCTGTTGTGTTTGCTAACCGTCCACCTTTCATTCTTTTCGTGCCACGGCGTGCTTGTGCTATCGGTTTTTGCCATAAGCCATATACCACACCACTTGAAGTCTTTACTTTGCCTAAGAATACATCTTTTCTATTCATATACTTCTTAATAGTATTTCTAGGTAAGTTGCCGTACTGGTTAGCTGTTGCGTTGATTGGCACTAAATCAGCAGGCTTTGCACCAAGGTATTGAGTACCACCATACTCATACGGTTCTATGTACTTGGCGGCAATTGGTCTTATATAAACAATGGCTGTTGGATTGCCCTTTCTTGCTGCTTTGATTGCCACTGAGTTCATTGTGAACGGTGTAGGATTATCAAAGAATGAGGCTAAACCTTTCTTCTCTTCTGTCTGAGCCAGCTTTGCTAATTTGTTTACTGTCTGGGCTAAAGCAAAATCAACCTGCTTTTTGTGCTCTCGACTTACTTGATTGATCTGATCATTCACATTAATACGAATATTTAACATACCAACCTCAGCTAAACTATTTTCTTATCTTGATTTTGTCCATAAAGGAATCTCCAATAAAAAACCTCCCGAAGGAGGTTTAAACGCATTAAACTTATAAAGCTAACAAGAGGTACTTTCCCCGTTGGCTATATTTTTTAAATTATTTAATGGGCTTTCCCATAATTTGGTAAACGTAACTATTTTCACATTAGTTACATTATCATTAGTACCATCAATAGATAAATCAAAACTCCAAATATATTTCTTTGATGATAACTCGCCGCCATAATACGTAGAATATTTTACCCGACCATCTTCCTTAATTTTATCAAACCCCATTTCAGGACCTATGCGAGCGTGATTAAGGTAGACTGTCAGTTGTTTCTTACTGTCATGACATTTATTCATATAAGTATCAAAACTTTCTTCAACTTTAGGCAAGTCTCGATTAATATTGAATTCGTATCTAAATTTACTTTGCGACTCAAGTTCTACTGAGTTTTTAGGAAAAGTTACGCAAGCACTTATGCTTACAACAGAAATAATTATGAATATAAATTTCATGATTTTGTTCAATCGATGTTATTTTTTGAATAATACAACAAATGATTATAACGTTTCCACACCCAACATACTTCTAATTGCTTTTGATCTTTCTTTTAATTGACTAATCTTTCGATCAATGACAATCATTTCATCACGAGTCATCAGGCCACGAGATAAGCTTTGATATTTATTGATCTCAGATTCATATCGCTTGAGATTGCTTAGTGCTTCGGTTTTGTTCATGCGCTTTCTCACTTAAATCTCAAGCATGCCATCCAAAGTCTTGTAGATTGAAACAAACCAGTCTTTACCATTCCAGACATAGTTACACTTGGATCCTTTCTTGTAGAAGGTGTCTGTGAACTTAGAATAATGTGTTGCATCAGTTGGTTTATTCATCTCATGTTCTAACCTATGGTTTTTTAGGAGGATTTTTAATTGAACTTTTTGAGCTTAGAAAAAGACATGGCATGTAACTACCATTCTTTGATGTATATAAGCAATTTTTGCACTTGCATGTATTTGACATCTTCACTTTCCTAAATTATTAAAGAGAATATTTATGCAAAAATAGCTTTGAGAGCTGATAATGCTTGATTTACATCATCACTGGTTTTGATGTTATTTAACGCATCCAACACCTTTTGATTGTGTTTACCAGTTTTTCGCATTTTAGCTTGTGTTTTCATTTTGAGCGGATGCACATAAGACAATTGATCCTCAATCATCTCTTTGATTTCCTGTAATTCACTATCCAACTCATTGTTTTTAAGCTTCCCAATGAAAGTGTTAATTTCATCTTGCTTGATAGATCCATCAAGAAGATTATTCGTAAATTCTGTTACTTCTTTCATTTCACTTTCCTCTAGGCATTAAAAAACCCAGCTTTTTACAGCTGGGCTTTTCTACAACAAAATACTAAATATTAGTCAAAAAAATTTGAAAAAAACATAATTAGTATTACCAAGAATTCAATACTAATACTGAATTTTACCTTGATCTTCCATCCGATGCTTTTTTGTATAAATAAATTCAATTTTCATATATTTAGTTCCTAAATAAACCTTAATCACAGTTGTTATTTGCAATACCCTTTTACAGATATTGCCAATTGCTATTTCCAATCAAGTCATTGAAAACAGATTTATTTCAGGGATTTTAATTTTAATCTAATAGTTGTAACTTAACAAGAACCCCCAACAGTGTGGGGTTTCGTTTAATTTAGTCTGTTAAATTAGGTTTAACAGCCTCATTAAAGTTTTTAGAGGCATTATCTAAAGTGTTTTTTGTGCGTTGAAACACCTCGCCATCTTCGGTGGCATCAACAGGAATCATTACAGCATCAACGGCAGCAGTCACAGGAGTTACAACAATTGAAACGGCTGCTTTGGTTAGACTTTCAAGCATTTTAAACATGGTTTCTCTAAATATTTTCGAGCATTAAAAAAAACCCAAAAAATCAACGTTAAGGCGTGGTATTTTCCAAAATTGAAACAACCAAAATGGCGTAATTACGCCTAATTAGAACATGGCACGCCATACAGGATTCGAACCTGTAACCAATGCAATAGAAGTGCAGTGCTCTATCCAGTTGAGCTAATGGCGCTTTACATCAGAAAACAAAAAAGCCCACAAATGTGAGCTTTAATTACTTGGTCTTGACTAAACCGTAATACGACCATTATAGAAAAATATACCCTTATTTTTGGGACTATGCAATCATAAATCGTATTCTTCTGCGACTCTAAAGAAATAACCTCTCAAGTGTGAATCAAGATTGATACGCCATTCACCAAGAATATTTAAAGCGATGTCTTCATACTTCTGATAAGTTTTTAAATATGCTTTCCTATCAATACTCATACCTGATATACGATGCCGTTCAGACTGATTATAAGCATTTTCTTTTTTACCTTCGCATTTACTACATTCGATATGTCTATTCTCATCTTTAGAATAGATAAAGCCCTTACCATTACACTTAGTACACATGCCTCGTTTAAATAAAAATTGAATGATTGCTGACCGTGCAACACCTTTGGCAGCGTCTTTAGAAGTTATCTGTTTAGTCTTAAAACCATCTTCCTGAAACTTTAATCTGATCTCACTGGTAAGCAGATTGTGCAACAAAGCAAAATGTCTATCTGTTGAATTAACTGATCTCACCAAAGCCCATAATGTTGCATATACTTCTGGTTGCATATCTTGCATCATTAAAGCTGCACTGTTTGCCTTACTTTGAAAGATTGATGGACTACCAGCTCCATCCTTAAAACCGTCCATTGTTTTTTGTGCTAAGTCGAGTAATGTGAAATCCACTCGCGATGAACTTGGTTTAAACAGTAAGCAACGCAAGTCATGAATTATTGCTAGATCTCTATGTTTTTCAAAGTTTGCTGTTGATGTCATAAACTCACCCTATTAACCGTCTAATTTCTTCAATCGCTTTACCGCTCTTTACCTGCTCAGTGCTATACCTAAACACTGAATAACCCAACTCTATGGCTGAGTTATACTTTTCCATATCTGCTATGTAGCCTTTACCTCTTGTATGCCTGCCATTGCTCCAAATACCTCCCTCAACTTCAATTAAAATTTTGGTACCAGTAATATGAAAATCAGCTCTCCATTTACGATTTTCATTAAACTGATACTCTTGTTCATATCCAATTCCATATGCTTTGAAATGCTGGATTAATGCTGCTTCGCCATCACTTACAACACGCTCTTTTTTAATAAAATTGCGGCGCTTAGGCTTCCTTTTCTTGGACGCATAATTCTTTAAATAGTCTGCAAGTAAAATGCTTGTCACTGAAAATTCACCACAAATCCTCGCTACATACCCCGATGCGCGAAAACTTCATCTCACCCAGGGCAATTAGCTCAAGTTGATTTGCACAAAATTCCAACTGACCACATTCAACCGCATGTAAAAATGCTTGTGGACGTGTATAGAATTTTCCATTTTCACAATAAAAGCCCTGATGTGCAGACTTACCCCATTCATTTTCAATATCTGGTACCAAGCCAAGCGACAAAATAATATTGATACAATCTGCATGGCGATTTGGTTTTGGTAGAGCAACCATCAATTCACCTGCTTTTACAGCAACCCCAATAATCATGATGTCACCTTCACATTAAAAGGCGGTTCAATTACTTGTTTGAGTTCCTTTAACTGACGTTCAAGGCTACTCATTGTTGATTGAACTTTTTTCCTCATTTCTTGAACTGTACTATCAGCTTCAAGAAGCTCTATTTTGTCTTTCAACGCCTGTTCTATAGACCATATGTTCGCCGTTTCACTTACGCCTAACATTTTGCACAAATCTACTTTAATCTTTAAAAATGCTTCCTGTTTTTGAACTTCATATTCTGCCCTTCTAAATACGTCCAATGTGTCATACTTCTGCTGAATGTGTTCAATTCTGTTTTTTAGTTTTTCCTCAATTCCATCACGCTGCGACAAGAGAATTGCAAGTTCTTTTCCATATTTTTGTTCTATGCAGTCATACACTTTTCTTTTATTAAACTCTTCCATTTTTATGCGATTCGTTGATCTATCCACACCATCAATAAGCAATTTAATCCAGCAATCAGCAGGGAAATCATTTTTTATTGCTTGTAATGTTGGTCCTTTTAACATTCTCCAACCGTTTTCACCACGAACGATCAATCCACACCCTTTTGGAATATCTTCTTTACTGACCAGTCCTTGAGGTACGGCGAAAATAACACCAGACGCAAATTTCAAATAACTCTGCCATTTTCCTTTTGTAATGTCTGAACGGAAATCAGAAACAGATACCTTACATTCGTAGGCTAAGGGTTTAAAGTTTGCATATGATTTAGGAATGCTATAGACATCTGGTCGAGGTGAACCCGATGAACCCAACTGCATATCCGTCCATATAATTCGATCAGATTTAAGACTGAGATGATCCGCTAAGTCATACATCAAACGATCATGATTCCATTTCATGCCACCACTCCTTTGCCCTTATGTTTAAAACCAACATCAGCAAGATATAACTTCCAGTTTTGGCGTTCAGAAGGATCAGCGAGTTTTGCAGCAATACGACTTGCAAGGTTGTCGTATGATTCCCCTGCTGTGCTGTACTTGCTGATAACTTCTGGATGGCGAGCAAGTTTGTTTGCAAACATGTACATCTGACTTGGTGATGCAAAAACCAGGAAATCAGGATTGCTTTCGATAGGTGATACCGCTTTTGATTTCAATGCATTTTGTTTTTGAGATCTCAAATAAACTTTGATCAGCCATTCAGCAAAGAAACAAATCATCAAATCATCTGAGTGATCTCTTCCAGCGTTGTAGAGTTCGAATTTCTCCAATTCATGTTTAAACCATGAAGCGTTCAAAATATCGCCAGTATCAACCGAGTTATTGAGAGAAATAATTTTCGATTCTAATTTTTTAAAAGAAAGCCAGTTTTTTTTATTTTGATAGTGTCTTTTGATAGTTTTACTTTGTGGGTTAAAATTCTTTACCACTTGCGGTAAAAATTCTTTACCACTTGTGGTTAAAATATTTAACCACTTGCCAGTTGTAGTGGTAAAAATATTTGACCACTTAGGCGAGTTATCCACAGTTTTAAGGTGGTAAAAATTTTTAACCAGTAAAGATTTTTTACCACCAATATTTAAGTAAAAATCGACTGGTTTTTGAGCTATTTTCTCACCATATCCAAAGTGGTAAAAATTCTTTACCACCTGTTTTTTGAATATAACAAATGCTTTAACAAATACTTTTTTCGATGGAAATTTAATTAATTCACCGATGTCATAATTATCTACAGGTGAAAATACATTTCCATATTTTGATTGATGGTGTTTTTTGATCAACCCCGCTTCTTCAAGCTCTGTTAAGCATTTAATAACTGTAGGTCGGCTTTTCTTAGATAAACTTTCCAACTGACGCAAAGAAAGTGCATCACTTTCCTTTGTCCATCCACGAGTTTTTCTAACAATTATTAGATAAATTTTAACTGAAGCATCACTAATTTTATTCATAGCTTCGTCGACAAATGCATTGGCAACCATGAATGAATTGGGTATGAATTTACTCATAGGGCACCTCCAAATAAGTCGGTATATTGTGCATTCGGAGAAATCCAAAGGCATTCTGTACGTGTATCTGTTCCTCTGCCAGAAGATATACGTGCTTTAGTCTTGGTACATTTCCACTTAGATAAATAGTCTTGATACAACTCATTGTCATATCCAGATAAAACAATTTTGCCTTCTAGCTCGAGTAAAACTTTTAAAAGTGTTTCATGATCTTCATTTGACATTTCATGACGATAAATGCGCCCCGATTTTGCTCCATCGTATCGTGTGTCGAATACATAAGGCGGATCTACATAATGTAAAGTTTCAACTCCATCATGATCTTGCAGTACTTGAATTGCTGGACGGTTCTCAATAAGTACACCTGACAATCTTTGACCAATTAGTGCCAAATGTTCAGGATATTCAGCCCATAATGATTGTGCTGTTCCATATTGGCGTTTAGTGTCAATACGAAAGCCTGTAATTCCTTTTGTCGCACCTGCAGACCCAAAACCCATTTGTGCGCGGATTATCAATCGGCGCGCCTTTTCTATTGAATTTGTCGTTTCTTGCCAAGCTTCCTCAAAATCTAATCGTGAATAGGGAGTAAAAATTAATTGTTCAATTAATAAATCACGCTGCGCTTTATCTCTTAAAACTTGAAATAAATTTACTACTTCACCATCGAGATCGTTATAAACCTCTGCATAAGCACGTGGCTTTTGTATAAGTACTCCAGCTGCTCCTCCAAATACCTCGGTGTAACATGTATGTTTAGGGAAATGGCTTATAATCCAAGGAGCTAGGCGGTATTTCCCACCATGATATCTGATCAAAGGATGTGCTACTGTCATAGATCACCATCCTGAACAAATGGGTTATTTGCTCGTGCTATTGCTGCCATTGGATAGGGTGAGACAGAATTACCAACCATAAACACTTGGTCTTTTTTTGATAATGTTTTCCCATCGTGACCTTGTTCAATGATATATGTGTCTGGGAAACCTTGAGCTTTATATAATTCTCTTGGGTGCAACATACGCATGCGTATATCAACAATTAACCAAGGTTCACCTTGGATCCAAACTGTGACTAAAGCCAAACGATCTTTCGTCGTTATGGTATCTAATGGCGCTGAAATATCACGAGCATCACCGTTTCCATAAAAATTGATTAGAAACGTTGCTACACGTAGTGCAGATTCAATATTTTCTTGGCTTAATGTTGCTGATACAAAACTATGGCGATTTTCAGTTGTGATTGTACGAAGTGGATTATCTATGGATTCAGAACGATGATCAGAATCACTTTTGTCACCATAATAAGCTTGCGTAAAAACAGCAGAAACTAATTGCTGCTGGCTTCCAGTATTAGTAATAGTAGTGAGTGGTTCATTTAATTTGCGCCCATCTGTTTCATTAAAACCACCATTTGCTTGCATCATGTAGGCACTTACTAAACCATGATGTCCCCCTTTTACTTGAGCACATATGGTGCTTAATGGTTCTGTTGCAGACCAGTTTCTTTGCTGAGAACCATTTGCAAATTCAGTGAAGAATGGTGAAAGAATCGGACTGATCAGACCACTGTGACCACCAAAAGCAGAAGTAATTGTGGCTAAAGGTTCTTGAATTCCATGACCTGTAGAAGTTCCAAAATCACGGCTAATAAATGGTGTAGTTGAATTGACTAAAAATGGGTTATCTATATCAATGACAAACTTTTTTAATCCTCTTGCAATGCGTTTAAGCGTTTTGTCTGCAAGCGGTTTAGGTCGATCAAAAATAGACTTGCCCAAATCCGTAAAATCAATACATTCAGCACCAGCACGCCATTTCTTTTGACCACGCTTAGGTGTTTTATTGTAGTTTGGTTCTGGCCATATGATAGACTTACCATCGCATCGAGCAACTAAAAATAATCTTTCTCTTGTAGTTGGTGCACCAAAATCTGCAGCAACCATTTTCTTCCACTCGACCTCATAACCTAATCGCTTGAGATGTCTTATAAATTGCTTCCATGTTTGGCCAATTCGTTTAGGGTCTGGTACCAAAAATTGGTTATCTCTTGGTACATATTCACCTGGTTCTGCTATCCGATATTGAATTTTCCCATTTAACAGTATTTTATCTAGGGTTATTACACGTCCAGTAGCTTTGTCACGCTTAGCAATCAACGGTCCCCATTTAAGCATCTGCTTTACGTTTTCCATCGTAATGACATCAGGTTTAACCTTTCCAGCAAATTTAGGAATAACCCATGCTAAATCCCGAATCTCTTTTTTTCGTGGTTGACCGCCTGCAGCTTGAGAATGATGGGTACAATCGGGACTTGCATGGAACCACCCAACTTGATAGCCATCACATATTGAAACTGGATCTACAGCGAATACATCCTGAACATAGTGTTTTGCATGAGGATGATTAGCCTCATGCATAGATAATGCTTTAGGGTTATGGTTAACCGCTGCGTATATGGGACGATTCAAACCCATTTCTAAGCCAGTACTTGCACCACCGCCACCAGCAAAAAAATCAATAATAATTTTTTCTGAAAAGTTCAAATCAAATTGAGTTTTAAATGTCTTTGAATAATCTACAAAGCTAGTCATGATGCACCGCCATTCTCTTTAATTTGAATAAACTGCCCAAACATGAAAATTTTGCCTGCTCTATGCAAGCTTGAGATTATTTCAGCGGCTTGATACAAGGTTATTCGGTGATCATTCATTAAAGTTTCAATGAACTCATTACGTGTAATTGCTGCATTAGACTCATCACGTTTAATCTTGCGTAAATTTGACTTACGGACTTCGAGAAATGCTTCAAGCGATTTCAATGCTGGCTCATACCAGGATTGAGTCCATTGGACTTGTTTATGCTCGGGTGCTTTTTTAAATATCTTGTTAGTTGTCATGAAACCTCCGCTAAAGCTTGTTCGGCTTCTGTTAAACGGCGATTGGCTTGTATTTCTGCGACTGTTGCTGGGCGAATCTCTTTTGATGCAACAATGATGAGGTGATTCTTTGATTTAATAGACCAAAGTCGCTCTGTAGCCATTCCTTTCACTTCAAACAAATCATTTGAGTAAAAAGTTCGACAAAGCTTTGTAAGCACAACTACATCACTAGTCTGAAAGCCGTCTAAAATATTGTTTGTATGTTGATGTTGTGATAAATTTGTTTTCATATTCAATCCTTGCTAACGTTTTGAATTACAAAAAGTCTGATCTGAACCATCAGGCTTTTTCTATTTCGGCACCTGATGTAAATTTTTTCATTTGTTTTAATGCTGCTTGATCAACAGCGGTTGCTAACTCAATTAAATTTTGTGTGAGCTGGTGTATTTGTTCGTATTCTTGCGGCGTCACTACGCCATCTTCATAAGCGTCATAAACAACCTTGTTTGCTTTGCCTGACTTTATATTGTGTTGCATCATTGCTTCAAAAATTGATAGCTCATGATGTTTACTTCGATCACACTCAACAGGCAGTAATGCAAAGCCGAGTTCATGCGCCCAAATTTTTAACAATGCTGGGTTTTGTGTGTAATACAGAATTGCTTCTAATTTTTTGATGCTTGGTAAGTGGTTTGGCATATTGATATTTGCGTAATTGCAAACGGTGTTATGCGAATCCCCTATTACTTGAGCGATGTCTTTAGGGGTAAAACCAGGTGTCTTACTTATCATTTGCCAAATTGCGTTTTGGGCTTCTCGGCTTAAATTGATTTCCATATGTGAATCCTTTTAATCATTCACGTTTAATTTTTATGAACAAAAATCGATACTTTGCTCAAGGTGGTTCCTAAGCAGAAATTGCTTGTATATCGGCTTTTAATTTGCCTTTGGAAAGTATTTCAAGATGTGATTGTGTTTTTTCTGGGATTCCAAACTTACCCCACTTCCAAAGTGTGACGGTTGAGTATCCAATTTTTTGGGACAGTTCTTTTCGATTCTTGCAATCGTGGTATTTCATTAAGTCGTTAATTTTCACGGCTCCACCAAGTTAACCATAGTTAATAAATCAAATTTAACACTTGTTAACCATGGTTTCAATAGTTCGTATTAACATTAGTTAATCTTTTTGGGGTTTTTTATGTCTTTACATGCTCGCATTAAACAAAAGCTTGAAGAAAAAAATTTAAGAGCTGCTGACCTAGCAAGAGCCACAAAGAAGTCTCCTGTTTCTGCTAAAAAGTGGCTTGATGGCGTCAGTGTGCCAACTGCTGAAAATTTAAAAGTCATTGCAAAGTTTTTAGGCGTAACTGATGATTGGTTGTTGTTTGGTGGAAAAAGCGAGTGCAAATTCGACAACAATGTTGTGCCTATCTCCTCTAAATTAATTCCTGTTTTGTCATGGGTTCAAGCTGGCTCCATGACATCCGTAGAGGAAATAAATCCATTAGAAATTGCTGAATGGTTGCCACCTTTAAGTGTTGATGATCCTGATGGTTGTTTTTATTTAAAAGTCGTCGGTATTAGTAATTCCCCTACTTACATGGAGGGTGATTGCATTTTGGTGAATCCAAAATTTCAGGTGTGCGACCTTATTTCAGGAGATTTGATTGTTGTTAGAAATAATACTGATGCAACGTTCAAAAAATTAGTCATTGAAAGTGATGAGCGTAGGTATTTACAAGCTCTTAATCCAAACTTCCACCCTAATGTTATTGAGTTTGAGGAAGGAATGGAATTAGTTGGCTTAGTAATTGATGCATTCAGACCACTTGGTGGATCACGCCCAAAACGAATGAGAAAAAGTTAATTTTGTATAATTTAAAGAAAAGAGAACACTATGATCGCAACACTAAACAAATCCAAAACCGCACTAACAATCAATCGCCAAGAGTTTAAACTGGCATTGGCTAAAATTGGAGCAGGTATTGATAAGCAAATCGCCTCACTTAAAAAAGCCAAGCAAAGTTATGATCCTGCCGAAATAGCAAAAGAAGTAATTACTGAAGCTAATATCTTTGAAGCGATTATTGAGGGATTTAACGAAGCTGAGGAAACCAATTTAAAGCTTGCCGATATAACAAATCTCGAAGTTGCACAGGGTTGGATTGATGATTTTTTAGAGAATTATTCTGATAAGAAAGATTAAATACTGCGAACCCGACGCAGTCCTTAGAATGATCGGGTGGAGAATTGAAAAATGAGTAAAACATCGACAAAAGAAAAGACTGTACACTATAAAAAAGTTGACTTCTTGAAGGGTGCCAATTTAGGACAATTACTTAAAGCACAACTTCTTGAAGGTGATTCTTTTTATAGTAAAGCAAAAAATCGCCAGCAATTTGTATCTGCAACACAAGATGATTTTATACTCATAAATCATGCAAGTTCACATCAATCAATGTTCTTTGGTGAATTGATTATTGTAGAGTCGGGAAAAGCCCAAGCTGTTTTAAAGATCGACAATGATAATGCTACAGAATTTCCAATTAAAACCTATCTTACTGAAGATTTACCAGATGATGAGAGTGACTCACAAGAAGAAATTACTAGAAAGGAATTTATAGATAGTGTTTTGTATTTTGGGGTAATTGATAATCATGTGGCAATTATTCAATCAAGATCTTTAACAGCTCGAACTTTAGAGTCTTACTTGGGTTGGCTACTAGGTGAAGCAGCAAAAGCATTGCCAAATAATAGTGCTTTAATTTTAAAAGATGCACCCAATCCAGCGATCAAGGAAAAATTAGAATCCACCCCAGCCAAAACAATCTCAATATCCTCAGGAATTGGTTCAACAGAATTACAACCAATCCATCATATTGAATCAAATGTCCCTGCAAAAATTGACTACAAAATTGAAGATAATGTTATAGATGTTCTGAAAACAGCTTTTGGTGTTGATTTAGACACATTAAAATTTGAGGATAGTCTTGATGATGCGAATTTAAAATTAAAACTCACCCTCACCTATAATCGAAAAACATCAAAAAGCGGTCAGAAAGTCATTGACACAGTAGCCTCATCAATGAGACATAATGATGACTATGTCATAACCCTTGAGGATGGAACCAGAGTAACAGCTGACAATTTAAAAATGAGTGGTAAAATTTCAGTTGAAACAATCAATAATAAAGTTTATAACGACGGGCTTAAAGTTCAGTTGTATAATTGGATGACAACCAATATTAATTTTGGTGATTAAATATGAGCAAACGCTACTCAAAGTTTTACAACAATCCAAGGTTTATTGCCATGGTATTAGTAGCTCTGTTTCTAATTTTATCTATAATTTTTAATTTCTTAAGCTTCACTATTAATATAAGTTTAACACAATTCTCGTTTGTTTTACTTCTTCCTCTCAGCCAAATATATCTGGCTTATAAAGGAATGCTGGATGCACTAAAACTTGACGGATTAAGTAAATCTGAGAGGGATCGCTTAACATCAAATGTTGACATAAGAACCAAGTCCTCTTTGTATGTCGCCATTCTTTTTGTGCTGATTGTTTTTGTAATGTTTGTTTTGAGTTCGTTGAACTTGTTGTCAGACAAGCATTTGTTAGCATTGATTCTATCTGTTGGCTTTACTTCTGTTTATAGTTTTTATTTGGCATGGTGTGATCTTAAGGAGATATCTATGCTGGAGAAAAGCTTAAAAGAACGTAAAGAATCAAGAGAGGCGAAAGCTAAAGTTTTAAGTAACAAGTAATCCCCATAAACCTCACCTAACCCACCCTGCGTGGGTTTTCTTTTGTCTATTAAAGCATAAACCATAGCTAATAAAAAGGTTAACCATCGTTAACTTTTTTCTTGACTAATAAGTTAACCATAGTTAATATAAATTTCATACCCAAACAAAAAAGCGCACCAACCTCGGAATCAAATGCGCTTTTTCAATACAACAGGTGAATTATGAAACTACATCCAAAAAGCCAAACAACAGCCTTCTTAAATCAGCCACCAGTACCAGAAAACACAATTCAAAATAAAAAATCAGGCTTGGTTATCCCTTCCATTATTGTTATCACCATGTGTTTAGGTGGTGTTGTGAATTGTGCGGGATTTCAAAGTAGCGTGGCTAAAGTAGGGAGTAATAAATAATGAGTCGTTTAACTAAACAATTACGTGAAGCAATGCTCGAATCAATGCTACACCATGCTTTTAATGAGAAGCGAGCTGCTGCATTTAAAGCTAAAAGTATTTGCGCTGAAAAAATGTATTCAGATATTTACGGCAAACATTTAACTGCCATGGAAAGCCTTCCTAGAGGCTTTCTTGAAAAATCTTCGAACTTCTATATCTCAATTGCTGGTCGTTCATACTGTGTTCGATTAAGTGAAGCTCGATTGATCGGTTATAAGCATGACTGCAGCTATCACAAAGCCGAACTTTATGCAGGTGATGAAGCTATCGCAATTGAATATCAAAAGGCTGTTGATGCTTGTGAAGACCTGGAATCACAGCGTAAACAAATGACCCGTGAAATAACTCCAGTTCTTGAGTCTGTACACACATTCAAAAAATTATGGGAAGTATGGCCAGAATCAAAATCACTTCTCGAAAAGTTTGAAGTAAAACCAACTATTGCGATTCTTCCTGCTGTTCAGGTGAATAAGCTGAACGTAGCTTTGGGATTGCCAGTATCAGAAGTCAAAGATCCACAACTATGAAAAAAATATATAACACCCCATTCAGCGAATTTCTAAAAAAAGATGAAACTGGTCGCTATCACATCAGATTAGGTCCACAGATTTTTTCAACAAACCGAAACCTAACTGATATTCGAATTGAATACCCTACAGGTGCCTTTCAAGTAACACCTGCTTACTTAACTGCTAAACCTTGGGTTAAGCGTGAATTAAAAAAAATGGTTGCTGTAGAACGTTCAAAGGAAAAGGAGCAAATGTTTAATAAATCATGCTTTCATCGAACACCTTACAGCCCTGAACAACGTACAGCGTATAAAAATGCGCGTTACAACGCATAAGCACAAGTCAGATGGAGAAAATAGCATGACTTCAGCAACTGAACTAAGGCACCAGGAAGAAAACTTAGCTTTTCATAAAAACAAGGAATCTATCACTCAAGCTTTGTTAAAAAATCCATTTGGCTTGAGTGTTTCCCAAATCATGACAATCTGCAGATTAAGTGTGAAGACTGTGAAAAATATTTTACAGCATCATGATTTTATTTCAGATGGTGACATTTATAGCTTACGAAATATAGAAACTAAGCGAGATATTATCATTCAGTCTGATAAAGAAATTATTACAGCAGTAAAAGCAAAACCTGTTTCTAATGATGTGGTAAATGCATCTGAAGAACCTAAGAAGCCTGTTGATGAGCATGGCAAAGAAACAACTTACACAGACTTAATGATCAATCTATTTATCAAAAATCCAGATGGGTTGACTATAGAAGAGATTCTACAACACATGAACATGGATAGAACTCAGTTTAGTGGAATCATTTGTAGCATTAGAAAGCGTTACTTCCCTGTTGCGTTTGTGAGTAGAACAATTAATGGCAGGAACCAAAAGGTATATGTGCCTAATTTTAAAAATGCAAAAAAAGATATTGGATTAAACCCAACGACTCCACGTGTTGATGATCCTGTAATTAAACTGGTTGAACAAGATCAACAATTAGTTTCAGTGCTTCATGATTTTAAAGCTATGGTACAAACAAAAACAGTTATTACAAAAGAATTGTACTTGGACATTAATCAAGTAAATACGCTTTTAACCAAAGTTTTTGGGCTGAATAAAATCGAATGGGAAGCACATGAAAACTCAGTAAATGGCGTTTTCCTAAATAATATGGAAATTGAACATCATAAAATAGCGGAGGCAGTTTAATGGAAATCTCAGATTTAAATTTTGAAGGCACTCCTCCCGAGATTGCAGAACAGATTTTTAAAAAACTAATTGGTCCCATGTTCGATCACTTAGCAAAAACCAATCCCAAAATTGCTATTGAGTTCGGATATTGCATTGCTGGTAATGGGATCGCTTGTTACTTAAATAGCATTAAGGAAGTTAATCAAGCTGAAAAATCAATTATTCAAGTAACTCAATCTATGGCTGCAGATATTAAACATCATAGAAATAAAGTTTGTTGAGGTGATGAAATGGATATTAATAAAGAAATTCTTAATGAAATTGAACGTTTTGAACAATGCGGTACACACTTAGACGTAGAGAGTTTTGTTTCCAATTTAAAAGAAATATTAAGTACCCCTGATGGGTTTGTTTTGGTGTTGAAGCAACCTACAAATGGAATCATTTTAAAGGGATGTCGTGAAGTTGCTGATTGCACAAGTACTGAAGAAATGGAAAGAGCATATAAAGCAATGATCGAAGCACAAACTCAAATTAAAGAATTTAAAAACGCACTGTTGAAAGAAGCCACTCCTGAAGTTTTAAATGCCCCTGCTCGCGTTGGCGGTGTTGTTTTTCGTGAAGGTGTGAAGTGGAAAACAGTTATTGAATCTGCTCAACGTCTTTATGAACAATCAAAAAGCGAGATCAAACCAATAGTTAGTCCTGCTGATATGTTGAAAATCGCAAGTGGTGAGTTGGTTTTAATGCCGAAAGAATTGCCTGAAGAAATCGCTAAATCTATGGCGTTAGAGCGTGTTGAAATGCATAGGAGTGAAACTGATCCTACTTGGATAAAAATTTCAGAAGATGCTTATAAGGGGCAATTACAACGTAAGAAGTTGGAATTACGGCGTGATTACAAAGCAATGATCGAAGCACAGGAGCAAAGTCATGACTGAACAAAAAGTCAAAACATGCCCTTTTTGCACAATGCACGAGGAAGATGGTGAAGGGTGTATTTACCCATACTACGGTCTAGCACCGCATATTCATACCAAGCCAATTGGTGGTACTGAATTTTTAAATACCCCCTATCCATCAAACTTTAGCCATGATGCAGATGGTGTAGGTATTTACACTCACTGCCTTTATTGTGGTGGAGATGGAACTGTGGAAGGCGTTGTTTTAGAAAAGGAGGAAGGTTGATGTCACGACTAACTAAATTAGATCGAATGTCAAATGAGGAAAAAAAAGCCTTAATTGATGATTATCGCAATGCGCCTACTGACTCAGATTTTTCACCTGAGGTGTTATCATTGGTTTACGGCTTCTCACTCCCTTGGCTTCAGAAGAAAAGATGTGAGGGAAACGGCATCCCTTTCTTTAAGCCTACGGCTAAAATTGTCTTATATAAGAAGCAAGATGTTATAGATTGGGTGAATAGTCAGCGACTATCGCACACAGCATAAACCTCCGCTTGGAGGTTTTTAATGCTTAGAATAATAATAATTTAGACAGTCTACTCCGAGTAGACCCATAGTAGACCAGAACTGTATTGTCAAAGATTTTAATAGATCGCCGAATATTGCGAAATACAGTGTAAATGCAGTTATATCAAGGATTTATATAGATAGTGTATTGTGAAATATTGCAGAATATTGTTATTATTTTCAATGATTTTAGGATTATGAGTCCGCTGCTCTAACCAACTGAGCTACAGGCCCTATAAATACTAACTTAACAGTATTTTCGAAAAAGAATACTAGCGAAAATAAAATTGAATTACAAGAACTTTAACAACAACTTAGATTTAATGCATGTTTTTTGAACATTGTGGGGAAATTCAATGAATTATCAAGATTCATCTGTACCTTGTGATGCTGGATTTGTACGATAATTTGATTTATTACTTTCTCTTTTCTCTAAATAAATCTCAAATACACTCCACAGACAAATCAAAATAAATATAAAAAGAATCACCCCAAACAAGGTCATAAACATGCTGCAATCCTTTTGCATCTCATAGATTTTGAGCTTATGGCTCACTAAGACTAAAGTCTAAGACATTCATTAAGAATAAGAAATATAAAAATGGATGCTTCTAATAAAAAAGTGTTTTATATGTTTGTTTTTGATTATGAAATTATGATTTATCCATATTTTCAACTAAAAATAGGTTGTTTTTATCACCCTTTTTTTTGCTTGATTTATAAAACTTGAATAGTAGAACAATTGTAGAAAATCATATACGATAATGATAATTGTTACTGCTTGAGCGAAATAAATTATGGCGCTAAATGTACATCGTACTTTTATTCAAGTGAAAGAGAAAAAATATCTTGGCCCAAACTATATACGTATTATTTTTGACTGCGAAGATGTAGAAAAATTCAAACATACAAGTATCGGTGACAACAATAAAGTCTTTCTCCCAAGACTTGATCAAGATGCCATTGAATTGCCTGATTTCGATTTCAATCAACGCAAATGGACTGTGAATGATCCTGACAAAATGCCTGAAATTCGAACATATACCCATCGTGATATTGATCTGGTCAATAAAACCTTAACCATCGAATTTGCTATGCATGGTACAGATACAGTGGCTTGTCATTGGGCAGATCGTGCCAAGCAAGGTGATCAAATAGGCGTTACAATGTCTACCGCCACACGCGATTTAGTTCCGACAGGATTACATCATTATCTGATTATTACCGACAGTACAGGTCTAGCTGTTACTCAAGCGATTTTAGAAACATTGCCAACAAGCAGTAAAGCTTATGTCATTGCTGAAGTACCAAGTGCAGCCGACCAAATTGAATTAAAAACTCAAGCTAATTTACAACAGATTTGGCTACATAACGATGCTCCACTAAAACAAAGTTTATTGGCAGATGAGCTCGCAAAACACCCTGAACTCATTAATTTACCTGCAAGTCGTTATGCACATATTACTGCTGAATTACAAGCGGTACGTGCCTGTCGTAATATTTTAAGAAAGCAAAGTAATTGGGGTAAGGAAGATTGTTATGCTTGCTCATATTGGCAAATAGGTAAAACAGATAGTGAACGACTCTCTAAAGTCGTTGATGATTAAAAAAATAAGATCATTGATTCATTTTAGTATCCTAACAATGCTTTTCTATAGCTTAGTCTCTATGCCCCATAGAGACTAACTAATCATAGTGAAAGTAAAATGATTAATGTCATCATCATAACCTTTGCTTTTGAATGTTTAATTCCCCTTTTCAAAAGTTTATTAAAGTGATTAATCACAAAGCTTAAAGGCTTATCGTTTATCTAAATTTAATTTTACTGGTTTTTTTTGTACACATGAATAGTTAATAAATTCATAGGATTGAACAGATTCCTTATGTTTTAATTCGATTTGAATTTGAGTTTCTAAATAGTCTTTGAGCATGTCTTGCTGATTTATACAAAAAATGTATTTTTGACCTATATCCTTTAAATTTTTTATGCTTTGTTGATACAGGTTAAGCGTTAATTCATCGTTAGCATTTCCGTTTGCATAGAAAAATGCAATGTCAAACATGGCGAATTGATCAGAATCCAAAATAGCTTGAGGTTTTAGTGCACATATCTTTTGAACAACTTGCGCATACTCAAATGCTTGAACATATTTCTTTTTACATCCTTATCCAATCAAACAAAAGCTTGGAACTAAAAAAAGACCAATATGCTTCATATATCACCTTGTAATTCATCAGTTGATATAGACAAATTGTTTATTGCTCAGCGGAACTAGAACCTGTTCAGCACAAAACTTATTAAATATCTGTAGTGTAATATCTGAAAATGGCTGTTCTTTAAAATGCGGTAAAATTGAAAAATTGACGATACCCAATCCCTGCGTATCCAACAAGTCAGGTGCTTTGGATGGATCATCCATTGTTTTAATATATTCCAAATCAGGCCCAAGTACGATAGAACCCGCAGAACTGCCGATATAGAGTTTTCCCTGATTTATAAGTCGAGTGATGATTTTATCTGCATGCGAACGCCTTAATTCTTGTAAAAGATAAAAAGTGTTTCCCCCTGAAACAAAGATAAAGTCATTTCTATTTAGGGTTGCTTCTATAGTTTCATAGTCTTGCTCATCAATATTTAAGACTTCAACCTGTATACCAAGTTTTTCAAAAGCTTTCTTATCATCTTCAACATAGAATGTGACATGTTCAGGTTGACTTGCTGTTGGAATAAATGTCACCGACTTTCCTGTCAATGGTAAATGAATATGCTGTGCAAAATCCAAATATACATCAGCAAAAGATGCTGCTAAAAAAAGGTTTTTCATTAGGATCTATCCTTTTATATACAAAATAATTATTTGATTTTAATTGAATCACTAGACTTACCATATTGGAATATAACTCAAAACACCATAGGATTCAGATCGCCTTTTCATTCATATAACGCCAATATCGCTTCGGTACATATTGAATATGTAATTTGAGATTTTTTCGGGCTGAAATATTGACACTATTAAAATAGTCTTTCCAAAGTTGATCATAGAGAATTTCACTTTGATCTAATTCAACACTAAAATCCTGACTAGTACCCTTATCAATATTTTGATCAATCTCAAATACATTCATATTGACTTGGTGAATATTTGCTAAGTCATAATAAATACCAAAATTTCGTATCTCGTCATAGATTAACCAACACTGGTCTTGGTATCTTGCTTTAAAATGTCTTTCAATGAGAGGAAGCACATTGAAATCTGGACGGACCAAACTTAAAAACAGCTCATCTCTACATTTTTTAAAACGGACAAAAGCCTCCATGCGGTGCTTCTCCCTCCCCACTTGTTTTGCCCATTTTGAAACAGCTAAAACATCAGGATGACCATAATCTCCATCGACAGATTTGGTTGAAGAAAAAATATAAATACACAAATTAAATAAATGTTGGAATGCGCTTTCTTGTTCAGCTAAAAAAGTATAGTAGATATTGCGGAGCGTATTGGAGGAAACTTTTTGTTTGAGTGCCTTCCAAACTCTATCCGCATGCATGTCGTTAGATTCTACAAAAATTGTTTCATCGAACAAACTGGACTGTGTACTTTTATGGCTGACAACAACCACATCCAAATCTTTAAATTGAAATGCACGAAACACACAACATAATAAGCCAGTCATTGTTCCATCAAAAATATATTTTGCCATTTAAAACAAAAGATCCATCTGTGGTGAAAGTTGTTGGGTATATTTTGAATATCCTGTTTGAAGTATTTGATGGCGAATTTGGCTTGGTAATTGCTCTTTCAAATATGCAGGAGTATCTGCACACCGAATGAAGTGCCTAGCCCGATTATAAGCAATCCCCATTTTCTTGATTTGATCAATATGAATCTTACCAAAGCGCCGTGCCTGAATAATTTTTTTGGCTGAACGCACACCAATACCGGGTACTCGTAATATCATTCGATACTCAGCACTGTTGATATCTACAGGAAATTGTTCTTGGTGACGTAAAGCCCAACTCAGTTTTGGGTCTATGTCCAAATCCAGATTTGGGTGTTTTGCATTGACAATTTCTGTTGCCTCAAAACCATAGAAACGCATTAACCAATCAGACTGATACAATCTATTTTCACGTAATAATGGTGGTGCTGAACCGACAGCGGGTAATAATTTTTCTTGATCATTGATTGGAATATATCCTGAAAAATAGACCCGTTTGAGTTTAAATTCTTTGTAGTGATGATCCGCCATGAGAATGATATCTTGGTCGGTTTCATTGTGTGCTCCCACAACCATCTGTGTGGTTTGCCCTGCCGGTACAAACTTCGGCACAGACTTTATAATTTTTCTCTCATCTTTAAACTGAATTAAGCGATCTCGTACAATGCCTAAATCTTTTTGCACTTCTCCATGAGTTTTTTCTGGTGCAAATCTTTTAAGCCCTTCTTCGGTCGGCATTTCCAAATTAATACTCATTCGGTCAACATAAAGTCCAGCTTCATGAATGATTTCTTGTGATGCACCGGGAATCGTTTTAAGGTGAATATAACCGTTAAAATTTTCTTCTAGGCGTAGTTTTTTCACCACCTGCAACATACGTTCCATGGTGTAATCAGCCGATTTAAAAATTCCTGAGCTTAAAAATAATCCTTCAATATAATTTCGTCGGTAAAAATTAATGGTGAGATCAACCACCTCTTGAACAGTAAAAGCTGCTCTTTTGACATCATTTGAGCGCCTTGAAACACAATAAGAGCAATCAAAGATACAGACATTGGAAAATAAAATTTTAAGTAAAGAAACACATCGACCATCTTCAGTATAACTATGACAAATACCTGAACCTGTATTTCCAAGCCCTTTATCTTGGTTTTTACGATTACTTCCACTCGATGAGCATGACACATCGTACTTTGCTGCATCTGCCAAAATTTGCAATTTTTCTCTGATACGTTCTGTCATGACTTAAACTCAATTTAACCAATGAATTTTAGTCATTATATAAATTCTATCCACTTTAAAATATTGATTCAGCCATCGTCACGACATGAGCTGACGTATAAATTATAATCCATTATTTTTACAGTAAATGATCTACTTAAATCTTTAAATGAGAACTAGAAATTTACAATGAATTTAAAATATAAAAATTGCCCATTCATTGAGATGGGCAAAAACTCAAAATTAAAGTCAGTATTGGTCTAGGCTTGAGCTGACAGTGGAAGCCCAAAGATTCGATCAAAGAACCAATTAAAGATAAATGTATAAATAGGAATAATCACAATTAATGCAGCGTCTAAAAGGAATGCGTCAACTAAGCTAATTTTCATCCACCATGCAATCAAGGGGATTAAAAATATAATTAATGTCAATTGGAAACCAATTGCATGTGCAATACGACGTTTGACGGTTCGTTGACGTAAAATTTGACGCTTTTCCCAAGCCTCAAAAATGAGGTTATAAATAAAATTCCAACTGACAGCAATGGTCGTAATAAAAATCGCCAATGGCCCCGTATGACTAAGTTGTGTCCCTGAAAGAAGTGCCAGTCCTATAGATGAAATGCTGAGTCCTATGATTTCATAAGCACCCACATATACCACCCTGCGTTTAAGACCTTGCATAAAATTTACCTAAACATTTTTTTTAGAAAGGCTATTTTAATTTCAGTTATAATAATAGATAAAGACAATAGCTTTCAGTTTAGCTGATACCAAATTATGAATTTCACCAGTGAAAATATAGAATTGTTTGTAAAAGTTCTGGATACAGGATCTTTTTCCGCAGCAGCTCGGGCATTGCATAAAGTACCATCAGCGGTCAGTATGGGAATTGCCAATATCGAAGCAGAATTAGGTTTACAGCTCTTCGAAAGAACACCTAGAAAAGTCATCCCTACAGCTTGTGCATTGGTTTTAGCACCACAAGCCAGAATCATTGCAGAGCAATTGAAGCAGCTCAGCAAACATGCTTATGAACTTTCTTTAGGCTTAGAGAGCACCTTAAAAATAGGGATCGTTTCTGATGTTAACAATCAGAAGCTTTTGCTCGCAATTCATCAACTTGCATCAAAATATCCTTTATTAAATATTGACATTATTACCGCGCCACAAGACGATATTTTACATTTGTTGTATTCAGAGCAAATTAGCATTTGCTTGGCAAGTTCTGGGCAAAATATAAAAATTCAAGAACATTTGCAGTTGGTTAGTTTAGAATCCTTGGTTGCAACCATCTCTGCTCAGCATGCGTTCATTACTCAAAAAGAACATCCCATTTATATTGAAGATCTCATTAATATTCGTCAAATTATAGTGGCTAGCCTAGACTTAGATATCGCTGATTTAAGACCTGTGATTGGAGCATCATACTGGCGAACCAATAACTTACAGACTGCGATTGATATGGTTGAAACTGGTTTAGGATGGGGAAATTTTCCATATTCGTTGGTCAAACCACATATAGATGATGGTCGATTAATCCAAATTAATTTCAAAAATACTTGTAACCGACTTTCAGTCCCGATTTATCTGATCTGGTTAAAAGACAAAGCCTTGCCTAAGGCTTCAAGAGAGCTCATTGAATTAATTCGAAAAAGCTTGGATACTGATGTTTATTAGTTCTGTAAAATCCAAGTTAGACAAAATTTTCTTGAATTATCATCAAGATTCAATTACATGAATGGTAAGTAAACTTACAATAGATCATTCATATCCATCGTGCATTGGGTATATTGATTAAATGGTCAAAACACACAAGGTTTTGTTATGAATAATAAATTTAGAGTATTTACATTGGTTGGTGGAATCGCATTGCTCAGTGTTGCAGCGGTTGCGTATTCTGGTCGTGAAAAAGTTAAAACAGCCAAAGATATCAATTTAAATAAATATTTAGGTCGTTGGTATGAAATAGCACGTAAACCACTCTACTTTCAAAAAAAATGTGATTATAACGTGAGTGCAAATTACGAATTGAATAAAAATGGGACAGTGAAAGTCGATAACACTTGTTATAGTCGAAATGGCAAGCTTCAACAATCTATTGGTGTAGCCAAAGTCCTTAATGCACCTGTAAATTCCAAATTGAAAGTCACTTTTCTACCTAAAGCATTACGCTGGTTACCTGTAGGGCAAGGTGATTATTGGATTTTAAAATTAGATGAAGACTATCAAGTGGCTTTAGTCGGGACACCCAACAAAAAATACCTTTGGTTACTGAGTCGCTCTCAAACGCTTGATCCAGTGATTGTAAAAGAATATTTAAATTATGCCGAAAGTTTAGGGTATGATTTAAAAGATTTAATTTATACCAAGCAACAATAGCAAGGCTTAGGAATGTTGATTATTGATGAATATATAAATCAATAAATCTCCAAGCTTTTGTAAATCATGGCACTAGCGTGATTATTTTTTGATTTTTACCCTTAGTCTAACCATAAAAAATTTGACTTGGCTTGTTCAGGTCTTACAATACGCTTTTTAGATTTCCAGTATGACCAAAATCATGTCAAACGATCAAATCGAAGCACAAGTTGTTGACTTAGACAATTTGCAAGAACATCGCGAAATTGTGACATTTATGCGCAGATCTGCTCCGCTCAATACTTCACAACGTACAGCACTTGAGCAGCATCGTGAGTTTATTTTGGAATACCCTGTTGGTGACTTACGTCAACACTTTGAACATCCTGAACGTCCACTGACCGTAGAAATTGGTTTTGGTATGGGTCGCTCTTTAGTATTGATGGCGAAAGCCAATCCTGAACGTAACTTTGTTGGAATCGAAGTTCATGTGCCTGGGATTGCACAATGTGTGTATGAAGCAGGTATGGCTGAAGTCAAAAATTTACGTGTTTTAGATGCTGATGCAATTCAAGTACTGCGTGAAATGCCTGATAATAGCATCAATACAATTCAGCTTTATTTTCCAGATCCTTGGCAGAAAAAGCGTCATTTCAAACGTCGTTTTGTTTCGCATGATCGTATGCCATTGGTGGAAGAAAAACTCGAAGTTGGCGGTACTTTTCATTCCGCAACTGACTGGGAACCATACGCTGAATGGATGCTTAATGTATTAGACAATCGCCCTCGTCTAGAAAATCTAGCTGGAAAAGGCAACAGTTACCCTCGTCCTGAATGGCGTCCGCAAACTAAATTCGAACGTCGTGGTATTGAGTCTGGTCATAAAATCAATGACTTTATTTTCAAAAAAACCAACTAAATTAAAAATTTAATTGTATAAAAAGCTGTAACAATCGTTACAGCTTTTTTATGATGCAGTATCAAATCTTTAGACTTGATACAGATTTGAATTTTGGACTCAATACATTGTTCTGTAACTTCGTTTGCATATATTCAGCATATACCGACAGCTTTTCATAAATATGCTCAGAATAAAACATATCTTCAACTAAATTCTGTGCCCGAGAAAGATCATAAAGTCTTAATAAATGTAAAATTTTTGCATTAATTTCAGAAAACTCACGACATAATGCAATATGCGCTGCATCTTTATACTTAAATAATAGCTGCTGCATATTTAAGTGTTCAGCCTGATATTGCAATATACACTGTTGTTGATGATCTTGCGGTCGAATCAGAAAAATCCGTATTCTGAAAAAGCATTCTATTTCATATAAACCATTGATATCGATCGGATGATCACTAATCAAAAAAATACAGTGCACTTCTGACTGAGTAAGTGCTTTAAACAATTGAAAACATATAAAATCTCTTTTCTGCAATCCTTGATCATAAAAATCAAGACGCAGGTTTAAACTCTCTAAAACGGTTTCATCTTTTTCGGTTAAATTTATTGTTTTTTCAATGTGATAATAAGGTTTAAAAAAACTGTGTACAAAATCAGTTAAGGGCGTGGTATAGACCACTGTTTGATTGAGGTTCGCTAAAATAAACGGCGAAAATAGAAAGGCACTATCCGATTGGTTTGAACTAATTTCGGATTGAATGATCATGATCTGTTTCTTTTCAGAAAATTTACGTAAAACTTTGGCACGTAACAATGTTGCTTCAAAATTGACAAATCTTTGATTTATTTGATTCATCACATGATTTGAACAAGCATGATCAGACAGAAATTGCGTAAGCACATTCAACTGAGTCGTTATAAACATTTCTCTAGCTCGCTCTTTAGAACCTCTTAGTAAAACTATTTTGAGAAAAAAAAGAACATAAATATAGCCACAAAATTTTATAAAAAATATATAACAGATAGAGCTGAGCGAATGCTATCTGTTATAGTTATTTTCAAATTTAATCTGAACGCTGTCATGTATAAATCTGAACAACTGGCACATAGCCTCAAAACATTGATTGAAAATGGGACATGGAAAGCCCACGAAAAGCTTCCCTCACTTCGTCAACAAGTTGAACAGTCAGGTTTAAGTTTGATTACGGTGATGAATGCATATCAAGAACTTGAAGCACAAGGTTTGATTTATTCTAAAGAAAAATCCGGTTATTTTGTTGTTGATCAACTTCCCCACACTACAACACCCGTTCATGTAGTTAATGAAACGATTGAGATTAACTCAGTTGTTTTTAAATATTTAAAATCGATTCAGTCAGAACATATTATTCCACTAGGTTCAGCTTTTCCAAATAGCCAATTATTATATTCAGCGAAACTGATTCAGACACTTGGACAACTTGCTCGACAAAGACGTAGCTATGAACAAACCCCCAGTTTACCTCCTGGAAATTATCAACTACGCAAAATCATCGCACAAAAATATGCAATGCAAGGTATCCCGACAGATCCATCAGATATCGTCATTACCTCAGGTGGTTTAGATGCCTTAAATTTGTCATTGCAAGCACTTACGCATTCAGGAGACTATATTCTGTTACAACAGACTATGTTTTATGGGGCTTGGCAAGCTGCTGAGCGTCTTGGCTTAAAAGTAATTACCATTCCAGAACATCCTGAGCATGGTATTGATTTAGATGCTTTTGAACAAGCGATTCTCAAATATCCCATCAAAGTCTGCATGATGATGCTGAATAGTCAAAACCCGATTGGTTTTACTGTAAGTGATGAAATCAAACTTAAACTTGCCAAACTTCTACATAGTCATCAAATCTATTTGATTGAAGATGATGTCTATGAAGAACTTTACTATGGTCAAAAAAAACCACTCCCCATGAAATATTTTGATCAACAAAATTGGGTGTTACACTGCTCCTCTTTCTCTAAAACCTTAGGCGCAGGGTTTAGAATAGGTTGGGTCTATGCAGGTAAATTTTCTGAACATATCCAACATACTCAACTAATGAGTACCCTTTCAGTCAATTCATTTATTCAAAATGCATTGGTCGAATACTTATCCCATCGTCATTATGAAAAGCATTTAAAAACACTACGCTCGACCCTACAACGCTATAAAAAACAATATTTTAATTATTTAAAAACTCATTTACCAACTCAATGCCATGTCAGTTATTATCCTTCAGGTTATTTTCTATGGGTAGAACTGCCTGAACACGTCAATAGCAATGATATTTATCAAAATATGCTTGAACAAGGTATCAGTATCGCACCAAGTAACTTGTTTAACATGACTGATCAGCAAAATAATTTTATACGCATCAATTGCTCTTTCGAATTAAATGAACGGATTATTCAAGCACTCGATTGCTTGGCGACTATTATTCAAAAGACGATGCTCAGTTAGTTTTTTATAACAGATGAATGCTTTTTCACTTCATCTGTTATATTTATTTTCTAATTTTTTGTATCTACGCTACAGCATTTTCTTTCGGCATAATTCAATCATATTAAGCAGAAAGAGATTTTGCGATGAATGATGACAAAAGCCCTAAAAAACCACAATATGCGGATAGCTCTATTTCAGACAAAGCCTTTAAGCGTATGATTATTTGGTTTTTTATCTACTGTAGTCTATTTTGTATCGGTGTGATTGTGACGATTGGTGCGGATCATGCAGCTATCATTAAATAATGATAGAGTTTTAGTCCCCCTATTCCAATTAAACACTCACTTAGTGCGGTGAGTGTTTTTTCTGTATTTGAAGGCTGAGCATCCCGTATACATGGCTTAAGTCAGCTCGATCTTGTTGTTCCAGCATCAGTTGATGCATCTTTAAAATATTCATATCACCACGCATTGCAGGCCCAGTTTGCATCGTCTCAGGATCATTGAGTGTCGCCTTATGTGCAGTTTCTAAAATCAACGGATGCAACAAACTAAAATCAACATGCTGTGCGTCAACCACTTGCTTTGCCATGTCATAACAATAATTACTAAAATTACATGCAAATACAGCGGCTAAATGCAAACTTAAACGTTGTGCTGACGTATAGTGATAGATTCGATTGCTTAGGCTATCGGCTAAAGCATTAAGTGTTGTTAAATCTTCAGCCAGAGCTGCTTCAATAAATAAAGGGGTATTGTTCCAGTCCACTTTGCGTTCAAAACTAAATGTTTGTAAAGGATAGAAAACACCTGATTTTAAATGATACTCGGTTAATACATTTAAATCGGTACTTCCAGAAGTATGAACAATCAACACATCTTTAAGTTGTAACGCTATAGACTGAATCACTTGTGCAATCGCTTGATCACTAATAGCAATGATTAACAGGTCAATTTTAGGGTCAATTTGCGTGATCTGATCTATCGCCTGAGCATTGACCTGTGTAGCAAGTGTTTCAGCATGTACTAAGTAACGACTATAAATCTGTACAATATGATGTTGTGATGATAATGCTTGAGCTAAATGAGTCGCAACACGACCTGAACCAATAATACTAATACGCATAGCAACAACTTAAATTTAAATTGGCTTACAGCATGCCAATAAAAAAGGGATGAATCAATTCATCCCTTTCTTGATATTAAAAACAATCTTCATGGAGGTGTATGTGACAACACAACAAACATGAAACTTGTTATTTATATACGCTTTAATTTACCGCATCAATTTATTGCGTTGTTGAGATAAATAATACGTTCAGCAGTTCGTTTATTAAAACACTTGGTATATTGCATTTCTTTATTTTGTTGAGACATCGCATCATCCC
>WNDP01000049.1 GCA_009912575.1 Acinetobacter bereziniae
TCGACCATGTTTGCCTTTGGGGGGAGCGTACCATTGGGTTTTTGGATCAAACCAAATTGTTAAATTACCACGATTGATCAAAGCACGATTGTAGGATGACCAATTTGTTGTACGATAAATTTTAGGTGTAGGCTTATTCATCTGAGAATTATATTGCTGAGTAAGCCTTAAGAGGTAGGTTTATGCAACAAAGCCGATCTGAACTAATACAGATAATGTATATGTTAGAGCTCCTAAAACAACTCTTTTCATCATTGATTCCTTCTTATATTTAAATATACCTCGACTACTACTTGTGCAACCCAACCAACTTATAACGCTTTATTTGCTGAAGCAAATCCATCTTGCCAACGTTGTTTGTTTTCGCAGTTCAAATCTTGTAACTCTGGACCTCTTAAAGATGCAAGGATTGCATTGCCCTGTTGATCGACTTTAAATTCTGCATACTGCGCAGCTTGATAACATTTCCCTAAACCTTCAGCAAATAAAAAGCTTTTTGATGCTGGATATAATGATGAATATCGATTATCTGGATTTTTCAGTACCAACTGAACAGTCTTTACATTTTTGGGCGGATCAAAATAAGTATGAATCACTCGACGCTGTTGATCTAATTCTACAAAGGTCAAAACTGAAGAATTATTTTTTATACGTTCATCATAATAATGCCCTGAAAACACCTGACCGATTGTCTCTGTAGTTTCGTTATTAGGTTTTATAGGATTCTCAGTTTGAAGGCTTGTATCCTGAGGCACTAAATAAAGCTGATAACTAAGCGCCATGTAATCCCCTTGAATAAAGGAACGTGGATCTGCAGGCTGTAAACGAACATAGACACTCTGACTATTCTGCAAATGCTGTTCATTCTTAAAAATGATCCCTAAAAAAAGAACAACACTGATTAAAGCAAGACAAAGAGGAATCATTTTTTTCATGTATTTATCCCCTCTTTTGATTGGAATTTATGCAATATCCAAGTCAATGCCAACAACAATAATCCTGAGCTAAAAATGCTGAAACTTTTAACAAGGAAGCTGACATTCAAAGCATAGTAAATAAACCATAAGCTCAAAGCCAAAGTGACCAGAGCTAAACCGTAGACTATCTTATCGTGCTGTGACAATGACCATGAAAGTATGGCGATACAAATAAAAATTTCAAAATAACCATAAAATATCAGTATCGCGGCAAAAGCCAATAATATGAATTGAGTAACCACGCTAAATTGATTGCGAATCCGCAACATCATAAACAAAGCCAACCATAAAATAGGTAAGCCCAAATTCAGGATAGGAAGATATTTGATTTTCTCTAACTCATATTGGCCAAATAGTGTATAAAAGCCTAAAGATGATAAAATAATCAGTAGATTAGCCAAAGCTAAACTTCGTTGGTATTGACTGGGTTGAACACGCTGCAGCCAAATCATTGCCAAATAAAATCCATAACTCAATAAAGTCAGATAAGAAAAATTTTCAACGAAACGATGTACGCCAAACAGTGTGCTTAAATCCCAGATCAGTGCAATACCAGATAAGTACAAAACAAAAATTTGAATAAAAATAAAAAACCAATGGCTGCGAATAAAATAACTGAGAAACAGCATAACCAGCTGAATAAAGAAAATAGGAAAGAATTGATCTGTTAATTCAAAGCTATGGAAAATTACAGCATTTTGCCCTGCAATCTATATACAATATGCAAACTGTCTTAAAAATAAAGCGTCTTTACTTTTTAAAATAAAGGCAGCCAGTACCACGAAAATGGC
Source organism: Acinetobacter bereziniae (assembly GCA_009912575.1). Classification (GTDB taxonomy): domain Bacteria; phylum Pseudomonadota; class Gammaproteobacteria; order Pseudomonadales; family Moraxellaceae; genus Acinetobacter; species Acinetobacter bereziniae_A. Next base: position 1,769 of record WNDP01000049.1, read on the forward strand.
TCCCATAATTAAAGAAAAATTACCCCAAAAAGTCAGCATCAATGATGCTAATACAATACCTGCAATCCATGCGCCTACAGCGATCGGAATATTGTTAAATCTGTTTTGAGGAATAAACTTAATCAATAAAACAGTAATCAGTGCAAACCAAGCAAAAACCAGCAATGCGATTAAAAATAAACCGAGCACCTCTGATTCTCGAAAAAAACCATTCATCCACTTGAAAATCACCAGTGTAAAAGTAATCCCCAAACCAACGGCTGAAAGTACACTACACAGCTGATCTTTTTTCCGATAAAAATGAGTAAATGCAACAGAAAGCAGAAAAAAAGACGAAATCAAATAAGCGATTTTGACATTTAATAAAGTAAAAATCATAGCTGTGGCATATGCTAACTCACCATCACCATATAAAAATAAACCCATATGCCAAATCGAAAGAATGCCAAATCCTAAGATAAAGAGATAACGTAATTTTTGATAATAACGAAGACAAAAATAAAACTGAAATAATAAAAGAAGATTTAAACTAAAAATGAATGTGACAGGATATTCATCAGCCCAAAATGTTTGTTTAAAAAACAAAAATAAAGTGAGTTGGCTTGTGATACACAGTAAGGTAAAAATACCAATATTGTGACGATATAACCAAGGAAGCAATAAAATAGACCAGATCAAAAACAGTAAATAACTGTCCGCTCCCGTTTGGTAGATTTGACCGATGACCGCCAAACTTAAACCGATCATTAAGCCACTAATTGTGTGTAAACACTGTACTAAATAATCATGTCGAACAAAGATCAAACTTGCCCATGCACTTAACAATAATAAGACTTGTGGAATTGCCAACTGCAAAGTTTGTGGCAACATGAACCAATTTGCTGCGGTTAAATACAAAATACTGACAGCAATGAGTGTAAATCCCAAAACCTGCAAATGTTGAACGAAATGATCATTCCGCCATGAATATATCTCTTGCTGCGTATTAATCAATGCACTCCCCTTACTTATTCTTTGTTGTTTATGAATCACTATGAAGATAGATACTGTTGAATAATGTATAAATTTGATTATTTTCTATAGCAAATATTGTTCTAACTATAGTACCCATCATTCTAAAAAAAGCATCCATTGCAAGAAAAACTGGCTATAATGACTTTACATCGCTTCAGGGCGGGGTGTAATTCCCCACCGGTGGTAAATTGGACGGATTTTTAATCCCAAACCAACAGCCCACGAGCAAATCACTTTTCACAGTGATACGCAGATTTGGTGAAATACCAAAGCCGACGGTATAGTCCGGATGAAAGAAGACGACGTCACAGCTTAAAAATTTCAATATTCGTTATTGGAAAAGGTTTTGTAACGCCACTATTTCACATGTCCTGAAATGTTCAACCGTATTTTAACTTTACGAGAGCGTTTCAATGTCTAGTTTAATTCAACCTGAAATTTTCTTTTCTGCACTATCTCCTGCAGACCAGCGTATTCAACAAGCAATCGAAGACATGCGCCAAGGCAAACCTGTTTTGGTCATGGACGATTTTGATCGTGAAAACGAAGCTGATCTGATCGTTGGTTGCAGCAGAAACACTCAATGTCGAAACCATGGCACGTATGATTCGTGATGGTTCAGGTATCGTATGCTTAACACTGACTGATGAACTTGCTGATCATCTTGAGTTACCTCCGATGGTACAAGATAATTCAAGTCAGTTTAAAACCGCATTTACCATTACGATCGAAGCTGCTGAAGGCGTAACCACTGGTGTTTCAGCAAAAGATCGTACCACCACGATTCATGCTGCTATTAAAACTGGTGCTGTAGCAAGTGATTTAAACCGTCCTGGTCATGTTTTCCCATTACGAGGTCGTGCTGGTGGTGTATTAACACGTCGTGGTCCATACAGAGGGTTCAATTGATTTGGCTCGTATGGCAGGCTTAAAACCAGCGGGTGTACTTTGTGAAATCACCAATCCTGATGGAACAATGGCAGCTGGTATTCAAGTGCTTGCTTATGCGCAGACACACCATTTGACTGTCATTACCATCGAAGAATTGGTGCAATACCGCCTCAAACATAATATTTAAAAATCTACTCCACGATTTAGATTGTGGTGCTTAAAAAAAATCCCAATTCAAATGATTGAATTGGGATTTTTTCACTTTAATTTATTTTAAAATATGTAATTTTTGTTGAGAGCTAAACATCTTCCAAATGCAAAATACTCTGTCTGATACCATCTGCCCGTAACCATGCAAAATCATAGCTTGCTGTTGCCAAAGCTAAAACACGACGCTCAAACTCATCCCATAAAGGTTTGACTTGTTTCGATTGAATCCCCAAACCACTTTCTTCTGCCAAATGTTTATTTTTTTCACAAAGTTTTAAGGCATGATAAAGCTTTCGGCCTTTTGATGCCGAATCCAGTACACGAATACGTTTGCCTTGAATGAAGCCTTCAATATGTCTTAAATCTGCAAGTGGAAGCATTGGAACCAAAATCTGATCTAACTGCGCATCTAAGCGCTTCCAAACCGCCAAACGTTGATCTGAATTATAAGTGTTCCATTGAATGACTTCATGATTAAAACGGCGACAGCCACGACACACAGAATCACCAAATACCGTTGAGCAACGACCAGCACAGGGTGTTAAAGTAGGTATTCGACGCTCGTTACTCAAAATATACTCCTTATTCCAACGATATTACGCACATTTCCAACGCAAAATAATCATTTCGCAATACTATATCTTGTATATATTTTTTTTAAAGCACTAGATTTAGTATATAAATCCATATTTTTCACATGGAATAAAAAAGCACTACAAATACTAGGGTTTTCTCGCATATTGATGCAAATCACGCTAAAATAGCCGCCTTAAATTTCGTCCTATTTACATATTTGGAGTATCCATGAACGCTACTGTAGAACAGCAAGCGACCTCTGGTTGGGTTGTTGCCGCACTTTATCAATTCAAAGAAGTTCAAGATCCTGCAGGTCTTCAACAAGGTCTTTTAGATTTAGTCAAAACAATCAACCTTTGCGGAACTCTTATTGTTGCGGATGAAGGGATTAACGGAACAGTAGCTGGTGATCGTCAAGCGATTGATGCAATTCATCAATTTTTGTTAGATCACGGCTTTAATACGATGGAATATAAAGAATCGTATAGTGCTGAAAAGCCATTCCGTAAAATGAAAATTAAACTCAAAAAAGAAATTGTGACATTAGGTGTAGAAGTAAAACCACGTGATTTAGTTGGACACTATTTAGACCCTAAAGCGTGGAATGAATTAATTGCACGTGATGACGTAATTTTAATTGATACTCGTAATGATTATGAATATAAAGCTGGGACATTCAAAGGTGCGATTGATCCAAAAACAGAAACCTTCCGTGAATTTCCTGACTATGTGAAAAAAGAGTTAGAACAGCATAAAGATAAAAAAATTGCGATGTTCTGTACAGGTGGTATTCGTTGTGAAAAATCAACATCATTACTTTTACAGGAAGGTTTTAATGAGGTATATCATCTTAAAGGTGGTATTTTAAAATACCTTGAAGAAACACCTGCGGATGAAAGTATGTGGGAAGGTGAATGTTTCGTATTTGATGGTCGTACTGCGGTTACACATGGTATGCAGGAAGGTGAAAACATCAAATGTCATGCTTGTGGTTGGCCACTGATTCCTGAAGAAGCTGCTCTTCCAAGTTATGAACATGGTGTTTCTTGTAAATATTGCATTGATAAAACAACTGAGCAACAAAAAGAAGGTTTCCGTATGCGCCAATCTCAAATTGTTGCAGCAAAACGTAAACGCCTTTAATTTCAAAAATCAATAAGATTTTAAAACCGTAGTCAATGCACTACGGTTTTTTATTGAAATATTTATTGAATACTCGCCATTTATTCGTAAACAATAAAAATAACACTTCCTATAGTTTTCTTTTGCTTAAGCAAAGCACAACAAATTCTTACTATATTTTCTAAAATGAACGCAATAGTATGTTGATAACTGACTATTTTTATATACAAAATGACTGATTGGATTATTGCGATCATGGAGCAACTGGGTTACTTCGGTATCGCTCTTTTAATGTTTTTAGACAATGTCTTTCCACCCATTCCCTCTGAAATCATTATGCCTTCTGCTGGCTTTACCGCTTCACAAGGTCAATTACTGCTATCTGGTGTAATCATTGCAGGAAGTATCGGTTCACTTGTGGCCGCAGCCTTGTTGTATTGGGTCGGTCGAAAAATTCCTAACCAGAAAATTTTTGATTGGGTAGATCGTTACGGAAAGTATCTTTTTATCAAAACAGAAGACGTAAAAAAGGCTTTGGATTGGTTTGAGAAATATGGACACAATGTGGTCTTTTTTGGACGGATGATTCCAGCTGTACGCTCATTGATTAGTATTCCAGCAGGAATGAGTCATATGCCCTTCTGGAAGTTTATGCTATATAGCAGCTTAGGAACCATCATTTGGACCAGTTTTCTTGCGGCAGTCGGTTATTACTTTGGAAATAATGCAGCAATGATGCAGCAAATTTTCAGTCAAGTGAGTTATTTCATCATCGCGCTTGTACTAATTTTCATTGCATATTGGCTATATCGAAAATTAAGAAAAACTAAAATTAAATGATAATAGCGGAGACTGAATAAGAGCAAAGGCTGAATAACAGCCGAAATACCTCATTGATCCACTTTAAAATTATCCCAAATCAGATAAGCCAGTTCTAATTGAGTCTGAAACACAGACGAATATTCAGCAAAATAATCTATCCTTCCTAATTCTGTTTAATCCATCTGAACTCAAGTCAGGTCAAAATCAGTCTTTAAAAACTGAATCGATCATATTTTTTTGTCATCAGTGTCTGACTTAAAGCGAAATCCCAATAGATAAAGTTCAAGAAATTCAAGTATTCCAGAATGCATTCCAAAAACTCATAGATAGTTAAAAAATATTCTCGATTTATTTTAAATCAAATATATGAAAAATATAAATAATATTTTAATCCATAAAAAAGGAATACATGAGTGAATGAACTGATTGCAGTCATCTTAATCACATGTTTGGCTGTCATTAGTCCTGGTGCAGACTTTGCCATCGTGACCCGCAACAGTTATCTTTATGGGCGCAAAATTGGACTCAGTACAGCATTGGGTATCGCAGGTGGTGTTTGGATTCATGTTGCTTATAGTTTGCTTGGCTTAGGTTTTTTAAAAAACCATATGCCCTATCTATTACAAATGATTCAATATATTGGTGCGGCTTATTTGATTTATCTAGGCTATAAAACTTTTACCCAAACTAAAGTGCAGTTAGATGAAAATGGTATAGGCATCACAGCATGGCAAGCTTTCAGACATGGTTTTTTAACCAATAGTTTGAACCCTAAAACAACACTGTTTGTGGTCAGCTTATTTGCTCAACTTATGACAACAGCAGGAAGCTCCGTGTTTAAGTTATTTAGCTATGGTGCGTTTATTTCCTTAAGCCATCTGGTTTGGTTTGCGTTAATTGCTTTATTTTGCGCTCATCCCACTATACGCAATAAAATTTTAGATCATGAAATCGTTATTAATCGAGTGATTGGAGTCCTGTTGGTTATTCTGGGTTGCGGTCTGTTATTTGCCAAATTCTAAAAGGATCAATGTAGAAAGCCATTTTTGTTCTTCGCTATAACTTGTCTATAGAAATACATTTTTATAGACAATCTGAGTCCGATAAAAATTCTTGATGAAATATGATACTCGGAAACGTCATCCACAACTGTTGAAGCAAGGACTTCTTTTATAAAGTTTCGTTTCTGCGAATTATTGAATATGTTTCTGGTCGTTGAGGTGTTTTGCGGAGAACAGCCTATACCACTGCGCAAGATGGTTGCCATTGCAGAGCTATGCGCTTCATATCGAAACAAAAGTATCGCAAGCCGCGGAGGCTGATCCAAAAAATTGAATCAAAGCTCAACAAGACCCTCTCAAGATCATTTTTTGAATGAGTTAAAAAGATGCAATAGCGTCAAACGCACGTTAAATAGGAAATTTTCCTAAATGATGATCGGAATTGGCTTTTAAATAAGTACGCTTTATCTTCAAGATTGATTATGTAATAAATCTCATTTAAAATTTTCGAGTGCAAATTTTAATCACTTACAACCCAATGCACATTTATCACTGAATGAAGAATATAACAGGTACTTAATATATGAATAACTTACTAACACTCAATGACATGCTTACGCCTAAAATTGTCACTGTTTTATACTGGCTTGGATTAATTGGTGTAGTGATTGCAGCCTTAACCACATTGTTTGGTTTTGGTTATGGCGCATACTCAGGATTCTTTAGTCGCTTATTCTCTGCCATATTGATTATTATTTTTGGTGGTTTGGCTGTACGAGTTTACTCAGAACTGCTAATTGTTATTTTCAAAATTCATGAGAATTTAAAGAAAATTGCAGATCGCCAACCTTAATAAATTTAATTAATAGACTTTAGATAATGAGTGTCCCATTCATTAAAGCCCAATATTTTCATCAATTTATCTTAAAATTATGAAAATAAAAAAAGCCTGCTTTCCCCAAGGAAAGCAGGCTTTTTATCTTATTCAATTAGCCTAGTGTATGATACATCAAGTAAATTTCATTCAGATTTTCAGGAATTTCTTCAGCAATTTCATCCATCAACTGACCATTACGGCGGAATGATTCCATTTGAGGATCTTCATCATCAACACCACTAAACACCATCATCGGTAGTGTTAAGTCAACAACTTGTTCTTCATATTCTGGTGCAAACCAAGCTTCTTCATTTAGGAACATTGCGTCTACAAAACCGACACTCCAATCCCCTAAACTAGACTCGACATCTGCTTCTTCAATTTCAAAAGGAAACTCAATCCCTTCTTCATTGGCTAAGTTCTGACGAATCGCTTCAAGCCATGCTTTGATTTGTGCAATAATTTCAGCTGGAACTTTCTTTTGGTTATTGTCAAATAACTCATCTAACCATTGATCAAAACGAGGACCAACTGCTGTTGCACATAAGAAACCATGAGTCGCGGCGAAATCTAGACCAAACTCATTTTGGTCACCATCTAGATAATCGCTCAGTAGGTCTAAATCTAAAGCACTCATTTTGTTTCCAATAAACTTTTATCAGAGTCAAGCATAGCATTTTCCCACGTCATGCCCAATGAATTTTTAATCTTCATCATCAAAATCGTCGTCGTCATCGATGTCATAATCAAAATCTTTTAGGTTTTTTTCTAAGCGACGTTGTGCAAGTAAATCATCGATCAAACGTCGCTTTTCTAAAGATTCTTTGGCGCTAATTTTGCTTGATGACTCATCAAAACTAACATCATCATCACCGTAGTTATCATCTAGTTCAAAATCTGTAGAAGACACTAAAACTACCTCATAATGAAAAAAAGTGAATGGGTCTAGGCGCTATTTATCTTTCTTCAGGAAAATTGTCAAGTTTTTTTTGTTTTTTTGCATTCAAATGCAAATTTAGGCTTTTTTTAAAGCCTATTTTATGCAATGATATAATTCACCCTGCGTATTGTTGTTTTTCGACAATTTCAAACAAGAAAACGCACGGGATGATCTTGAAAATAACAATTTCACCCCCACCTATTTGATTGAATTTGAATTTTAAATATTTCATCAGACCCTTTAATATTGGTTTTCTGATGGGATAGCTGAGCTATTCACATCTATATTTTAACAGATTGTGCTTTCATGCACGGTTTTTCACTGCCACAGATTCAACGAGAAGAGAGTAAAGATGAGCGAAATGCATTCCCCTACTTCACAAGTAGCGGCTCTTATTAGCCGAGGCAAAGAGCAAGGTTACTTAACCTACGCTGAGGTTAACGATCATCTCCCAGACTCAATCACAGAAAGCGAACAGATTGAAGACATTATTCAAATGCTTCAAGACGTGGGTATTCCTGTACACGAACGCGCACCAGAAACTGATGATGCAATGTTTGATGGGAATAGCGAAGCTGGCGATGAAGTTGCAGAAGAAGAAGCTGCTGCTGTACTTGCCTCTGTAGAAAATGAACCTGGTCGTACCACTGACCCTGTACGTATGTATATGCGTGAAATGGGTACTGTTGAACTTCTTACACGTGAAGGCGAGATTAGTATCGCTAAACGTATTGAAGAAGGTATTCGTGACGTTTTACATTCAATCGCTTACTGGCCAAATGCAGTAGAGGTTGTTTTACAAGAATATAAAGATTACGAAACTGGTGAACGTCGTCTTGCTGACATCTTGTCAGGTTATTTAGACCCTGAAACAGATGAAGAGATTCCAGAAGTTTTAGAAGAAGAGTCAGAAGTTTTAGAAGATGATGAAAGCAGTACAGCGTCTAAACCGACCAAAGATGTCAAATTAGACGATGAAGACGAAGAAGAAGAATCTGAAAGTGATGATGATTCTGAAGGTGAGTCTGGTCCAGATCCTGAAATTGCAAAAGTTCGTTTTGATGAATTGGAAGCAGCTTGGAATACAGCAAAATCAGCAATTGCTCAACATGGCCGTAACAGCACCCAAGGTGTTGAAGCTATGGAAGCTCTTGCAACTGTGTTCATGATGTTCAAATTCACACCACGTTTATTTGACATCATTTCTGAAATGATCCGTGGCACACACGAACAAATCCGTATCTCTGAACGTGAAGTGATGCGTTATGCTGTTCGTCGTGGTCGTATGGATCGTACACAATTCCGTACATCTTTCCCTGGTCAAGAATCAAACCCAGCATGGTTGGAAGAGCAAATTGCGAAAGCTCCGGCTGAGATGAAAGGCTATTTAGAAAAAGTTCGCCCAGATGTATTGGCATTTCAACAGAAAATTGCTGATATCGAGAAAGAACTTAATCTAAATGTGAAAGAGATTAAAGATATCTCTAAACGCATGGCAATTGGTGAGGCAAAAGCTCGCCGTGCCAAAAAAGAAATGGTTGAAGCGAACTTGCGTTTGGTTATTTCTATTGCGAAAAAATACACTAACCGTGGTCTACAATTCCTCGACTTGATTCAAGAAGGTAATATTGGCTTGATGAAAGCTGTAGACAAGTTTGAATATCGTCGTGGTTATAAATTCTCGACTTATGCAACTTGGTGGATTCGTCAGGCGATTACCCGTTCTATTGCCGACCAAGCACGTACGATTCGTATTCCAGTACATATGATCGAAACGATTAACAAGATCAACCGTGTATCTCGTCAATTGCTTCAAGAAATGGGGCGTGAACCGACACCTGAAGAATTAGGTGAACGTTTAGAGATGGATGAAGTTAAAGTTCGTAAAGTCCTCAAAATTGCCAAAGAGCCGATTTCTATGGAAACGCCGATTGGTGATGACGAAGATTCGCATCTTGGAGATTTCATTGAAGATAGCAACATCACCTCACCAGTTGATGCTGCAACTTCAGAAGGTTTAAAAGAAGCAACTCGCGAAGTGCTTGAAAACTTGACTGAACGTGAAGCCAAAGTTTTGAAAATGCGTTTTGGTATTGATATGCCAACAGACCATACACTGGAAGAAGTCGGCAAACAATTTGATGTTACACGTGAACGTATTCGTCAGATTGAAGCAAAAGCATTACGTAAACTTCGTCATCCGTCACGTTCTGAACATTTGCGTTCATTCCTTGAAAATGACTAATCTAAAAGCTTAATCTGTGAATACATTCGGGACTTGAGAATTAATCGAGTAACCCCATTAAGTATTTAAGAGAAATACAATGCCTGCACTGTTGCAGGCATTGTTGATAAATTAGAGGTGAAAAAATGTTAGACCGCACTCCATCTCGCGAATTACAAGAACATCTTTGGGTTTTCCCAATGGATTATCCAATTAAATTGATTGGTAATGCGGGTGAAGAATTACGTGGTGCCGTCGTTGAAATTTTGGTTAAACATTTTCCAGAATTTGATGAAGCAACACTGGTTGTACAACCATCACGTACAGGTAAATATCATTCAATTACTGCTCAATTACGTTTTGATGAGCTTGAGCAAGTTCATGCTTTATACGCTGACCTTGCAGCTTGCGAACATATTCGTACAGCACTGTAATCCTGTAATGAATAAAAAACACGCCTACAAGTCGTGTTTTTTTATGTCAACTGGTAATTTTTAAGATCGCGCTTGAACAATTATTTGTAAACGTTCAGCAATAGCTTTCGCCTTTGTTTGTTAAACTTCTTTATAATTATGCTATCCATCCAACTATCAAGGACACATGTCAGTGAATGATGCTGTTCTAAAACCTCACCTGATTATTCGCCGATATCAAGACTTAAGTTCTTATTCAGAACGTTTTCAAGAAATGAAATCTTTTACTGAGCAACGTGATGAACATTCACCTGATCAGCTTTGGATTCTACAACATCCTGATGTACTCACTCAGGGGCAAGCAGGTAAACCAGAACACATCTTAATGCATACAGATATTCCAGTGGTGCAATCGGATCGTGGAGGGCAAGTTACTTGGCATGGACCAGGTCAAATGGTGATTTACTTCATGTTTGATTTAAACCGTTTGAAATGGAATGTTCGCACACTGGTCACTTATGCAGAACAGCTCATGATCAATTTGCTTAAGAAATATCAAGTAGAAGCCTATGCCAAGCCTGATGCTCCGGGGGTTTATGTCAATGACCGTAAAATTGGCTCATTAGGTTTTAAAATCCGCAGAGGACGCAGTTATCATGGCTTGGCATTAAACATTGATTGTAATTTAGATGGCTTTCATACCATTAACCCTTGCGGTTATGCAGGTTTAGAGATGATTCGTGTTTGCGATTTAGTCAAAGACTATCCAGACTATGCCCAATTGTCTAACGATGTGGTTGAGTATTTCCAACAAAGTAATTACTTTAGTGAGATTGAAGTTATACAGAAAAAATCAAATGACGATGAAGTCACTTGCAAATAAATCACTTTCTTTTTCTCTAAAAACAAATTAGAGTAATTACTCTAAAACAAAATACAACTTCATAAAAGGGACAAGCGAGTGATTTCAAGTAAATCTATCAAACCCGCTTTAGAACAAGCCTATGTCAAGCTCATGATGGATGTGATTGGCAGAGGTTTGGTTATGGCGAGTCAAGTTGATGATGAAATTAAACATGAAGTATCTGTACTCCCTGTTGGTTTTACATTATCCATGAAAGTTTTTCCAAATGGTGCTGCATTTATTGCCAAGGTCAACCAAAAGCAACAACTTGAATTGGTCAAATCATTAGACCATAAACCAGATCTTTCGATTATTTTTAAGCATGTTCACCACGCTTTCTTGGTTTTTTCATTTCAAGAAAGTACTGCACAAGCTTTTGCAAATGACCGCATGATTGCAGATGGTGATGTCGCTTATGCAATTCGCTTAGTGCGTTGCTTAAATAAAATGGAAGCCTTGATCTTGCCAAAACTCGTCGCTGAACTTGCAGTCAAGGAATATCCTTCAGAATTAAGCTTAAAAGAAAAATTAACAGGTGCTGCGAATATCTATCTCAAAGTTGCCCAATCATATTTAAAAGGGAGTGCTTAACACATGGCTAAACCATATTACGAATTTTTCTGTCCTGTAAAAGTGATCGCTGGTCATGCTGCACTCGAACATATTCCATTTGAATTGGCTTCATTAGGGGCTAAGCGCCCAATGATTATTACCGACAAAGGTGTTCGTGCCAATCATCTTTTAGCGCCAATCGAAGCTGCTTTTGAATCAACTGACATCGAAATTGGCATTATTTTTGATGATGTTCCTCCAGACTCTAGTCTAGAAACAGTACGTGCTGCGGCCCAAGCTTATCGTGAAAATAATTGTGATGCGATTATTGCTGTTGGTGGGGGTTCAGTGATTGATACATCTAAAACAGCCAATATTCTGGTTTCAGAAGGTGGTGATGATTTATTGAAGTATTCAGGCGCGCATAACCTCCCTCGCCCACTTAAACCTTTCTTCGTGATCCCGACCACTTCAGGTACAGGCTCCGAGGTGACTTTGGCAGCAGTCGTATCTGATAATCAAAAGAATGTAAAACTGGCTTTTGCATCAAATTATTTAATGCCGCATGCCGCTATTCTTGATCCTAGAATGACTCAAACCTTGCCACCGCATTTGACTGCCATGACTGCCATGGATGCAATGACACATGCGATTGAAGCATATACTTGTATTGCCGCCAATCCGATTTCGGATGCGTATGCGACAGCCGCAATCAAGAAAATCAGCAAAAGTTTATTTGATGTGCTCGACAATCCAAGTGATGCCAATGGCCGCTTAGAACTTGCACAAGCATCTATGATGGCAGGAATCGCATTTTCAAATTCAATGGTTGGAATTGTCCACTCATTAGGGCATGCCCTAGGTGCAGTTGCTCACTTGCCACATGGTCTATGCATGAATTTATTCCTGCCTTATGTACTAGAGTACAATAAAGAAGTGAATGGCGATAAAATTGCTGAATTATTATTACCACTTGCTGGTGCAGATATTTATGCACAAACGCCTGCTAACCAACGTGCAGACAAAGCGATTGAAATGTTAAACACCATGCGTGATCGTATTAATAGTCTAACTAAATTACCACGTACCCTTAGTGAAACAGGTAAAGTCACCCAGGCTCAGTTTGACGAAATTGCTGAAAAAGCACTGAATGATGGCTCAATTATTTTCAACCCTAAAGAAGCGACATTGAAAGATTTAAAATCTATCTTAGAAAAAGCTTGGTAATTGCTTAAAATTACGACAATATACGCATATGAAATAGCCTGATGTTTTTCTAAACATCGGGCTTTTATCTTGCAGAATGGTCAGTCAGCTATTTTTTAGTCAAGATGGCATGTTTTCTGCTAAAAAAGCAAACAAAGTTACTGACAAAGGCGACCTTTTTAGAGTAGATTGGCGCACTTTTGTTTTATTCTTAGGGGGGATCGTTCGTCTCAAACGATCCTTATTAAACATGACTGATCCTTGATCAACGATTAAGAGGATAACGCCGTTGACAGATATCACTGGGACCCAATCCGCAGCCAAATTGAAAAAAAATCTTGTGCTGTGGCATATTATCATTATTGGTCTAGCGTATATTCAGCCACTTACCTTATTTGATACATTCGGTTTAGTATCAGACGGAAGCCACGGACACGTTCCAACTTCATATATTTTTGCGCTTGTTGCCATTCTTTTAACCTCTATCAGCTATGGCCATATGATCAAGCGTTACCCTTCTTCAGGTTCTGCTTATACTTATGCGCAAAAATCGATCCATCCTAATGTCGGCTTTATGGTCGGCTGGTCATCTTGGTTAGATTATTTATTATCGCCACTTGTTAACATTATTTTGGCGGATATCTACTTAAGAGCTTTATTCCCAGACGTTAACAATTGGATTTGGGTAATTGCCTTAACCGCCATTATGACAGTGATTAACTTATTTGGTTCACGTTTTGTCGCACGATTTAACAGTACCATCGTGGTTGTACAGTTAGGTATCATTTTCTATTTTGTCTATGAAGTCTATTTACTCCTTACTCAAGGTGTTTATGCTGACGGCACATTAAATCCTGACAAAGCAGAATTATGGTCGCTTGCTCCATTTTGGAGTGAAATGACAACCATTGGTGCATTGATTGGTGGTGCAACGATTCTGTGTTTCTCTTTCACAGGTTTTGATGCGTTATCATCACTTGCGGAAGAAACCAAAGATGCTGAAAAAACTTTACCCAAAGCAATTTTCTCTACAGCATTGATTGCAGGTATTATCTTTATTCTTAGTACCTATTTTATTCAGCTGTTTTTCCCAAGTAATGCCAACCTTTACTTTAATCCACTGGATGAATCTCAACCTGTGATGTTGGAAGCACTTGGCAATACTACGCTTCTCACCGCGATTACGGGAATTGCGTTTAAAAAGCTGGTGCTATATTTTGCAGTGATTGCGGTACTTGCATCAGGTATTTCTGCTCACGCAGGTGTATCACGTTTGATGTATGTCATGGGCCGTGATGGCGTGATCAACAAAAAGATTTTTGGTCATATCAGTCCAAAACTACATACACCTACTTATAATATTTTGATCGTCGGTGTTGTTGCACTCTCTGCTGGTTTTCTCGACCTTGAACATATCGTTAACTTAATTAGTTTTGGTGCATTAACTGCGTTTAGTTTTGTGAACTTCTCAGTCATTTCACGATATGCGCTTAGAGATGGCAGAACAAAATCACTGAAAGAAATCATTAACTACGTGGTTATCCCATCACTTGGTTTTGCGAGTGTGTTTTTGATGTGGCTTGAAATTGATGAAATGGCATTAAAGCTTGGATTAGCGTGGGCTGTATTAGGTGTTGCCTATTTAGCTTATAAAACTCGCGGTTTCCGCTATCCTGCTCCACAACATAATGAACATGAATAATCTATGATTTGAATAGTTCTAAAACAACAAAGGCGCTGAATGCGCCTTTGTTGTTTTCATAGAATCAAGCAATGCTTTTGAAGCATGGATCATGAATTATGCAATAAATTTGTCAGTGATGGCTTGAATACGTTTTGCATAGGCTTTTGCTGTTTCCAGATCGCCACTTGGAATTTCCTCAACACTGGCATCAGATGGTGATTGAACCAATAAGCCTACCGAACCACCTAAGTTATTCACGTCCTGACGTGTTGCATCTTTCGTATTTGCAGGTAATAAACCTAAACTCACCCAAATCCCCCCATGTTGAGATGCAAGTGTTTGTAATGAAATTAAGGTCACTTGCTTATCACCATTTAAGCTTGCACTATTGGTAAAGCCACCAAAGATTTTATCTGTCCATCCACGTGTAAACCAACGCTTTGAAGATGCATCAGCAAATTTTTTGAATTGCCACGGTGCATTCGCCATATAAGTGGGTGCACCAAATACAATTGCATCAGCAGCGTCTAAGGTCTCCCAATCTAGATCTTGAATGTTGCCTTCTTGATCAATTTCAATCAATGTTGCATCAATTTCAGTTGCGAAAGTTTCAGCAATCACTTTGGTATGACCATAACCTGAATAATAAACAACAGCAATTTTTGACATGATAAATCCTCGTGTGTAAGTCACTTTTAAATTTAAAATTGGATATAACTAACAATCTTGTGGTTAAACCTTTTTGAGTGTTTGAATGGATACTCTCATCAACACTTTAAAAATTTTTCCTATATTTCAACAAATACGTACAGAGCATGAGTATTTTGAACATTTAGATATATCGAGTGTTTTTGTTCCATCTGTATCAATTGCTTTCATCACTGCACCATTCATCCCGATGATTTGGTCAGCGACACAAACTCAAACGGAAGTCTGTTGGGCATTTCTCCAAAAGTGCTTTCTCAGAAACTCAAAATCCTTGAAAGAGATGGGTTTATTTCTCGCACAATTCATGAAAACAATGTGATCAGAGTCGAGTATGCCCTCACATCACTTGGCCATGAATTTGCACAAACTTCACTCTCGTTTAAAGTATGGGCTGAAGGAAATATGCAACATGTTATACGTGCACAAAAACAATTTGATTTAGCTCAATCAAAAAATGAGCCAGTCACGATTTAAGAAATATACCGAGTTAAAACCAACAGTATGGATTTAAATAAATCAAAGCACAGCTCGCATTACATATCATGACAGGGATGTATAAGGTATGAATGTTTCAAAGAATGAATCTTTAACAGGAAAAAATAATGAAGATTATATTTTTATTCGTCTTGGCTACAATCAGTAATATTGCATTTGCTTCCTATGAAAATTCTTGTGATTTAGAGGTTAAACTTTTAGAAAATACTTCTACACGTACTTTATATATCAATAAAGATGGCTTAGGTGAAGTTGAGGAAACATCTCTCTTCATAAAAGGCATTGTCGAAAAAGCGCACGCATCTGGGCGAGCAGACAGTGGCTGTAAATACTATGTTGGACAGATCATCGAACAACGATTAAGTGATTATCCAAATCGTTCAGAATTAAAAAAAGGAGAAAAAATTAAACTGAATATCTTAATCACAGATTACAAAGGTATACCGAAATCTGAAAAAGTGACGTATTTAGGGCCAAACAAATAGTTAAAATCTGATTTATTTTATAGCTATAAAAGAAAGAATCACTCAAATATTTGGTATATTGCAAAAAAGAGCGAAAATTAAAATAAATATTCGAATTAGGGACTTTAAAGGCAAATCCCAATCGGATGAAATCGTTTATTCAAGTCAAATTTCCTTGATCCGTCCAAAAAGGCAATCATAAATGAATATGAATAAAAACCCATCTATTACGATGGGTTATGATTTTTATTTTAATTCTTTAAAATCTTGCTGACGCCATGCTTCATAAAGAATCACCGCAGTCGCATTGGATAAATTTAAACTGCGTGAATTTGGTGCCATAGGTAAACGAATCCAATGTTGCTGAGGAAACATCATTCTCACATCTTCAGGTAAACCACGTGTTTCTGGTCCCATTAACAAAGCAACAGGGCGATTTAAATCCGAGGTATGTGGTGTCTCAGTGCCTTTGGTCGTCAAAGGATAAATCGCATCAAGGTCAATCCCTTGTTGCTTTAAATGTACCAAACATTCTGCAAAGTTTTCCCAAACTTTCATATGTGCCCATTCATGATAATCCAGACCAGCACGACGCAATTTCTTATCATCCAGTTCAAAACCCAAAGGCTTGACTAGATGTAATTGAGCGCCTGTGTTGGCACATAGACGAATGATATTCCCTGTATTTGCAGGAATTTCAGGCTCGTATAAAACAACATGAATCACGGGAGATCTCTACTTTTCAAAATCTAACCTAAATATTTAAAAAAGAGAATATCTCTTTCATCAACAAAAGATTAGAAAGATTTTATTGCCACTGTAACTGTTCACGCAAACTTACCACTTCACCGATAATGGTCAAAGTAGGCGCTTGTATATGGTTTTCTTCAACTTTTGACGCAATGTCAGCCAAAGTTCCCACCACGACTTTTTGATCAGGTGTCGTACCTTTAGAAATTAAAGCCACTGGCATATTTGGGCGTTGACCATGTGCAATCAAATTTTCACAAATTTTTTCTAATCCAACCAAGCCCATATATAAAATCAGTGTTTGATTTTCATATACCAACTCATTCCATGGTAGCTCAGGCGAACCTTCTTTGAGATGTCCTGTTAGAAATCGTACACTCTGCGCATAATCTCGATGTGTCAGTGGAATTCCTGCATAAGCAGAGCAACCAGAAGCAGCCGTTACACCGGGCACCACTTGAAAAGCAATGTTTGCAGCGAAAAGCTCCTGAATTTCCTCACCACCACGTCCGAAAATAAATGGATCACCACCTTTCAAACGACATACACGCTTACCTTCAGCGGCATATTTGACCAGTAAAGCATTGATTCCATCTTGAGGTACCGAATGATTTGATCGTGCTTTACCGACATATATCTTTTCAGCATCACGGCGACATAATTCTAATATGGGCGGTGAAACCAAGCGGTCGTAAATAATCACATCTGCTTGTTGCATCAATCTCAGCGCTTTTAAAGTTAAAAGCTCAGGATCACCAGGTCCTGCACCAACCAAATATACCTCACCTTGCGGCTTTTGCCATTTGTTTAAAGCTTGCTCAATCAGACGATCTGCCTCGATCAAGTTGTCATTAAACACCTGCTCTTTTAAAGGGCTGGCATATAAGTCTTCCCAAAAAATACGACGCTCATCAGGATTGATGATCTGTTCTTTTACCGCTTTACGCCATTTTCCAGAAAAATCAGCAAGCTTCCCCATCCCATGTGGAATAGAAGCTTCAAGTTGAGTGCGAATTTGTCTAGAAAGAACCGGAGAAGCACCATTGGTCGCAATTGAAATAACCAACGGAGAACGATCAATAATGGCAGGCACCATAAAACGACAGTGCGGAGGGTCATCTACACTATTGACCAATATATTGAGATCTTCACAATGCTCAAATACAGCTTGGTTTACAGCTTTATCATTGGTTGCAGCAATCACTAAGCGATAATGACTTAGGCTCAGTTGTACGTTGAATTTTTCCGGATGATATTGTCCATGCGTAGAATGAACAATCTCTAAAAGATCTGCCTCTATATCAGGGGCAACCACATAAATAACTGCACCTGATTTAGCCAATAATACTGCTTTGCGGTAGGCAATATGCCCACCACCAACAATCAGACAAGGTTGCCCTTGCAATTTTAATGAAATTGGGAAAATTTCCACAGTGTTCCTCAAAAGTTCAAATCTGATTGTACTAAGCAATATTTATGCACAAAACGGGCGCATTGGTCAGCAGATAGCAACTTAATCGATGAATGTTGCACCAGCCATGTACGGACGTAATACTTCTGGCACTTCAATAGAACCATCAGCACGTTGATAATTTTCCATCACTGCCAACAAAGTACGACCTACAGCCAATCCAGAACCATTTAGGGTATGAACCAGTTCAGTTTTCTTTTGGTCTGCACGATAACGAGCCATCATACGACGTGCTTGGAAATCCCACATATTTGAACAAGAAGAGATTTCACGATAAGTATTTTGACTTGGAGCCCAAACTTCTAAATCATAAGTTTTACATGCGCCAAAGCCCATATCTCCGCCACATAAAACGATTTTACGATACGGTAAGCCCAGTGCTTGTAAAATACCTTCTGCATGCCCAGTCAAAGCTTCCAATGCATCCATTGAGTCTTCAGGCTTAACGATTTGAACCATTTCAACTTTGTCAAATTGGTGCTGACGAATCAAACCACGAGTATCACGACCATATGAACCTGCTTCACTACGGAAACACGGTGTATGTGCTGCATACTTCAGAGGTAAACGATCAGCATCAATAATCTCATTACGAACAAAGTTGGTTAAAGGAACTTCAGCCGTCGGAATCAAATAATATTCTTTCTCGCCTTGTAATTTGAATAAGTCTTCTTCAAATTTAGGTAATTGTCCCGTTCCACGTAATGAATCAGCATTGACAAGATAAGGAACATAAGCTTCGGTATAACCATTTTTAAGCGTATGTGTATCCAACATGAATTGTGTCAACGCACGTTGTAGACGAGCTAGAGGACCTTTGAGCACACTGAAGCGTGTACCTGTCAATTTCGTGGCAGTTTCAAACTCTAAACCACCCATCATTTCACCAAGATCAGTGTGATCTTTGATTTCAAAATCAAATTGACGAGGTGTTCCCCATTTCAGGATTTCAACATTATCACTCTCATCTTTACCTTCAGGTACAGACTCATGTGGTAAATTTGGAATAGACATCAATTTCGCATCAAGCTCAGCTTGAAGTTCATTTAATGCAACTTCGGCCGCTTTGATTTCATCACCAATCGCACCCATACGTGCCATGATTTCAGAAGCATCGCCACCGGACTTTTTGATTTGACCAACTTGTTTCGCACCCGAATTACGTTCCGCTTGTAAGTTTTCAGTTTTAGACTGAATTTCTTTACGGCGAGCTTCTAGTGATGCCCATTCTTCAACATTCAGTTGCACACCACGTTTTGCCAAGGCTAAGTTAACAGCCTCGATATTATTTCGGATTAATTTTGGGTCGATCATAGTCAATCTAAGCTAAGAAAAAAACTGGCTATAGTGTAAGCTCTTCACTGCAAAAAATACAGTGACAGAGCATTATACCATTGTGAATTGTATGATTTGACAACACATTTATGGTGTTGCAGCTTGCTCTGCTACAGGTTCAACCTGAGGCAAGCTTGGTAAGTATTCAGGTTTAATTAAATCTTTGGCAGTCTGATACGGCAGCTTAAGCTCTGGCATACCTTCTGCATAAGAGGTTAATTCATATAATGGGTACACAAAGACAATCCCATTTACCCCATAATAATAGTTATCACTCAACTGCAATTTATCACGTGTAATATCTTTTTGAATTAACCAGTTAGCGTTAGCATCATAAAGTTGCTCTGCCACTTTGGCTTCTACATTCGGTTTTAAAATATCGGTAAGCGCTAAACGCTTTTGTGTGCTTAAATCAAAGGTCACATATTCATTATGATACATGCCATGTGCAGCTCCTGCTGCATAGGTATAAGTCTGAATCACAAAAGTGGCTAAATTATTTTGTTGAGAGATAAAACGAACATAAATTGAATTTTGATTGAGCCCTTTTGGAGATGTCTGCGCTTCACCTTCGGCTGGAGCATGCCCTTGGTCTTTCTCAAAAGCGCCCGGTACATCTTTTTTAATTCGATTTAGAAAATACTCATCAATCCACGGTACATTGCTTTTCACACTCTGCAAATCGTACTGCGTGCAACCATCTTCATCACAAAACTGTTTTTTTACAGCATCTACACGTTGAACTGTTGCCTGAATCAGCGGGATTTGTACCGATTTTGCAGTGCTCACCCCTGCTTGTTCTGTCTGAGAAGCTGGCTTTTCTTGACAACCTGTAGCGATCAGTAAGACTGAAAATAGTGCTGATGCGACCAATCCTGTTTTTAAATTCACTTGCGTTACCATGTCATAAAGCATAATTAGAGATTTCTTTTATCATAAAACTAGAAATTTCAAATTAATATTCATAATTGTTAATGATCTTAGATTTTACTGTATGAATGAAGCTATTTCATGCTTTCGATTGCCTTAAACAAGAAAGTACAAGATTTCTTGCACACCCTCCTACACAACATCACATTATAATTATCCTTCTTGGGTTGATTGATGTTGCAATAAAAAAAGCAACCGAAAGGTTGCTTTTTAGAAAAAATCTATTATTGATCAATAATATCTGTACCTTTCGGTGGTACAAAATTAAAGGTTGAAGCAGGAATTGAAGCATTCACATTCACATTGTTAAAACGTACAGTGGTCGTTTGCCCCAGTGAATCTTGCAAGATCATCAATGTAGGTGCATTTTTAGCACCAAAACTTATTGTTAGACTTTGGAAAGCCCCATCCTTTAGCTTCGGATAAAGTGTGTAATAGGTTTTTCCTGCATCTGGTTGGGTAATTCGATATGCCTTTTGAATTTGCTGAGTATTTCCGCTTAATAACAATGCAGGAGTATTCGCGACTTGCTCATCTAAACTTTGTCTAACCGCTTGCTGCAAATCAGGATCATAAATCCATACAGTTCGCCCTGAGGTCACAATACTTTGTTTTGCAGGGGTTGTGGTTTCCCAATAAAAATAAAACTTTCCAGGGCGCTCAACTTTCATTACCCCTTTAAATGTTTGGTTCATATGCTGCGCAGTTAAGCCTTTTTTCTGTGCGGCCTTACCAGATTGTGTTGCTTTGGTGGTTTGTTCAAAATTTGCTGTAAAGCTTTTTACACCACTGAGCTGTTTTACAAGATTTGCAGTGGCTTGTTGCTCCGATGCAGCAGTTGCTGCAAAAACTGTTGTGCTCATTACAGGTGCAAGCAGTGCTGCACTTACTGCTACTGCACCCATCGTTTTACGAAGCATATTCATATGTTCACCTTTGCTATGTCTGCATATCAACACATGCAGAATGTTATGAGTTAGATGACTTATCTTAAACTAATTCATGTCAGTAATAATTGAGAAAATAAGAAGTTTTGTATTGTTATTAGTGCAATATGTAGAAAAATATCCATCATTATGAAGCTTATTTTTTATGAAAAGTGTCAATCGAACATAAAAAACCCGCAATAAAGCGGGCTTTTTCGAACCATTAAAGCTTACACTTCAACAGATACATAGCGACGGCCAAATTGACCCTTCACTTCAAATTTGATTACGCCGTCAGCAGTAGCAAATAAAGTATGGTCACGACCCATACCTACGTTTGTACCAGCGTGGAATTCTGTACCACGTTGACGAACGATAATGTTACCAGCAGTCACAGCTTGACCACCGTACATTTTAACACCTAACATTTTAGGGTTCGAATCACGACCGTTTTTAGTCGAACCACCGGCTTTTTTAGTTGCCATGTCTCTATACTCCTAGTGATTAACCTGCGATCGCAGTAATTTTCAACTCGGTAAACCATTGACGGTGACCTTGTTGTTTACGGTAGTGCTTACGACGACGCATTTTAATAATACGGATTTTGTCATGGCGACCGTGACTAACCACTTCTGCAGTTACTTTTGCGCCAGCTACAACTGGAGCACCGATTTGAATGCTTTCGCCATTCACAACCATTAATACATCATCAAATGTAATCGTTGCGCCTGTTTCAGCTTTCAACAATTCAACTTTAAGGGTTTCACCCTCAACAACACGGTGCTGTTTACCACCGCTTTGGATTACTGCGTACATAACGTACTCCAACTTACCCGTGTCGTCGTGCCGATAAAGGAATATACCGATCTTAAGACGAACGCCACTGGGGGTTATACAAGGGCAAAGATTTTAAGTGATAATGAATTAAACAACAAGTCATTTTCATCAAATATTAGCATTGTCTACAAATTAATCGCAATAAAAGCTTTATTTTAAGGTTTAGCCCTTGAAAATGTGATTTTTTTTATTAAATTGAAATAGATTTTTAAAACAAATCGGCTACTATGTAGCTCAAAAGTACAATGTACAGAATGTTTTATGCTTTTTTGGACAAATAAAGAACAAATCATTAAGATTCAGGCACGATGTCTGCCTCCAAAAGCAACATTCAAACATGTTAATTGTTACACTAACGACTTATAACGCATTTGCATGAGGCTCCCACCCGATGACTATCGACTTTAAGCAAGATATTCTCGCTCCTGTTGCAACAGACTTTGCTGCAATGGACAAGTTTATTAATGAAGGGATTACCTCTAAAGTTGCTTTAGTGATGGCGGTCAGTAAACATGTGGTCGAAGCTGGCGGTAAACGTATGCGCCCGATCATGTGTTTACTTGCAGCAAAAGCCTGCGGTGCAACAGACACACAAATGGAGCCCTACCGTAAACTTGCGGCCATCATTGAAATGCTACATACCGCAACACTGGTACATGATGATGTTGTAGATGAATCAGGTTTACGCCGAGGTCGTCCAACTGCAAATGCAACGTGGAATAACCAAACCGCTGTTTTGGTCGGTGACTTTCTAATTTCACGTGCCTTTGATTTACTGGTTGATCTCGACAATATGGTGTTGTTGAAAGATTTTTCGACAGGAACCTGCGAAATTGCGGAAGGTGAAGTTTTACAGCTTCAAGCACAGCATCAACCAGAAACGACAGAACAAACTTATTTAGATATTATTCACGGTAAAACTTCACGTTTGTTTGAGTTAGCCACAGAAGGTGCAGCCATTCTTGCGGGTCAACCACAATATCGTGAACCGCTCCGCCTTTTTGCTGGACATTTTGGCAATGCCTTCCAAATCATTGATGATATTTTAGACTATACTTCTGACGCTGAAACATTAGGTAAAAATATTGGTGATGATTTAATGGAAGGTAAACCGACTTTGCCATTAATCTCTGCTTTAGCAAATATACAGGGCGAAGAGCACGAAATTATTCGTAAGAGTATTGCAACTGGTGGAACTACAGATTTAGAGCGTGTTATTCAAATCGTTCAAACTTCTGGTGCTTTGGATTATTGTAGCCGTCGCGCAAATGAAGAAACACAAGCGGCAATCCAAGCACTGAACCATTTACCTGAATCTGAATACCGTCAAGCACTGTATAACTTAGCGCAACTTGCCTTACATCGCATTCAATAAAATTTAACAAGGCTTATGCATATACATTTTAATGATCTTTTTCTCCTTATGCAGGAACAACTTGATGATCCAAAAGTTGTTCCAAATCCTGATATTTTAATTGCATTAGTCAAACGGATCAGACCCAATGACACCCGCGATTTAGAAGAAATTCAAGATAAATTCAATGCATTAATTCAGGCATTATTGCTTACTCCAAATGCATCCTCAGCATTTCAAGGCTACTTACTAAAGTTAGTCAATCACTATAAACAAGCTGGATTATATGCCGATAGTGGCATCTTATCCTTAGATGGCTTCTGGAATCAGCTTGGGCAACGTATCGGTGCTCACTTCCTCCCTTTATTACCGAATGAAACAGAACTCAAAGATTTAGTTGGGAAAGTATTTTTTCAGCGTAGTGATAAGTTTTGGCTTGAAAACATAGATGCCAATAACTGGGAACAATTGTTTCAACTGCTCAACCAAGGTCATCGCTATAGCGATGATAAGTTAGGCATCAAACGAGATATCATTAAAGCTGTAACAATACTCTCCTACCGTATTAGTGGTATTGGCTTATATCCTGAATTTATCAATGCTTATCCTGAATTACAGGAATATGAATCGCCTTTTTTGGTGCAAAACCGTGAAATTGTAGAATTTATAGAAGCCTATAAAAAACAACACCGTGATCAAGATCAGTATGCTGTAAGCCTTCCACCTGATGCTGATCAGGCATTGGTGATGATTGAACAATGCCGTGATGTGGTTTTTAAAATTCGCCGTGCGATCAAACGGATTGGTGTCAGTTTAAGTTTGACCTATTTGTTGTCTTTATTAGAACAATGTCTAGATCGGATCGAGCTCCTGTTAAACCTGTTGGTCGAAGAAGATCGTATCCGCTATCAACTGTGTGGTGAATTACTGACTGATTTGGTCCATGCCCACTATAGCGAAACCAGTGTTCGTGATTTATTGAAAACCAACAGCGAATTAATTGCACTACAAGTTACTGAAAATTCAAGTAAAACAGGCGAACACTATGTAAGTACAGATAAAAATGGCTTTTTGGGGATGTATAAAGCCGCAGCCGGTGCAGGGGTCATCATTGCGACAATGGCGTCGCTTAAAATCCTTACTGCACGTTTAGTACTTGCCCCTTTTATGCATGCTTTTCTTTATAGCATGAATTACTCACTGGGTTTTATTCTCATCCATGTTTTGCACTTTACCGTTGCCACCAAACAACCAGCGATGACCGCTGCTGCACTTGCCTCTACAGTTCAGCATCAAAAAGGCTCTAAAACAGCACAAATCGCAGAACTTGCGGGGCTAATTATTAATATTATCCGCACTCAATTTATTGCTATCTTGGGGAATATTTCGATTGCGATTCCAACTGCCGCAGTTATTACTTATCTATGGCAACTGGCAACCCATGAACCTTTGCTTACTCATGCAAAAGCCACAATCTTATTGCATAGCTTGAATCCATTTACATCTCTGGCTATTCCGCATGCAGCGATTGCAGGTGTTTGTTTATTTTTATCGGGATTAATTGCGGGATATTTCGACAATATGTCGGTCTATCGCAAAGTAGGTCCACGGTTAAAGGCCCACACCAAATGGAAAAAACTCTTGGGACAAGAGCGACTGAATAAATTTGCAGATTATATTGAGCGAAACTTGGGGGCACTGGCAGGTAACTTCCTGTTTGGTATCATGCTAGGAAGTATGGGAACGATCGGCTTTATTTTGGGTTTACCCATTGATATTCGCCATATTGCCTTTGCATCGGCAAACTTTATTCAAGGTTTAATGACGATTAATGGCTCTCCCGACATTGGTTTAATCATCGTATCTTTTCTGGGCGTTTTGTGTATTGGGTTTACCAACTTATTTGTAAGTTTCACTTTAACCATTATTGTGGCTCTAAGAGCAAGACAAGTGCGTTTTTCTCAGTGGAAACCTTTAGCGAAACTTATATTTACCCACTTTTCAACACGTCCTATTGATTTTTTCTGGCCACCGAAACAACCTTTACAACTTGAAGACGAAGCAACTCCACAAAAACAAACTAAATCACTAAACTTTTTGTTATTTTTTGTGCAAATTGTCAAATATTTTACAAAAAGAAATTAGTATAAATTAACTAATTTTACTCACTTGAAAAAAAGTGTACTGGCGAGTACACTTCAGTGCATTAAATAAACTTAACTTACACAGTTTATATACTCTAGGTCATTTTAGTCATTTTATGCCTTATGTACTGCTCCTCATTGGCTGTATAAGTTTACTTATTGGGAGTATTGGTTTAACCATAAACCAGATACAACATTTTGATTTTTATAGTGTTGAATGGATGAGTTCGCACCGTTTAGAAATTTTAAATGGTGTTGCACTTAGCCTCTCCTACCTAGGCGGTTTACCGTCGATGATCGTGATTGCAGGGCTATGTAATGTATATTTCATACGCCTAAAACAGTATGCAAATCTATTGATGATCAGTATTGGGTTACTCGGTGCTTCAGCAATCGGTTGGATAATCAAATATCTAGTCAATCGCCCACGGCCTGATGAAATCTACCAGATGGTGCAAACCTATGGTGCTTCATTTCCCAGTGCTCACAGTATTTATGCTGCTATTGTATATTGTTCGATTATGTTTATATTTCAAAAGCATCACCACGTTAAATGGATTGGCTTGGGGGCTTTTTATGGTTTCTAAGCATGGGGGTCTCTAGAATTTATCTGGGAGCACATTTCCCAACTGATGTACTCACTGGATGGGGTATAGGTTTCATATGGGCCGCTATTTTATGGTTCATATTGACACCAGAAACGTTAAGTCAGAACAAATTATTTTTAGATAAGAATCTAAACGAGGTGGAATAATGATGTCGGCAAAGCTTTGGGCTCCTGCCCTTACTGCTTGTGCTCTCGCAACAAGTATTGCACTTGTAGGTTGCAGCAAAGATCCTAAATCAGCACAAGAAGCTGGTGGTGCTGCCCAAAAAATGCCGCCGACTGAAGTTGGTGTCATTGTTGCTCAACCACAAAGCGTTGAACAAACTGTTGAACTT
This sequence comes from Acinetobacter bereziniae, assembly GCA_009912575.1. Classification (GTDB taxonomy): domain Bacteria; phylum Pseudomonadota; class Gammaproteobacteria; order Pseudomonadales; family Moraxellaceae; genus Acinetobacter; species Acinetobacter bereziniae_A. The sequence goes on from WNDP01000049.1 coordinate 28,561, forward strand.
TCTGGTCGTACTTCGGCATATCAAATTTCTGAAGTTCGCCCACAAACAAGTGGCGTGATTTTAAAGCGTTTGTTTACTGAAGGTAGTTTTGTTCGTGAAGGTCAGCCTCTTTATGAGATTGACTCGAGTGCCAACCGTGCAAACTTAGACAATGCAAAAGCAGCTTTAGTTCGTCAGCAAGCAAATGTAAATGCTTTACAAGTTAAGGCAAATCGTTATCGTCAACTTGTCGGTATCAATGCTGTTTCGAAACAAGAATATGATGATTTGCTTGCACAAATCAAACTCGCTGAAGCAGATATCGCAGCTTCAAATGCGACTGTTAAAAATGCACAAATTGACCTAGGTTATTCAACTGTTCGTTCGCCTATTTCTGGTCAATCAGGTCGTTCATCTGTCACTGCTGGTGCTTTAGTCACAGCAAATCAGGCGAATGCTCTAGTCACGATTCAGCAACTTGATCCAATTTATGTAGACATCAGCCAATCCAGTGCTGAGTTGTTACGTCT
>WNDP01000005.1 GCA_009912575.1 Acinetobacter bereziniae
AAATTTATACACAACGTTTAGAAAGCATACACCCAGATAAAACAGTAGAAAGTGTAGCGCTCACTTTTGATACTCGGCAAAAGAGCCGTTTTCGTGCAACTTTAGATAATGGGCACGATATTGGTGCAGATTTACCAAGAACAGGTATTTTGCGAAGTGGGTCTTATATCGCAACTGAACACGGTGAGGTATTAAGAATAGATGCTAAGCCTGAAAAGTTGATGCAAGTGATTGCGTCGAATAGTTTTGATTTATTAAAAGCTGCTTATCATCTCGGTAATCGCCATGTGCCTTTAATGCTGACACCAACGGCACTTTACTTTGAACCAGATCATGTGCTCGCTGAAATGATTATAGGGCTTGGGCTGACTGTTAATGAAGTTGAACATCCGTTTGAGCCTGAAAGTGGGGCTTATGCACAACATCAACATGACCATCGTTTAAGCCCAATCAAGGCTTTGCACCATGTCCATCACTAATGCAACGCAATTACTCAGTTTACTCACGCTGTCGTCCACAGCTTTGCCAATTGGTACCTATTGCTATTCGCAAGGTGTAGAAAGTGCGATTGAACAAGGCTTAATTCATGATGAGGCTTCAAGTATTGGTTACTTTGATGAAGTGTTAGAGATGTTGTTAGTGCGTTTTGAATTGCCGATCTTAAAACGCTTGATGCAACATTATTCGAATGATGAACAGTTTTTAGTCTGGGCAAATTTTTATCGAGCCAGCCGTGAATCTAAAGAGTTGTTGGCTGAATCCCAGCAATTGGCATTTTCTTTAAATGCATGGATTCGAGATGTACTTTTAGAAAAAGTTGAAGTGAAAAAGCAATTTGGCTTTGTCCCAGTTTATGCACATTTGTGTGGCAGTCTAAAACTGAATTTGCATGATGTATTGACTGCTTACACCTTCACTGTTTTAGAAAACCAAGTGCTTGCAGCAGTAAAGACTGTTCCACTTGGACAAATGAGTGGACAAAGAATTTTATGGCATCTACACAGTTTAATTCCTCAAGCAATTGAACAAGCGCTACAACTGGAAGATGATGAATTGAGTAGTGCTTTACCTAATTATGCGATGTTAAGTATGTCGCATGAAACACAATATTCACGATTATTTAGATCATAGTTAAACACGTACTGATTTAAGCATCTTTTTGATGACTCGGTATTATGCACAGAAAAAGGAAAAAATCATGACAGAACGAAGCCCTTTACGTGTCGGAATTGGTGGACCTGTAGGCTCTGGAAAAACAGCCTTAACTTTAAATCTCTGTTTAGCATTGCGTAATAAATACAACATGGCTGTGGTGACCAATGATATTTACACCAAAGAAGACTCTAACTTTTTAACACGTCATGAAGCCATGTCGCCTGACCGAATCGTTGGTGTTGAAACTGGAGGCTGTCCACATACAGCAATCCGTGAAGACGCTTCAATTAATCTTGCTGCAATAGATGATCTTTGTGAAAAATTTGATGGACTAGAACTGATTATTATTGAAAGTGGTGGAGATAATTTAGCAGCAACATTTAGTCCAGAATTATCGGATCTCACTTTGTATGTGATTGATGTTGCAGGCGGTGAGAAAATTCCACGCAAAGGCGGACCAGGAATAACCAAATCAGACTTACTGATTATTAATAAAACAGATTTAGCACCGATGGTTGGGGCAAATCTTGACGTCATGGATCAAGATGCAAAGCGTATGCGAGGTGAAAAACCATTTTTATTTTCAAATATGAAAACGCAAGATGGTTTAAGTCAAATTATTGAATTCATAGAAAAACAAGGCTTATTTAAAGCTTAGTTGGCAAATTAAATATTGTAAAAAGTTAATAAAAATTGAAGGAGAATTGATATGCGTTTAATTCAGAAAAGTTCGATTGCGCTGACCGCATATATCCCTGTTTTGGCTTTGGCTCATCCCGGGCATGATCATCACACAGGTTTTTGGGCTGGTTTTATTCACCCATTTACAGGTTTAGATCATTTGATGATGGCAATCGCTTTTGGCGTGTTGATGTGGACAGCAAACCAACGCTGGAAATTATTTGGTTTGATTGGTCTTGCCATCGCAATGGTGGGCGGATTTATGATTGGTAGTCAAGGTCTTATCCCAACATCGGTTGCTGAGTATGGCATTATCGCTTCTTTGGTTTTATTGGCGGTTGCATTATGGACTAAATCAAATCAAGCCTTACCGATTGTAGCTGTGTTATTGGCAAGTTTTCACGGCGTCGCACATGGTGCAGAATTAGGCCAATCTGGTCATGCAAGCCTTTTAGTTTTAGGTATGGTCACAGCAATGGCGCTGATCTATGCAGGCGGATTAGGTTTCGGTGCATTGATTAAAAAATATGTACCTTATGGAAAGCAGATCATAGGCACATTGGCTGCATTAGTCGCTGTCATTGGACTGGCTTGATGTCCGATAAACCGTTAAAAGCCTTTAATGTATAAAACGTTCATGACAAATTTAATTACCCAGCAATGCCATGATTCTTTGTGGTATGCCAAATTAGAATTAGGCTTTAAGGCGCAGGCTGATCGAACTGTATTGAGTCATCGTAAGCATTATGGTCCTGTTCGTGTTCAAAAAATGCTTTGGCCAGAAAGAACAGGAATTTGTCATGCCATTATTGTACACCCACCTGCGGGTATTGCAGGTGGTGACCATTTAACTTTTGATATTCATGTCGATGCTTCTGCACATGCATTGGTTACCACACCGGGTGCAGGAAAATGGTACCGAACCAATGCCAAGCAAGCGTTCCAACACATTTATATTCACGTAGAAAAAGATGCGGTTTTTGAATGGTTGCCACAAGAAACCATGTTGTTTGATGGCGCAAATGCCCATTCTGAAACGATTATCCAACTTGATTTACTTGCGAGTTTCATTGGTTGGGATATGTTGGTGATTGGGCGACAGGCACGTGAAGAAAAATTTCAAACAGGTGCTTATAAAAATAAATTTAAATTAAAACGCAATGAACAATTATTGGTTGCAGATACACTGTATTTTAAAGGCAATGATCGTTGGCTGAGTTCTTGTTTAGGAATGAATCAGCATGCAGTGATGGGAAGTTTTTGGGCTGTACCACCTGAAAAGTTTCGTTCAAGTTTTTATTTGGATCAGCATATCGACTTAATCCGAGAATTAATCATGAGAATGAATCTGCCAGTGACTTTAACTTTATTGGGTGATGTGGTCTGTGCTCGTTATCTTGGTGATGATGTTCGACATTGCCATGATGCTTTTGCGGCAATTCGTGCCAAATTGAGACGTTTTTGGTTTGATTTAGATGAAGAATTTCCAAGAATTTGGCGAACGTAAAATTCCAGCTCATAGCAAATATTGTTGCATAAATATTGCATGTGAAACAGATCATTATTTTAGGAATAAACCATGGAACTCAACCCCACTGAAAAAGACAAACTTCTGATTTTTACCGCTGGTTTGGTTGCAGAACGACGTAAAGCACGTGGATTAAAACTGAACTATCCGGAATCCATTGCTTTTATCTCCGCAGCATTGCTTGAAGGGGCACGTGATGGCATGACGGTCAGCGAACTGATGCATTATGGTACGACATTACTCAATCGTGAAGATGTGATGGATGGTGTTGCAGAGATGATTGCTGAAGTGCAGGTTGAAGCAACTTTTCCAGATGGTTCAAAGTTAGTCACTGTTCATCAACCGATTGAATAAAATAAAATTCTAAATTTGGGAGCAAGGCGATGATACCTGGCGAAATTATCACTCCTGATAGTGATATTGAAATGAATGTTGGACGTGAAGTCTTAAAAATGAGTGTGGCAAATCTGGGCGATCGTCCGATTCAAGTGGGTTCGCATTTTCATTTTTATGAAGCCAATGATGCTTTGCAGTTTGATCGAGAGCGTGCCAAAGGCTTTCGTTTAAATATTGCAGCAGGCACGGCTGTGCGTTTTGAACCGGGGCAAAGTCGTGATGTAGAAATCGTTGCACTAGCAGGTAAACGTGAAGTTTATGGTTTCGCAGGTCGTATTATGGGCAAACTAGACCCACAGGATAAATAACAATGAAAATGTCACGCCGTGCTTATGCAGAGATGTTTGGTCCTACAGTGGGAGATCGTGTCCGATTAGCTGACACTGAGCTATTTATTGAAGTTGAACAGGACTTAACCATCTATGGTGAAGAGGTTAAATTTGGTGGAGGTAAAGTCATTCGTGATGGTATGGGGCAGTCACAACTATTGGCAAATGAAGTTGCTGATACGGTGATTACCAATGCTTTGATTGTCGATTGGTGGGGAATAATCAAGGCAGATGTAGGCTTAAAAAATGGTCGAATCTGGAAAATTGGCAAGGCAGGCAACCCTGATATTCAACCAGACATTAATATTCCATTGGGCGCAGCAACTGAAGTAATTGCAGGTGAAGGACAAATATTGACAGCAGGCGGTATAGACACACATATCCATTGGATTTGCCCACAACAAGTCGAAACAGCATTGATGTCTGGAACGACCACAATGATTGGCGGTGGTACTGGACCAGCAGCAGGAACATCAGCCACGACTGTTACGCCAGGCCCGTGGCATATTGCGACGATGTTACAAGCGATAGATGACTTACCCATGAATATCGGTTTATTGGGCAAGGGAAATTTAAGTCAACCTGCGCCGATTGAAGAACAAATTCAAGCAGGTGTGGTTGGACTGAAACTTCATGAAGACTGGGGTTCTACCCCAGCCGCAATCGATAATTGCCTGACCGTCGCAGACGAGTATGATGTACAAGTTGCAATTCATACCGATACTTTAAATGAAGGTGGTTTTCTGGAAGAAACATTAGCAGCTTTTAAAGATCGTACAATCCATACCTATCATACAGAAGGTGCTGGTGGTGGACATGCACCTGATATTTTAAAAGCTATTGGACAAGCGAATGTTTTGCCATCTTCTACCAACCCAACACGACCTTATACAATCAATACCATTGATGAGCATTTAGATATGCTCATGGTTTGTCATCATTTAGACCCAGCAATTGCGGAAGATGTCGCTTTTGCAGAAAGTCGTATCCGTAGGGAAACGATTGCCGCAGAAGATATTTTACAAGACTTGGGTGCTATCTCAATGATGTCATCGGATTCTCAGGCGATGGGACGTGTGGGGGAAGTGATTTTAAGAACATGGCAAACTGCACATAAAATGAAAGTGCAGCGTGGACCATTGGAGGGCGATAATGAATATCACGATAACAATCGTGTAAAGCGTTATATCACAAAATATACCATCAATCCTGCGATTACTCATGGTTTGAGTCACGAAGTGGGTTCAGTAGAAGAAGGAAAGTTGGCAGATTTGGTGTTATGGAAACCTGCTTTCTTTGGAGTTAAACCATCAATGATTATTAAAGGTGGAATGATTGCTGCGGCGCCAATGGGTGATATTAATGCTTCAATTCCTACGCCACAGCCCGTTCATTATCGTCCGATGTTTGGCGCATATCCAAGAGGTGTTCATAATACTTGTATTACGTTCTTATCACAGGTTGCAATTGATCAGGGAGTTGCAGAAAAGCTACAACTAAAAAAGTTAATTTCACCATGCAAAAATACCCGCAATATCAGTAAAAATGACATGAAACATAATTGTTATTGTCCAGTCATGGATGTACATCCTGAAACCTATGAGGTTCGTGCGGATGGAGTGCATTTGACCTGTGAGCCTGCGGAAGTTTTGCCAATGGCACAGCGCTATTTTCTGTTTTAATCATTATGAGTAAAAAGCTTAAAACTCCTTTTTTAATTAAAAAGGAGTTTTTTTACGAATTTTTTAATTAACCCTAAGTTTATATAAAACCATTTTAAAGTCCTTTATAAAAGAGAACATTGATAAGAAATTATACAATAAATTGAATTTCATCATATGTACCATAAATCATAAAATATTGTGAAAATTATTAAATAATCAATCATTTGGAATTCATGTTAAAAAGACTTTATGGTGGACAAAATATTATTTTTTATTATATGGTGATGATTAATTTAGAACAATTACACAATGAATCATGTTCAATAATATTAATTTTGTTTTGGAAAAATTTGGTTTAAATGCTCAAAAACGGGCTTTGCATATTCAATTTAGCAATCCCAATTTGACTGCCCATGTATTCTTACAACGTATCGATGGAACACATGCCATCAATGATGGGGTAAATTTACAGCTCATCTGTCTTTCGACACGATCAAATATAATGTTGAAGAGCTTTATCGGGTCTCAAGTCGCTGTTGACATGGACAATGATCGATCTGAGTTCAACCGAATTTCTGGAATTGTCACCCACGCAGAGATAGGGGCTTCTGATGGTGCTTTGACAATTTATCGCCTTACTGTAGAAGACCCAACCGCACTCTGGAAGTATCGAAGAAATAGCCGTGTGTTTATGGCAAAGTCGGTTATTGGCGTTATTCAAATACTTTTTTCTGAATGGGTGCAACGGAGTTCATTATTTGCTTCCAGTCTAACTTTGGACCTCAGTGGTTTAAGCAAAGATTACGATGTCAGACCACTGTGTATACAGGCATTTGAAAGCGATTATGATTTTTTAACTCGTTTGATGCGTGAAGAATCTATTAATTTTTTGATTGATGAAACACAGCTTAAAGTTTCCAATTTTACAGAACAAATCCAACCACAAAAGCTACGCTTAATTGATGACAATACTCAATATAAAAGCTTAGAACGTCGCATTATTCGTTTTCATCGTAGCTCTGCTGTTGTACAACAAGATACGATCACAGCATTGACAGGTTTGCGTTCACTTCAACCGACGTCTGTACATATCCAACGATGGCAAGCCGATATATTAGATATAGAAGAAGGCGCAGGCAATGTTTTAAGTAAGCATCAGCAGAGTGAAAACTATGACAATGCCAGTTTAGGCTTAGAACAAGTATGGCAGTTTAGCCCTGCATGGGTTCAAGACCTGAATGGAGAAGATGGAGTAACCCCATCAGGCAACATTCAAGTAGAACGCTTTAACCAAAACCTCAGCGATTACTATGACGCTCAAGCCAAACAATTTACTGCTGTATCGACAGTCAGAGATACACAGGTCGGCTATTACTTCGAACTTTACCAGCACCCAATACTGGATCAAAAAGATTCCGCTGATCGGCAGTTCTTGATCATCTCCAAAACCTTCTATAACCAAAATAATTTACCGAAAGATTTGTCTCATCAAGTTGAAACGTTATTGAAACAAAGCCAATGGCAATTCACGCATATCACCACAAACAACAGCGAACAACGCCAAGCGAATCAACTCATCCTACAACGACGCAATATAGCCGTTGTTCCTGAATACAATCCGCTAAAACATCGACCAATCGCATATCCAATGCGAGCGAGAGTCGTCGGACCGAGTGGAGAGGAAATCTATGTCGATGAATGGGGACGTATCAAAGTAAGATTCTTATTTACCCGTCACGAAGACCACCAACATGATGGTGGCGCAGGCGCGAACGATAATGATACCGACTCGGCTTGGGTGGATGTATTAACGCCATGGGCAGGAGAAGGCTATGGGGCAAGATTCTTACCAAGGGTTGGAGAAATCGTCATGATCTCGTTCAGTGATGGTGACATTGACAAACCCTTTGTACTAGGGCGAATTCATGAAGGGTATCGCTATCCAGCCAAATTTGATGACAAAGGCAAATTGCCAGATACTAAAAAGTTAGCAGGGATTAAAACTAAGGAATATCAGGGTAGTGGCTATAATCAGCTACGCTTTGATGACACACCCAACCAGATCAGCAGTCAGTTACACAGCAGTCATGGAGCCAGTCAGCTCAACTTGGGTAATCTCAGCCATCCAAAAGAAACAGAAACCAGTGATGATCGTGGAGAGGGCTTTGAGTTGCGTACAGACCAATGGGGCGCAGTACGTGCAGGGAAAGGCTTATTGCTGAGCACTTATACTCAAGACCAAGCCAAAGGTGATCATCTAGATGCGGCGCCTGCCAAGAAACAACTCGAAGGCAGTCAAATCAATAGCAAAGCACTCAGTGATATTGCTAAGAAGCAAAAGACCTATGAAATAGAATCAGTTGAGCAACTAAAAGTATTTACTCAACAGCTCCAACAAGAAATTACCAAATTTAATCAAGCTGTGCTTTTACTCAGTTCCCAAGATGGGATTGCTTTAAGCACGCCAGACAATATTCATTTATCTGCGGATGCCCAAATTAATCAAATTGCTGGGGACAGCATTAACTTTAGTACGCAAAAGAACTGGATTGTGCATGCCAAAAATAAAATAAGTTTATTTTCAGTGATGAATGGCATCAACATTATCGCAGCACAGGGGAAATTTAATATTCATGCACAGGCAAATACCCTAGATATATTTGCCAAACTTGGGATTACCATTACTTCGACAGAAGATAAAGTTGAAATCAATAGCTCGAAAGAAGTTCAGATTACAGGCAAATCTTCAAGGATTACCTTGAACGGTGCTGGTATTTTATGCGAAACAGATCGAATGTTTGAAGTAAAGTCTGGACAACAGAAGTTTCAAAGTGGGATTAAAGTAAGTCCAGTATTGCCGTTATTGCCGATCGTCAATCTACGTTCAGACGCAGCATTACCGACATTAGCAAGTACCTATGCGCATGATCAAATTGTTGTATTGGCAAAAGACTTTTCTGACGAAAATTTTATTGCGTTAATTGCGCCAATTTTTGGTTTTGATATTCCAGACAGTTTGTATTTAGAGTTTAAAGCAGACTTGGAAAATGGTGTAATTCAACCGCCTGAACATATCGTGACGGCTAAAAGTATCAACGGTCATGCAGCAGGTTTTAATCATCAAGACAAGAAAATATATGTTGCAGCAGATACCATTCTTTCTGCACTAGAAAATGATGTCAATCTGCAACGGCTATATATCGTACTTTTACATGAGTATGGACATTACATCGATGACCATTTACGTATAAGCGGACAGTATTCCTTAGAGGACAGTTATAACCTCTATATCATTGAGAAAGGTAATACACTGACTGGAATAGCAGAAAGTTTTAAGACTACGGTAGAAGTACTATGTTCACTTAATGCGATTGCAGACCCGAATATTATTTATATTGGGGATATTTTAAAAATTCCAGTAAAAATAGACAAACTCGCTCCTGATGCAGCACGAGATGAGGGTGCAGTTTATGCTTATAATTTAGGACAACTGACTGAAGGAAAAGACAAGGGTGCAAATACTGAATTTGAGTTTGCAACCATCACTTCCGAAAAATTTTCAGGAAAGTTAAAAATAACCCCGACCGCAGGCAAAAGAGCGACAAGAATGCATGCAGACTTTGTTGCTCAAATGGATGAAGTGGTTGATGTGCAATATGAATACTTTGGTGCTGGTGATGGTAAATTTTCAAAGCAAGCCAATAGAGGAACAATCAATACTCAAAAAGGCGAATATATTAAGAAAGAGGACAATAAAGGCAACCGTATTGAATATGGACATCAAGCAATTGAAAAAGAAGCGATTGGTGAAGATAATCCTCAAGGTGAAATATTTAATAAACAGTCTGTCGCTGCAATATATGCTGGAAATTGGTTAAGAGATCATTCACAACTGGTTTGTGGCGCAGTGTTAAATAAAAAAATAGATGTGCCTGTCAATGGTCGAGGCAAAATTATCACCATACGTCCAACACGACGCTTGATCAGCAATCTATTGGCAATATTGGCCTATGATCATTTTTTTGATAAAGATACTGTTAGCGATCTGCTGAAATTAAAACAACCACCCAGTGATCACGCTACCAAATATCGAAAACAAATGCAGGACATACTAAAGAAAGTCCCGTATGAAAAGCTCAGTAAGAAAAATCAAAGACGTTATAAAGCCTTAGCTTTAAGAGCATATTTACCTGAAAGTTCGTTACCACATCGTTTATTTCGTGATTTAAGAGGAAGCAATGGCGTAAATATTTTGGGAGTGTATCGTTTTGAGGAACATATCGATAATCCGTTTGGGGCAGAAATCTATACCCATATTGATAAAGATTTTAACCCGAAACCCAATGATAAAAGCTTTAAAACCAACAATGATCAGAAATCTGCACAATTTAATTTAAAAAATTATATTGCTGACAATACGCCGAAGAATTTTACAGATTCAGCATTTCCAACAGCACTCGAGTATATGTTGGGGCAATTAGAGCAAAGTATGCAACTGCATGGTGATGATGATATACCCCTACGACATTTGGGCAATGCCTTTCATGTGTTGGAAGATTTTTTTTCACAAAGTAATTTTGTAGAGATTGCGCTGATTAAGTATGGTCATAGTGATGTTAGGCATGGTGTTCTAAGAAAAAATGACTTTAGCGGTTACGATAAAATTCCGTTGGTGACCGGAACTTTTGATGGTTGGGATACTTTTGCGAGTGTGGGTGGGACACTGGGTGAGTTGATGGACCCTATTAAAGAATTGAGTGAATATAAAGGTATCGTCTCTGGCGAGCGGAGTCTGACTGACTTGGTGATTCAGGAATTTATTCTCAGTATCGACTCGGTAGGCAAAGACAAGTATTTAACTAAAATTTGGTTTCGCTACCTAGAGTTAAGAGATGAACTGTGTGCTTTATATGAGGCAGGCTATATCGATTTAGCAAAAAAAGCGGCAAAAACGTTGACTGAGTTTAAAAGCCAAGCCGCGTTATTATACACTTTGATCAAATCCATGATTCCATTCTTGCTAAAATGGACTGCCAGTACCGTTTTAAAAAATGCCGAGGGTATCGTCAGTGTTAAGCAAGGCATGAATCCTATTATTCATGGCGATAACCCAAGTCATACCCAAGTCGGAAAAGATGGTGCAGGAAAATCATTACACTTATTGGTCGCTAAGTTAGCCATTGTTGCCGTACGCGATGTGGGGACAAAATGGCATGATTGGTTAGAAAAACCCACAGCATCAAACAAACAGGCAGTCTTAGATGCTGCAAAAAGTTATTTTAGACATCCGAGTCGTTGCAACTGGATGGATGAAATTGTAAAACAATGGGCAAGACAACATCCGGATCAGGTCAAACAAGCCAGTGATGGGATGTTTCAAAAAGGCTAGGATGGCGCAAGACAAGGTGCTTATCAAGGGGCTAAAAAGGTCCAAGCTGAGATGGGTACCAAAGCGACCCAAGCTGAGGTTGAAGAGTCAAGTAAAACTGTCTTAAAGGGCTTGGATATGATGAATGGTGGGAAGAAATAATGGATTTTTTTCAAAAAAAAATAGCAGTGTGTTTACCCCTTTTATTGTGTATCAGTTGTAGTAATGGGCAATCCACCACTAAGCAAGATGATGATACAGATGGTTTTATAAAACAATTAAACTCACAGCATCAATTTAAAGTAGAGGGTTGTGCAATTAATTATAATGGCACGGACTTATATATGAACTCAGAGGTAGAGCCTTGGCTTCAAGCCTTAGGCAAAAACTATCGAAAAGTTGATAGTGCAGATGGAATCAATCGAACTAATCTCTATATCTATGATGATATCGGAGTACGTTTGGTTGAACGGAAAAATGATAAAAAAATAGACAGCTTCAGATTTCGTTTAGAGCGCCCTGCACATGATATTCGCAAAGAAACTGAGGCAGAAATCGCAGAAGAATTAAAAAAACCAGATACAAAACAAGTTAGAAATATTTTTAAAGATGCCATAGCAGTAGATAGCGTGTTGGTAGGTGCCTACCCTATGCATAAGCAGATCAGGGATAAATTTTCCTCTGAAACCCGTGTAAGTTATAAATTAACAGCGGACTGTAAAGACAATCAGTCAGGAAAATATTTTTATATCGCCTTAAGTACCAGTTTTGATGATCCTGAAGTGATTGATCATATGTATTTTTATAATTATTTAGATACGATGACTGAAGAACAAAAGAAACAATTAGGTCGTAGGAAGGATGAAAATGGACGAGAGATTTGTGGAAGCTATATGGATGTAAAAACAATGTCTGTTGTTCCGAGTTACTGTACACAAAAAGAATTAGATGATGAAAAGAAACAGTAAACGAAATAAATGGATTCTTTTTTCCGCTTTTACTGTGTATTCGTTAAGGATTTCTATCTAAAAAACATGACAACCAAACACCACTATATTTCAGCACAAAGCTTTGTATAGAATGTTGACTAAAGCTATATATCATCAATTTTCAGAGTCTTCTCCATGTCTCACTTTTGGTCCAAATGGTTTCAAGTCTTATTTAACAAAGCACAGCATAAATCGAATAAAAATAAGCCCGATTACTCTAATTCAAATATTGGTATTGCTATTGATTCTGATACTAATATGGCTGGTTTTGCCCAAGATAAAATCACTCATATAAGTTCCAAAGGTGTTGATTTGATTTGTAGCTTTGAGGGCTTAAAGTTGAAAGCTTATGATGATGGTGTAGGTGTAACTACAATTGGTTATGGGACAACCCGTTATCCGAATGGAAAAGCTGTTCAATATGGTAATCAATGTAGCATTGAACAAGCTAAAAGCTATATGCAATTTGACCTGAATCGTTTTGAACAAGCCGTGAGTCGTGCTGTTCAAGTGCCATTAAGTCAAAATCAGTTTGATGCACTGGTTTCATTGGCGTATAACATTGGAATTAATGCTTTTCAAAATTCGACCTTATTGAAGCGACTAAATACATTGGATTATATTGCTGCAGGTCAGCAATTCGATGTATGGATTAAAGCGGGTGGAAAAACTGTACAAGGTTTAGTCAACCGTAGAGCTGTTGAGAAAGCGTTATTTTTTAAAAATTAATTGAATGGTTTTTAGCTTAAGTTTTAATCAATAAGAATCATGAAGTATTTTATAATAAAACAAAGTAGAGCAAAGTTTAAATGAGTATTTATTTAATTCGCCATGCGCAAAGCTTAGGTAACGTTAATGGAAGAGTAGAATCGCATGCCAGTATTCCTTTGACAGAATATGGACATCAACAGGCTCAAAATCTGGCGAAAACACTACCAAAAGCCAAGCAAATCTATATTTCACCTTTTTTGCGAACACGACTGACTGCAGAACCTGTTTTACTGCGGGATCAAATAACGCCTGAAGTTTTGAACATTCATGAATTCTCATATTTATCAGATCGACGTTGTAGAAATACCACACTAGAAGAACGTAAACCATGGGTAGATGACTATTGGAGTCGTGCCGATGTCAATCTAATCACAAGTGATGATGCTGAATCTTTTGCCAATTTTTATTACCGTGTGACAGAATTTATGCAACATTTAGATTCACTGAAATCGCATTACATTGATCAACATTTGTTGGTCTTTAGTCATGGTCAGTTTTTACAATTGTTAAAAATCATGATGGCGCAGAAGCAAGTATTGAGCTCAACATTGATGCGTGAATTTCGCTATGATTTACTCAATAATCAATTAGACAATGCTGAGTTTTTTATTTACAAATAAAACATGAGAAGAACATCATGAAATCTATGGTGAGAAAAATAGCTTTATTGGGATTTTTGGGTGCAATATCGTTGCCCACACGTGCAGATATTGTGGTCTTAAAGGCGGATTTAACTCAACTTGCCCAACCACTGCAAACACAATGTAAGGGAGTTGATTATTTACCTCTTAAAGTGTTGGGAGAATTTTTAAAAAGTGATAACTCAGAAAAAATAGATGTTTATCAGATGGATGTTATTTTTGTTTCTGATTTTTTAGGTTATTTAGATAATAAAAATTGTGCTTTAGCTGCTTCGGATTTTACTCTTGCTGGCGTTAAGATCTTGAACCAATATCGTGATTTATGGGAGAAAGACTTAGCTAAGAATAGAAAAGTGATGAGATATGAAACTTATCTCGCCGCAGGCGAAGCGAGTTTGGTGAAATACAAATGGACGCACAATCCACAATACCTCGATGATGCCGATCATCTTTATAAGCACTATCTCCAAACAAGTGCAATAAACCAACAACAGAAAGTACAATGTGGGAAGAAATGTTCAGATTATTTAGTCTACTTAGATCAAAAGAAATATTTTAAATTGTCAGATTATGCTTCGATTTCATATACATATCAGCAGCTCTTTAAGGAGATTTATCGGCAATATTCTGATCAGGATCCAAATTTTAAAGATGCTAAAAAAAGCCTAAATGCAGTTTTTGAGCGTACAGATCAATTTGAGGTGAATGCCATACGCGCAACAGGATTAAAAAAACTCGATAAGAATGTTGCTACATTGGATGAATTTAAAACTATTTTTAATTCAGGTGATAAAGATTTGATTGAAATTTTTACCCAGCGCTTAGATCAATATCTTCAAAATAGAATCGTGAATAAATTATTAGATCCACAAATGACTGAGAAAATTTATCAATTTTTACTTGATGAATCTGCTGAAAATAACTCAAAAATTATACTGAATCAATTGGGCGCAAATCAGCAGACCAATCACAGTTTTCAAATTGGGAAGCACCAATATATTTTTAGTGGAGACAACGAGCATTTGCAGTTAAGTTCTCAGCCCATGCAATAGCGTATCACGGAAATTGGCATAAAAACTGCTTAATCATGAATACAAAAATGATGATTGAAAAAGTTTAAGGCAGTTGCAGTGAATAAAACTTATTTACGTGGTCAAGCACTTATTGATCAAATTCAAAATGCTCCTTATTCACGGGATTTGATTGGCTATCACGGCTCAGTTCCTAAAGTGGAATGGCCCAATCAAGCTCGACTGGCAGTACAGTTTGTTCTGAACTACGAAGAAGGCGCTGAGAATCATATTGAACACGGTGATATTGGTTCTGAACAATTTTTATCTGATATTGTCGGTGCTGCAAGCTTTCCAGATAAGCACATGTCTATGGATTCGATGTACGAATATGGTTCTCGGACAGGTTTTTGGCGTATTCATCACGAATTTCAAAAACGAAATTTACCCATGACCATATTTGGAGTGGGGATGGCATTGGCTCGTAATCCCCATATCGTCAATGCAATTAAACATGCTAATTATGATGTGGTTTCACATGGTCAACGATGGCTCAACTATCAAAATCTCGATATAGACACAGAACGTCAACATATGGATCAAGCAATCAGTGTGCTTGAAGCATTATTTGGACAAGCCCCAATCGGTTGGTATACAGGTCGAGATAGCCCCAACACACGGCAATTATTGGCCGAATTTCCTCAGATTAAATATGACTGTGATTATTATGGCGATGATTTGCCATTTTGGTCGAGTTTAACCAATGCACAAGGCGAAAGCCGACCTCATCTAATTATTCCTTATACCTTAGAAAGTAATGATATGAAGTTCTGTGCGCCAGCAGGTTTTAATAGCGGAGAACAGTTTTATCAATATCTTAAAGATGCATTTGATGTGCTTTATGCGGAAGGCGAAACTGCGCCAAAAATGCTTTCGATTGGCATGCACTGCCGTATATTAGGGCGTCCGGGACGTTTTAAAGCACTCCAGCGTTTTTTGGATTATGTTCAGTCACATGACAAGGTTTGGGTATGTCGGCGTGGAGATCTCGCAGAACATTGGTTTAAATATCATCCAGCGAAATAAGGCGCAGCACAATATTAAAAATTTGCTGAAATGTTTAAAAAGCACTTCAATCTTTAGTCATTTTGAATGAAAGGTATAATTTGTGGATTTAAATGAATTTAATCAAATTCCAGAACAACAAGCTCAAGAACTTCTTAGGCATTGTGTACAGATTCCACGTTGGACACAAGATATTGTTTTTACGCGTCCATTTACAAGTTTAGAAGACCTTTTAGGTTATGCCAAAAAACAGGCATTAACTTGGACTTGGGATGAGGTTTTAACAGCGTTAAACAATCATCCTCGAATTGGTGAAAAAAAAGCACGGGCAAGCCTAACTGAACAAGAACGTGAATTTTCTAACCGTGAACAATCTGCAATAAAGCAAAGCAGCGAAATAGAAGATGCTTTATTAAAAGGCAATATGGCCTATGAAAAAAAATTTGGATTTATATTTTTGATTCGTGCTTTAGGCTTGGATCACAGTGAAATCTTACAGGCATTGAAATACCGTTTGTTGAATGATGTTGAAACAGAACAACGCGTCGTGAAACAACAGTTGAGTGAAATCGCAATTTTACGTTTAACTCAGGCATTGTCTGAACATTAGAATTTGAGTCATAAAGGAAATCCGATGATTAGTAGCCATATTTTAGATACACATTTGGGAAAACCTGCAACAGATGTTGTGATCAAATTATTTGATGCACAGGAGCAACTGATTGCTGAGTCGAGAACGAATAATGATGGGCGTGTTGCAGATTTTAATTTAAGTGAGATTCAAACAGGGCAATATCGTTTAGTATTTTATACTGCAGATTATTTTAATCGCTTTAATTTAGATACTTTTTTTCCTAAAGTTGTGATTGACTTTTCTGTAAACGACATTAATCAGCATTATCATATTCCTTTATTAATCAGTCCTTTTGCATATTCTACATATCGTGGAAGTTGAAATATAAAAATAAATTTTATCAATGACTTAAGGCTCATTTATTTGAGCTTTTTTTATGTTTATTTTACCAATTATAAAAATATTGGCTTTGTTTTTGCTTATCTATTGTGGTGTTTATCTTTGTTTCTTATGGGGAATTTATAAAATGAAATTGACACAGTTTGCTGCGTTCACAAGCTTGCTCTGTACTGCATTAGGTACTCAAGCTGCTCCAATCTGGCAAGATTTTAGTATTACAGGGCTATATGGTAAAAACTATGAATTAATAGCTCGAGAAGATGACCAGTCTACGATTACTTTTGAATATGCGGCAAAATTGAAATATGGTGATTTTTTTGCATTTGCTGACCGCACCAATAATGATGTTTCAGGTAATGAAACCTATTTTGAAGTTTCACCACGTTTGAGCTTAGGAGCGATTTCAGGGCGAAAGTTAGAAGTTGGCCCAATTAAGGATGTGCTTATCGCAACCACTTGGGAAGGTGGAGAAGGTTTTAATAATTACTTATATGGGATCGGTGTGGATTTAGCGATTCCATATTTTCAATATGCCCAATTAAATTTTTATAAGGCGGATAATTATAAAAATACAGATGATGACTATCAATTGACTTTCGTTTTTGGTGTGCCATTTACAATTGCATCTGAAGATTTCTTGATTGATGGTTTTCTGGATTGGTCAACCGCTGAAGATGACCATGACAGTGAGTTAAACTGGACCACGCAGTGGAAATGGAATGCGGGCAAACATATTTCACCCAACACAAAGTTATATTTAGGTGTTGAATATTCTGTTTGGAATAATAAATATGGTATCTCAGGCAAAGATGAAAATAATGTCAGTGCATTGATTAAGTATCATTTTTAATGATTTAAATGCATTGAAAGCCTGAGAAAATGAATGGATAAGATTCATTTTTATGATAATCGAATTATGGTTTTATAGCGATTGAGTCGCATAAATCTATTTTACTATGGCTTATTACTGAACCCAATGGTTTAGGAATAAGCCGATGATTAAAAAGTTAGCACAATATTTTCTTCGAATGTAAAAACATCACAATTATGTCCTTCCCCAATACGATCGACCACGACAAAATCACTCGGTGCTTCGAGCGTCAATAATGGATGATGCCAAGTTCCCGTGTGGTAGTTAATGGCTTGTTTTCCATTACTGATAAATGCATAAATTTTCTCCAGATCAGGTGTATTTGGTTTAAGTTGAGCTGCAACGACAATCAAAAAAGATTGACCATGCATCGGAATAAAGGCTTGTGATCCTTGAGGATGGCGTTCAAGCATTTCAATTGTACAAGGAACAGTTGTTTTTTGAATATTCCGAAAAATACTTAAACCGACTTGTCCTGTATTGGTTTGTGCTAAAGCTAAGGCGTGATAACGTTCGGTTAGCGCACAATTGATCGGAAAGAAATCATTGCCTTCACAGGCAACCACGTCACCAAAAGGTGCAAAAGCATCTTTGGTGAGTGGCTGAATTTGGATGTAGTTCATAAGCTCAGCCAATGATTTTTCCCCATAGACGAATCCGACTTATTCCACCATCTGGAATCATATTGACTCGGATATGAGAAATTTTCTCATGTTTTAAAATTTCATGGATGTATAGATGGATATGATCCATTTGCATGTCTTGGGGATTTAATAAGTAAGGCCAAAACATACTTTGTGGAATTAATTGTGGATCTGTCGCATTTTCAACATAAGTGGCTTGAATGGAGACTTGAGCAGGGTAATTGCCTTTAAAATGTGCTGTATCAATTTCAATTTTTTCAATCAAGCCATTTTTGGCCAGTGCTAAAATACACCAATCAAATCCAGGTGTTCGACGGCGTTTCGTTTCCCAACCATCGCCCATATTGATTCCACGTCCTGGATTGATCAAATTACGAGGGTGTCCAAAATGGGCATCACTATAAGCTATTACCCGTCCACCATTTTCCAATGCCAATAAATCTAAAGTCTGTGTTTGGTCTTGAATCTGAATGTTCACTTCACCATAAACTCTAAAACGTGCTATGCCACCATCTGGGAAAATATTTAATCGAACATGCGTAAAAATATCTTCACTTTTCACATTGAAGAGATGATGTTGGCTAGGCCCAAGTATAGAGTTGGCTAAAATGGGTTGCCATAGTGCATCATGCAGGTTCCCATTTGGTGCATAACATGCCTCTATAGCAGCCGATGCAGGATAGTTTCCAGTAAAAAAAGTGGTATCTATGTCAAATGCACTGATTTTACCTGCAACAGCCAATTCAATAATTGCCCAATCATAGCCTGAATGACGCTTACGGCGAGTTTCCCAACCATCCATCCACTTGCCGTGGTCATCAAATTTATCTTCGACAAAAATAGGCGCATCGAATTGCAACATTCGTGAAGCCTCAGCAAAAAAATCATCCGAACATTCAAGTACTTTTGCCCCAATTCGGGAATCTGCCAAATTTGTATATCGCTGTAAATGTGCAGGAAGTTCAAAATTTGGTGCAAGTAAAGTTGCCATATTTATTTACCATTCATATTACGATTCACATTAATCAAAGCGTTGTTATCAGTGACAAATATTTTATAAGCACTTATAAAAACAATATCTTATGCTGATTATCATGCACAGCCTATGCCAATTCTTCTCTGAAAATGTATGGATTTTTATAAAAATGGCACGTTTTTAGCATTTTAGGCAACAGTGCGAGAAAACAATCAGAGGAGAAATAGATGGAGATTACAATTATTGGTGCAGGTATGGGAGGACTAACCGCAGGTATTGCACTAAAAAAATTCGGTCATACGGTCACCATCTACGAACAAACTGAGCAGATCAGGGCTGTAGGGGCAGCAATTTCATTATGGTCAAATGGCGTGAAGTGCTTAAACTACTTGGGCTTAACGGAGCAAATTGCCAAACTTGGTGGTCAAATGGATCATTTGGCTTATTTCGATGGTTTAACTGGCGATAAAATGACCCAGTTTAGCTTACTACCATTAATTGAAGAAGTTGGACAACGTCCATATCCAGTCTCGCGTGCAGATTTACAAAATATGTTGATGGATGAATTTGGTCGAGACGATATTCACCTTGGAAAAAAAATGGTGGCGTTAAAACAAATCGATCAACAAGTTCTGGTTACATTTGCTGATGGAACTGAAATTACCACAGCACTGGTGATTGGTGCTGATGGCACGCATTCTTTGACACGCCAGTATGTTTTAGGTGAGCAGGTCGAACGACGCTATGCGGGATATGTCAACTGGAATGGTTTAGTTGAAATTTCTGATCAGTTGGCACAAGCAGATCAATGGACAACATTTGTCGGTGATGGCAAACGAGTTTCGTTGATGCCGATTGCTGAAAATCGTTTTTATTTTTTCCTTGATGTGCCATTACCTGTAGGACTAGACAATAACAGAAGCCAATATAAAACTTTATTTAAGCAATATTTTCAGCATTGGTGCGCTCCTGTACAAAACTTAATTGAGGCTATAGATGAACAAACAACCAATCGTGTAGAAATTCATGATATTGAACCTTTTACCCAATTTTATAAAGGTCGTGTAGTGATCATGGGTGATGCTGCACACAGTACCACTCCTGATATTGGTCAAGGAGGTTGTCAAGCCATGGAAGATGCAATCTATTTGGCAAGAGCTTTACAGATCAATACTTTAGGGTTAGAAGATGCATTAAAACGTTATCAAAATAAACGCAATGAACGTGCCAATGAATTGGTATTGCGTGCGCGAAAACGTTGTGATGTCACACATATGAAAGATGAAACTGTAACCAAAGAGTGGTATGCAGATTTACGTCGTGAACAAGGCCCTCATATCATGCGTGGCATTATTAATAATATTGTCGGTAATCCTTTGGATTGATATATGGTTATATCGGTTTAATTCAAAGTTGGTTTGGATTGCTGGGTCTTAGATATTTATTAACTTTTATTGAGTGCTGACAAGGATGTTGACATCAATATGCTACAAGACGTGGCTCAGACTACTGTATATCTTAAAAGAAAATGTATATTAGATTCACTCCTTACAGCGCTTATTGATAATCGATCAATTTGAGCTTTAATCTCTCTATTTGTTCAATCAAATGCTTAATCATCACTTGTGAAACACGAGAAAGTTGTCGCTTTGGTGCTACACATAAGGCCAGTGTTAATGGGTATAAACCTTTTTCACGAATGGGTTTAAAGCAAAGTTCATCTCGCTCTATATAGGGATAAGCGTCGATATAAGAAAGTAGGCCTATACCTAATTTCTTCTGAATTAATGACATTATCATTCGAATGTCATTACATTCTAACTGGCGTTGTGGTGCAATTTGATAATGTTTATACAGTGTTTGCACATAATCTTGAATGATTAATGGTGCGCTTGGAATTAAATGTTGATCATTTAAGGTATCTGATAAATGGATTCTTTCAGTTGACGTGAGTGGATGATCTTTGGATAAAACAAACCCAATTGGAATTTCAACAAATGCTAAAACCTCAAGTTGGTGATGTCCTTTAGGATTCAACAAAATACCAAAATCAATCTCAGCGTCCATAATCATATTTGAAACTTTTTCACTGTCTTGGATATGAAAATTAAAATTGATCCAAGGGTAGTTCTCATACATATATTGAATAGAATCGAGAACAAAACCATCACTGAGCGCAGTAATCAGCCCACAGTCAATAGTTCCGCGTGAAAGCCCTTGTATTTCATCAAAACGATTACGGGTAAGTTGGAATTCTTTCTGCCATTTGATTAAATCTGCATAGAGTAATTCTCCAGCAAGGGTGAGCTTTAAGCCATTGGGTAAGCGTTCAAATAAATCAATTCCAAATTCTTCTTCAGCTAAAGTAATTTGACGATGGATAGCAGAGACAGAAATATACAGTTGATCGGCAGCTTTTCTTAAGCTACCTGTTTTCGCGACAGCGATAAAATAATCAGAGAATCGTGAAAAAGTCATATTTATTGGCATATAGCACTGTCCAAGGTGATACAAGAGACATATTGCTCAGTCATCAAACCAAGCAAATAAAAAGGTCTGTTAAAAGCCAAGCGATTTTTATGCCAATCTTAAGCTTTCGAATCAAAATAATGCTTTTGGCATGGTGTTCTAATTTTTAGAATGATCGACATTAAACATTCTAATAGACAGAATTTAACTAAATTCGTAACTTAAAAATAAGCCATGATCTCAAAACTTAAATTCGCTATTGCATAGTGGCCTAAAGTAATGAAGTTAAATATAAATTTTGTGAGTTTAGTATGAATGCCATTCCAGTTCTTCAACTATTTAGCCAACCGCAATGTAGTACTTTTGAACCTAAAGACTGGGAGATACTTGCTCAACACTGGTATCCAGTAGCACGTATTCAAGATGTCACAATGCAACCTCAACAAGTGCAGTTGTTAGATGTAAAAATGGCACTCTACCAAACAGAAAGTGGTGCAATTCAATTGGTTCGAGATATTTGTCCGCACCGTGGAGTGCCTTTAACCAAAGGTTGGGTAGAGGGCGAGGAGATTATTTGTCCTTATCATGGCTTGCATTACAACACCAAAGGAGAATGTACCAAGATTCCAGCACAGCCTGAACTCAGTAAAATTTCTGAGCGTTTTAGCCTGACTAAATTTCCTGTGGTTTTAAAGTATGGTTTGGTCTGGACAAGTTTATTTAGCCGTGATGAACAGCAAGCAAATTTTCCTGTTTTAGATACATGGGATGATCCAGAACATCAATCAGTACTGCCCCCATTTGTTGATATTGCAGGGTCTAGCGGTCGTCAACTGGAAGGATTTATTGATGTTGCACATTTTGCTTGGGTACATCACCAATCTTTTGCAGATGCAGATAATCCGATTGTTCCTAAATACACCACTGAACGAACATATTATGGTTTACACACTGAATATGTCAGTAGTGTCAGTAATTATCCGCATGGCTTACAACATTTAGCGCCAGAAGGTTTTTTATGGAAACGTATTTTTGATGTTTATCCACCATTTTCGGCGGTGTTAAAGGTCGAATTTCCACGACAAGGTGTATTAAAAATTTTAAATGCGTGCTGTCCTATTTCTTCTAACAAAACCCGTTTATTTGTCCCACTCACACGTAATTTCGATACAACAGGGGATTTACAGGCGGTTTATGACTTCAATGCTCAAATTTTTGCAGAAGATCAGGACATGATCGAAAGTCAAAAACCTGAAGAACTTCCATTAGATATTTCAATGGAAGCTCACTTTGAAGCAGACCGATCTTCTACCATGTATCGTCGGATTCTCGCTGAGTGGGGCTTAAGTAAGCGTTATATTGTTTAATGTTTTGTGCTTCGCACCTTCGGGTGCTTTTTTAATGCTTTATGAATCTTTAAAGCGTCTTTTATAAAACCTCTCAGCTTAGGTATCGGTTATTCAAATCTTCTTCCAATTCTAAAATAAATTTATAAATCGTTTGGTTATGCTGAATTTGTATGCATTTTTAAGTCAAAAAAATGAAAATATTTTAATTAAGGATTGCGAGGAATTTATCTTTAAGTTGTTGCCAGTTGGTTGAAACCCAGCATACTAGCGAACCTGCTGTCACTAGAATCACACCATACCAAAATTCTGTAGGTAACCGGGTTTGTAAAATCGTCATGGAAATCACGGTTGAAATGACTGGACTAAAATAAGACAAGGTCACCAAAATGGTAATATTGCCTTTGATAATTCCAATATTCCATGCAGCATAACCCATTGCCATAACAAAAGACACCATCGCTAACAGTGCAAAGGTAGACAGTTCAAGATGCTGGATTACATTAAAGCTCAACTCATTTGACCATAAATACTTTGCCCATAGTACACAACTGATTGCAACAAAAAAGAATGAAATCGGATTGTGTCCATCACTGTATTTTTTAGTAATAACACAATATAACGACCACAATGATGCACCAAGAAAAGCAAGAATATAGCTGGTTGGATTGGCTTGAATATTGGATAAAATATTTGTCCAGTTTAAAGCGCTTTGTCCAGCTTGAATCATGACAATTCCACTTAAACTAATGGCTAAGCCGGCCACAACAAAAATATTAAATTTGATTTCTTTAAATAGAATCAACATGGCGACAGTTAGGCCAGGCCAAAGATAATTTACTAAACTCACTTCAATCGCTTGTTGAGCTGTTTGGGCCAAGGCAATTGCATAAGAAAAACACAGCTCATAGATCACGAAGAGCAAAGTTGAAAAGATTAAATATTTCTTTGAAATGAGTTTCAAATTTGGAATTTTAAAGAAGACCAATAAAATACATGTACTTAAGCTATACATGAGTAGTACTGCTAAATCTGCGCCCATACTAAAACTGATTTTTTTCAGTAAACCGACAATGGATGACCACTGCAAAATAGCACTGAAACCAATCAGTGTAGCGAGATTTTTTGACATAGCAAACTTCAGATTTGAGGGGCTGTTGGCATTTCATAAATGGCTTTCGTTGTTTGTTTACAGCGTAAACCACAGCGGGGAGTGTCGTGTTTTTTGTCACAATGTTGTTAGCTTGCTAAACGATGCTTTTCAGCATTTAGCATGACTAAATTTCGTATTCCATGTACATATCGCCTAAACACAGGCATAGTCACAAAGATAGACGATTGCTCAACAGACCCTTTTTGATACAGAATTTTATGAAAGGTAAAATAATGTAAGTAATTATAACTTAAACATATGATGAAAAGGCAGACTAGTTCTCGCTTTCAGATGTAAATTACAAAAAATATTTTTGGAAAAATTAGGGGCTGTGGACATTTATAAATGGCTTGCTTTGTAGATTAAAATTGAGCAGGCATGAGGAGTATACTCCGCAAGGAAATGAATAGAATAGCGAGACTATTTTTGATTTTCATAACGTAGCCTGAGATAATTTTAGTCACAACCCTGAGCAAGAACAAAGCACTGCTTTGTTTGCAGCGCAAGGCGTAGCGGGGACTAGCGTATTTTTGTCGCTTTGTCGTTCCCTTGCGAAACAGTGTTTCTCATCATTTAGAATGTCTAAATTTCGTATTTCGTGCCTAGAATCGTCTAAAAAACACACCTAGTCGCAAACATAGACGAATTGTCCATAGCCCCTACTAATTTGGTTTCTTATTTATAAAAAAAATTTTAACGCATTTATCGAATATTGAAATGATCATCCAATTTAACTATTTTGAAGCTAATTTCTCCTGATTTTGATAGATTTTCGATTAAAATTAGAGAGGCATTATCAATTTAATAAAATAATCCTATAATAGCGGCCATTCTGACTAATATCCGTGGATGTTGGTTTCTTTTTAAGTCAATTTCTTCTGTGTCATTTGACTTATTTTCAATATTTAAATTTATGTGTCCATGCTCACACATAAGAATCTTTAGGTGCCCACATGGAAATCAAGGTTAATTATCTCGATAATCTTCGACAAGAAGCGAAGTTCGATGATTTTACCGTCATTGCTGATCAGCCAATTCGCTATAAGGGTGATGGTTCTGCACCGGGTCCTTTTGATTATTTTCTGGCATCATCTGCGTTATGTGCAGCTTATTTTGTTAAAGTTTATTGTGCTGCACGTGATATACCAACAGATAATATTCGTTTATCTCAAAATAATATTGTTGATCCAGAAAATCGTTATAAACAAATTTTTAAAATCCAAGTTGAACTTCCAGCTGATATTTCAGACAAAGACCGCCAAGGAATTTTACGTTCGATTGACCGTTGTACGGTTAAAAAAGTCATTCAAACAGGTCCTGAATTTGTCATTGAAGAAGTTGAAAGCATTGATGCCGATGCGCAAGCTTTGCTGATGCCAAACTTAGCACAAGAAAGCTCAACTTATATTGAAGGTAAAGACCTACCACTAGAGGAAACCATTGCCAATATGTCAGAGATTCTGGCAGGTTTGGGCATGAAAATAGAAATTTCCTCTTGGCGAAATATTGTTCCCAATGCTTGGTCATTACACATTCGTGATGCGCAATCACCTATGTGTTTTACCAATGGTAAAGGTGCGACCAAAGAAAGCGCTTTGGCATCTGCTTTGGGCGAATTTATTGAACGCTTAAACTGTAACTTCTTCTATAACGATCAGTTTTGGGGTGAAGATATTGCCAATGCTGCATTTGTACATTATCCAGATGAGAAATGGTTTCAGCCGGGTCCCGATGGTGCGTTGCCAAAAGAAATCTTAGATGAATATACTTTAGAGATTTATAACCCAGACAATGAATTGTTGGGTACGCATCTCTATGATACCAACTCAGGCAATAC
Source organism: Acinetobacter bereziniae (assembly GCA_009912575.1). Taxonomy (GTDB): domain Bacteria; phylum Pseudomonadota; class Gammaproteobacteria; order Pseudomonadales; family Moraxellaceae; genus Acinetobacter; species Acinetobacter bereziniae_A. The sequence goes on from WNDP01000005.1 coordinate 25,867, forward strand.
AGCTCGCGGGATTTGTTCGTTGCCTTTTGTACGTCAGTCTGATCAGGAAGTGGTTTATTTTCCTTCTAATTTGATTGAAAACTTATATTTAAGTAATGGTATGAGTGCTGGAAATACCTTAGCTGAAGCACAAGTTCAATGTTTATCTGAAATTTTTGAACGTGCAGTTAAACGAGAAATTCTGGAAGGTGAAATTACTCTTCCTGATGTACCTGAAGATGTTTTAGCCAAATATCCACGTATTGTTGAGGGTATTAAAGGCCTAGAAGAACAAGGCTTCCCAGTCTTGGTTAAGGATGCGTCTTTGGGTGGTGAATTTCCAGTGATGTGTGTCACCTTAATGAATCCGCGTACAGGTGGCGTATTTGCATCGTTTGGTGCGCATCCTAAGCTTGAAGTAGCTTTGGAGCGTAGCTTGACTGAGTTATTACAAGGTCGAAGTTTTGAAGGTTTAAATGATTTACCTAAACCGACCTTTAGCACTAATGCCGTGACTGAACCCAACAACTTTGTTGAACATTTTATTGATTCAAGTGGTGTGGTGTCTTGGCGTTTCTTTAGTGCTCAAGCTGACCATGAGTTTGTCGAGTGGGATTTTAGCAGCACGGGCGAACATGCCAATGCGGATGAAGTTGCAACCATGATGGGCATTCTTGAAGAAATGGGCAAAGAAGTTTACATGGCGGTCTATGAGCATTTAGGTGCAACTGCTTGCCGTATAATTGTGCCAGATTATTCTGAAATTTATTTGGTTGAAGACTTAATTTGGGACAATACCAATAAAGCCTTGTTGTTCCGTGAAGATATTTTAAATTTACATCGTTTGGATGATGAACAGCTGGAAGCTTTGGTTGAGCGTCTTGAAGAAGTTGAGGTCGATGACTATACCGATATCGTGACGTTGATTGGTATTGAATTCGATGATAATACAGTGTGGGGACAACTCACTATTCTTGAGTTAAAACTGTTAATTTATCTTGTTTTACAGCAGTTTGAAGAAGCCAAAGATTTGGTGGAACAGTTCCTTCAATATAACACCAATACCGTTGAACGTGGTTTGTTCTATCAGTGTATGAATGTCATGCTCGAAGTTGAACTGGATGACGAGATGGATTTGGATGACTATGAAGCGAATTTCTGCCGTATGTTTGGTGATGAGCGTATGGATGCAGTGATTGGATCTCTAGAGGGAAGTATTCGTTTTTATGGTTTAACAGAAACTAGCATGAAGCTAGAGGGTTTAGACCGGCATTTACGTTTGATTGACAGTTATAAAAAATTGCATAAGGCACGTGCTAAAGCGGTGGGTCTAGTAAACTAAAATCTGTGCTTGAAAAGTATGACCACCAAATAACTTTGGTGGTCATATACCGTTCAAATAAAGCTTTGTCATTTAGGAAGATTGATCAATCCATCAATAAATTCTGATATTTGTCTGCCTGTGCTCTTAAAAAATCCCAGACCAATTTAATACGGGGTTCGTGCTGTAGGTCGACTAAAGTCAGCATCCAAAAGGTATGAATAAAGCGAACTTCTTCTGCTAAAACCTGTTCAAGTTCGGGTTTATTGTCCGCTAAAAATTTGGGCAAAATTGCCAATCCAGCACCAGCACTGACAGCGATCTGTTGGGCTAAAATACTGCTACTTCGGAAATTAGCATTCAGTTGTAAAGGTAAACGTTCTAAACAATACAGCTCAGGGCTATAAATTAAATCATCAATATAATTCACAAATTTATGATTTTTTAAATCTTCAAGTTTTTTAATCGGTTGTATGTTTTCTAAATAACTTTTACTGCCATAAATTTTAAGGCAATAATCCGTTAATCGGGTAATAATATAAGGGCCAGATTTAGGACGATCAATTGAAATAACAATATCTGCTTCACGATGCGAAAGTTTAATCATTTTAGGCACAGGGATAAGATCAATAGTGAGAAGAGGATATTGCTTGGATAATTCTGCCAATAGTTGAGCTAAAAATGCAGTACCAAAACCCTCTGGTGTGCCAATTCGCACATGTCCCTGCAAAGGTAGGTTCGGTTTTTCAATTTGCAAAAAGGCTTGTTCCATTTGTTCAACACGAGGTACGAGAGCTAAACCTTCCAGTGTAAGTTCATAGCCCGTTGCTTCTCTTCTAAATAATGGTGTACCTAAAGCAAGCTCTAAAGCCTGTATTCGTCGAGATACTGTGCTGTGTTCAACCCCAATGATCCGTGCAGTATTGGTAAGCGTTTTTGCTCGAGCCAGCACTAAAAAAACTGTAAGTGATCCCAATCTACTTTCATTGTTTATGACATCCTTGTGCATATTTGCACATTCATTGTGCGTTAATTTCTATTGGTCATCTATATTTTGTTTGTTAGTTTGAATTGAAACAGAGCTGATGAAAATACTGCTTTTGGCTATTTTCTAAGAAAGTAACAACAAAAAATAGTGCCTATGGAGAGGTTATGAACACGATGTCAAATATTCATTCGACGACGGCTAAATTATTAATTAATGGAAAATTTACCGAATCCAATACAACTGAGTGGCAAGATATTTTAAATCCTGCAACACAAGAAGTTCTGGGCCGTGTACCTATGGCGACTTTGGATGAAGTAGATGCGGCAATTGCGGCTGCACAAGAAGCTTTTAAAACTTGGCGTTTAACTCCGATTCAAGCCCGCATGCGCATTATGCTCAAGTTACAGGATTTAATCCGTGACAACATGAAAGATATTGCCCGTGTGCTGACTGCTGAACAAGGCAAAACTTTAGCAGACGCAGAAGGTGATATTCAACGTGGTTTAGAAGTGGTTGAACATGCTTGTTCAATTGGCACATTACAAATGGGCGAATATATCGAAGGTGTGGCACGTGGAGTAGACACCTATACCTTGCAACAGCCACTGGGCGTATGTGCGGGTATCACACCATTCAACTTTCCTGCCATGATTCCTTTATGGATGTTTCCAATGGCAATCGTGTGCGGCAATACCTTTGTTCTTAAACCTTCAGAGCAAGATCCATTATCGACCATGATGTTGGTTGAATTGGCTGTGCAAGCAGGCGTTCCAGCAGGTGTATTGAATGTTGTTCATGGCGGTAAAGAAGTGGTGGATCGTCTATGTACACATCAAGACATTAAAGCAATTTCTTTTGTCGGTTCAACTGCTGTGGGCACACATGTCTATAACTTAGCAGGTCAACATGCTAAACGTGTGCAATCCATGATGGGGGCAAAAAACCATGTTGTGGTAATGCCAGATGCCAACAAAGAACAAACCTTAAATGCTTTGGTGGGGGCTGCTTTTGGTGCTGCTGGGCAAAGATGCATGGCGCTATCTGTTGCGGTGATGGTGGGTGAAACCAAAAACTGGGTCGATGAATTAGTTGAAAAAGCCAAAACATTAAAAGTAAATGCAGGTCATGAACCCCAAACCGATATCGGGCCTGTTATTTCTCCACGTGCCAAAGCTCGTGTTGTAGATTTAATCAATAGTGGTGTTGAGCAAGGCGCTCAATTATTGCTTGATGGTCGAGATGTCAAAATTGCAGGTTATGAAAATGGTAACTTTGTGGGAGCGACTATTTTCAATCAAGTTAAAACTGATATGCGCATTTATACCGAAGAAATTTTTGGACCTGTGCTTGCCATTATTCATGTTGATACGCTTGAACAAGCGATTGAGTTGGTCAATGCAAATCCATTTGGAAATGGCGTAGGTTTGTTCACTCAAAGCGGAGCGATTGCTCGCACTTTCCAAAACAATATTGATATTGGACAAGTTGGCATCAATATTCCAATTCCTGTACCCGTTCCATTCTTTAGCTTTACAGGTTCACGAGGTTCGAAACTTGGAGATTTAGGACCTTATGGCAAGCAAGCCGTGCAGTTCTATACGCAAACCAAAACCATTACTAGCCGTTGGTTTGAGGATACACAAGAAAAAGGTGAAGTGAATACCACCATTAGCTTGCGTTAATCGAGGAGTTCAAGGATGAATATTGCATTTATTGGTCTAGGCAATATGGGCGGTAAGATGGCTCATAATCTTCTCAAAGCTGGTTTAACGGTACATGGCTTTGATTTGAGTGAAGTTGCCATTGCTCATTTTACTGAAGCAGGAGGCATTGCACATGCCAACCCACAAGCTGCTGCTGAACAAGCCGATGTGGTGATTACTATGCTCCCAGCTGCAAAACATGTAAAAGACGTTTATTTGGGTGAAAATGGCATACTTGCCGTACTCAAAAAAGGTAGTTTGTGCATTGACAGCAGTACCATTGATCCACAAACCATCAAAGACATCGCCGCCGTAGGCGCAGAGCAAGGGGTTCAAGTATGCGATGCACCAGTATCAGGCGGTACGATTGGTGCACAAGCGGGAACACTGACATTTATGGTCGGTACAGATTTAAATACCTTTGAACAGGTTCAATCTGTACTCAAACCGATGGGCAAAAATATCGTGCACTGTGGCGAAGTGGGTGCAGGGCAAATTGCGAAAATTTGCAATAATCTTATTTTGGGTATTTCGATGGCAGCCGTTGCTGAAGGTATGGCACTTGGTGCAAAACTCGGTATTGATCCGCAAGCTTTAGCAGGGGTGATCAATAGCTCAAGTGGTCGTTGTTGGAGTTCTGAAGTCTGTAACCCTTGGCCGGGTATTTCTGCAAATGCACCTGCAGGGCGTGGCTATAGTGATGGTTTTGCCACGCAATTGATGCTGAAAGATCTTGGTCTAGCCATAGAAGCAGCAGGACAAGTCAAACAACCTGTACTTTTAGGTGGTTTAGTCCAGCAGTTGTATCAACAACTGTGTATGCAAGGAAATGCCCAACTCGATTTTTCTAGCATTATCCAACAATACTTAGTGCAAGAAGCTTAATCCAAACATCAGCCATTTCACCATCAAAGGATGGTGAAAGCTATAGATTCACTCATGTCATGAATAACAATAAATCCAGGCTGGAGTAAATAATATGTTGAATTATCATCAAGTTGCTAAGTCATTTGTGCTTGCATTAGAAGAAATTGCAGCAGCGGATGGTGCAACTTCAACCATTATGAGTGTACATAATTCTGTGGGTTGTGTGCCGATCGCTAAATTTGGAACGGATGAACAAAAACAAAAATATTTAATGCCCTTAGCGCAAGGGGAAATGATTGGCGCATTTGCTTTGACTGAACCGCATACTGGATCTGATGCCGCTGCATTGAAAACTCGCGCAGTGAAAGATGGTGATGATTGGGTAATTAACGGTGCTAAACAGTTCATTACGTCTGGTCATAATGCAGGTGTCATTATTGTCTTTGCTGTAACTGATCCTCAAGCTGGTAAAAAAGGGATCAGTGCCTTTATTGTACCGCGTGAAACACCCGGTTATGAAGTCATTCGTACGGAAGAAAAACTGGGTTTACATGCCTCAGATACTTGCCAAATTGCATTGACAGATGTTCGTGTACACCAAAGCTTGATGTTGGGTAAAGAGGGCGAAGGCTTAAAGATTGCCTTGTCTAATCTTGAAGGTGGGCGTATTGGAATCGCAGCGCAAGCAGTAGGTTTAGCCCGTGCAGCGTTAGAAGAAGCGAGCAAGTATGCCAAAGAACGTATTACCTTTGGAAAACCTATTTTTGAACATCAAGCGATTGCATTTCGTTTAGCCAGTATGGCGACAGAAATTGAAGCTGCACGACAGTTGGTTCATCATGCTGCACGGTTGAAAGAGGCTGGTAAACCCTGTTTGAACGAAGCATCTATGGCAAAACTGTTTTCGTCAGAAATGGCTGAACGAGTTTGTTCTTCAGCCTTACAAGTATTTGGTGGTTACGGTTATTTAAAAGATTTTCCTATTGAGCGTATTTATCGTGATGCTCGTATTTGTCAAATTTATGAAGGCACCAGTGACATCCAACGTTTGGTCATTGCACGTAGTTTATAAGTCCTACCACAAGACACAGTGTAGCTACAGATTAGGAATTGAAATATGCAATTTGAAACGATTTTATTGGAAAAGCAAAACGGTGTAGGTTTGATTACGCTTAACCGTCCCAAAGCATTAAATGCATTGAATTCTATGTTAATTGATGAATTGAATTTAGCTTTGGACGATTTAGAAAAAGATCAAAATATTGGTTGTATGGTACTTGCTGGCTCAGAAAAAGCCTTTGCGGCAGGTGCTGATATTAAAGAAATGGCAGGATTAAACTTTCCCAATATCTATTTTGATGATTTCTTTAACCTTGCTGATCGAATTGCTCAGCGCCGTAAACCTTTAATTGCCGCAGTCAGTGGCTACGCATTAGGTGGTGGATGTGAATTGGCATTGATGTGTGATTTTATCTACTGTGCTGACAATGCCAAGTTTGGATTACCTGAAGTAACGCTAGGGGTTATTCCCGGTATAGGCGGAACACAGCGCTTGACTATGGCAGTAGGTAAAGCCAAAGCGATGGAAATGTGTCTGACTGCTCGACAAATGGAGGCAATTGAAGCTGAACACAGTGGTTTAGTCGCCCGTGTTTTCCCTAAAGATCAACTTTTAGCTGAAACCTTACAAGCCGCTGAAAAGATCGCTGAAAAATCTTTAGTGGCCACAATGATGATCAAAGAGTCGATTAACCGTGCTTTTGAAGTAAGTTTAACAGAAGGTTTACGCTTTGAGCGTCGTAGTTTTCACTCAATATTTGCGACTTTGGATCAAAAAGAAGGTATGCAAGCCTTTGTAGAAAAGCGCCAAGCGCAATTTAAAAATCAATAATAAAAGGATTAAATCATGGACAACGAAAATCATTTAATCATTGAACAAAAAGGTGCTATAGGCATCATTGTATTAAATCGTGTATCGAGTCTGAATGCGCTGACCTTAGACATGATCAATGGTATTCATCAGCAAATCGAAACTTGGCAAGACGATACAACTATTCAGGCGATATTGATTAAATCCAACAGTCCAAAAGCTTTTTGTGCGGGTGGTGATATTCGTTACCTCTATGATCATTTTAAAAATGGCACAGCGGGTCATAAAGGTTACTTCATTGCTGAATATGCCATGCTGAACTGTATACGTGCCTCACAAAAAACGGTTGTGGTATTACTTGATGGCTATGTTTTGGGTGGCGGTTTTGGCTTGGCTCAGGCATGCCATATTATTGTCAGCAGTGAAAAATCACGTTTTGCGATGCCCGAAACTGCGATTGGCTTCTTTCCAGATGTCGCAGCCACACATTTCTTATCACGGCTGGATGATATTGGCGTTTATCTGGCGACTACAGGTGATCAGATCACGAGTAGCGACGCCTTATATCTAGATTTGATAGACTACCATGTACCCAGTCAACAGTTTCCTGCACTAGAAGAGGCTTTAAGCCAAACAGATCATTTAAGCAAAGATCATATTGATCAGATCATTTCAAAATTTATCACTCGACCTGTAGAAAGTGAACTCAGTGGATGGGTGGACAATATTCGTAAGCATTTTGGTTTTGAGAACTTAGATGAAATTGAACAAAGCCTTGCCAATGAGTCAGATCAACAACATCAAGCATGGGCAACTCAAGTTTTAAATACCTTGCAACAACGTTCCTTATTGGCCAAGCAGACCAGTTTAAGACTGCAATATTTAGGTCGAGGGCTTTCTTTACAGCAATGTATGCAACTTGAACGAGATTTGCAGGATATTTGGTTTGAGCATGGTGATATTTTAGAAGGTGTTCGTGCCCTAATCATTGATAAAGATAAGCAACCAAAGTGGCAAAAAAGCAATCCTGCTTTAGAAAAAATATTGGCTGAATTGGGTTAGCCATAAAGCAACTTATGCCAAAACGATGTGTGAATGCACATCAATAAAGGGAGAATGAGAAAAATTTCTAAGTGAATCCAAGGATCATACAAGATATATGGAAAATATCTCAATGGATGTAAAAAACGGTTAAGAAGGAATAGAGCAATGAAGGATGTACAAGGAACAAATCCGAATAATAAAAAGTCATCACACCGCTTAGCAGGCATTTCGAGTATGGTGGGGACGACCATTGAATGGTATGACTTTTTTATCTATGGCGCAGCAGCAGCACTGATTTTTAATAAGTTATTCTTTCCCAACTTAGACCCTTTGACAGGTGTTCTTGCAGCATTTGCAACCTACGCTGTAGGTTTTATTGGACGGCCATTGGGTGGGATCGTATTCGGACATTTTGGTGACAAAATTGGTCGTAAATCAATGTTGTTGGTGACCTTAATGTTAATGGGTATTCCTACCGTCATGATCGGGCTATTACCCACATTTGAGTCGATTGGGTATTGGGCAACCATTTGCTTAATTATTTTACGCTTTATCCAAGGCATGGCAATGGGTGGAGAATGGGGCGGAGCAGTGCTGATGGCGGTCGAGCATGCACCAGAAGGTAATAAAGGTTTTTGGGGAAGCTTACCGCAAGCCAGTACTGGTGGTGGTTTAATGCTGGCTTCAATTGCTTTAGGGCTGGTTTCGATGTTGCCCGAAGAAGCACTATTTAGCTGGGGTTGGAGAATACCGTTTTTAGCCAGTATTGTGTTATTGGCAGTAGGTTGGTATATCCGAGTCAAAGTTCCAGAATCTCCTGACTTTGAGAAAGTTAAACAACAAGCTGAAGAAATTAAAGTCCCTGCATTACAAGTCTTTAAAAATCATCCTAAGGAATTACTGACCATTATATTGTCACGTGCAGCTGAAAATGCATGGTTCTATCTTGCTTCAACCTTTACCTTGGCCTACACCACGACTCAGTTAGGTATCGCTCGACAAGAAATATTATTTGCGACGATTTGTGGTGCAGGGGTGATTATGGTCATGACCCCATTGTGCGGACATTTATCAGACAAAGTGGGTCAACGGAATATGTTTAGGTTTGGTCTATGCGTCTTAGCACTGTATAGCTATCCATTCTTTGCCATGTTAAATACCAAAGATCCTGTGCTGGTTTGGACTGCAATTGTATTGGCGATTGGTGTTGTATTCCCAATTATGTATGCACCACAATCTCAGCTTTTTGCACGTCAATTCCCTGCTGAAATTCGTTATAGCGGTATTTCGATCTCTGTACAGTTTGCGGGTGTATTAGGTGGAGGTCTAGCCCCTTTGATTGCGACAAAGCTTTTAAGTATTGGTGGTGGCAGCACGCATTTGGTCATCACTTATATCGTCAGTTTTGCAATTGTTGCGATCATTGCTTCAGCATTCTTGAAGCCTGATGTATTTCCTAACAAAGCAAAGTCTTTTGCACAAAAAGAAATTAAATCCTCTTAAATCTAAACTCATCAGCAACATGGAGAGCTTTCACTGTATTCATGTTGCTTTTTTGCCAATAGCGATCTGTGAATTTTTAAATTTTGAATAATCCAAGCACTATTTCGTGATTCTTTATGATTTAAGATTAGGCAAGGCATCTAGGTGTTTATGATTTTCAGTAAATTGACGCTTTTACGAAATGCCAGTGGGGTCATGCCACTCCACTTTTTAAAAGCTCGTGCAAAATTAGCTGGTTGAATATAGCCAAGATAGTTGGCTATATCTTGGATTTCCATATCACTTTCTAATAATAATTTTTCAGCTTGTTTATATTTTACTTCATCCAATAAATCTAAATAAGTCACATCAATTTTGTTGAGATGTCTTCTTAACGTTCGGCTCGACATATGTAAACGTGATGCAACATCGTCTAACGAAGGATAGCCTTGCTGGGGAATAAGCACCAATTCAGTTTTTACACGTAAGCAAATATCTTGGATATATTCAGAAAAGCGTATTTGTTCAGCTTCACATTGCGCCAAACTCTGCTTAAATGCACTTGGATCTGCCATTTTTGGAGAAAGTTTGAGTAGCGCAGAATTATAAACAATGTGATTATTCGCTTGATCAAAGTGAATTATCGGAAGTTGTTGTTGATATGCCTGATGATAGTCTGGTTCAGTCCAGTCAACATGAAGTTCAATTTCAGAAAAATCATGATCGATCAAAGCACATCCCGTTTGAACAATGCCAATCATTAAGCATTCATAGAAAAATCGTCTTAAAACTGATATTTGCTCAGGATGCTTACTGATAACAGGATGAGTTTCTTGGATCTCAACCACAGACCATTGGTCTTTTTTATAAAAATCAATTCGATAATCTTTGAGCCGCATATTAAAAAACTGTGTGGCAAGTTCAAGTGCCTGTTGCAATGATGCACTACTCATTAAGGCATATCCCATTGGACCATGCGCAGTTAAACGGAGTTTTAAACCATATTGATACCCCAAAGCGAAGTCTTGAGACAAGCTTAAACAGGTCCATACTAATTTTGACCATTGCAAAGGTGTAATACGTGCATCTAAAGCATCAAATATAGATAAAGGAAGCTTACTTTTCTGCAAAATTTCAGCACTAGAGAATCCTTTTTCAGCCATTATTTCTAGTAATAAATGAGCATAAGAAATCGGAATGCTGGCTTTGGAGAGTCCATATGGATCTTTCATTATTTTTTATATGCTGGCCGAAAATGATTAGTATTATGTCTTAACTGCATCTCACGCTCAAGTTTTGCATCTTAGATACTAAGATTCATCTGTTGTTCTGAGTATTTATAATGAGCTTAGCACGTCCTCTCAATGAATCCCCTGTAGTCATTACCGGTGCTTCATCAGGTATTGGTAAAGAACTGGCTAAACAATTTGCCAAACAAGGTTATTCATTGATTCTTGTTGCACGACGAGTAGATAAATTAAACGAATTGGCATTGTTTTTACGCAAAAAATATCAGGTCGAAGTGAAATTAAGACCTTGTGATTTGGCTGATCGTCAGCAAAGAACACAATTTCGTCAAGAATTAGAAAACCTCGATGTTTCAATATTATGTAATAACGCTGGTTTCGCAACATTTGGTCGATTGCAAGACCTAGATGCCGAACGTGAACGTGAACAAACCGAATTAAATGTGGTCGCTGTTCAAGATCTGACTTTAGCCCTACTTCCCAAGATGATCCAACGTAAAAGTGGGGCGATTTTGATTGTAGGTTCTACATCAGGACATCAGCCGACACCAGCCAATGCAACCTATGCAGCAACAAAAGCTTTTGCTAACTCCTTTGCCGAGTCTCTTCATAGCGAATTAAAGGGGACAGGAGTCAGCTGTACTTTGTTAGCACCCGGACCCACCATTACAGCATTTAATGAGGTGGCAGGTATCACAAAGATTGATGGAGTTGGTGGAAGTTTTGTTTGGGTAACTGCCGAACGGGTGGCTAAAGAAGCGATACAAGGGCTACGCGCTAATCGTCGAATCGTTATCCCAGGTTTTATTGCTCAAGCACAAACTTTAGGTGGGCGTTATACCCCACGTATTATTTTATTACCGATATTAAAACAGGTATTTTCGAGATTAAAAACATGAGACAGCTCATCAATGACTTAAGCATACCTATGGGTTTAGCAAAAATTGGTCATAAGCTTTATCACAATGCCCAATATTTAACGGCAGTGGTTGAAGTCGACGAAAAGGCCATCAAACGTTGGTTACCTACAGGAATGAAATTGGTCAAACCGGCGCGGGCTGATTTATTTTGTGCCTATTTTCCTGACAATGTTTATACAGGAGCGTATCACGAAGCGGGTTTATTTGTGCATATTCAGGTAGGGAATCGAACAGGAGTTTTCTGTCCATGGATGATTTTGGATGATGACCGAGCCATGATTATTGGACGTGAGTTACTCGGCTATCCAAAGAAAATGGGGGAAATCCTGTGGGAGAATGATGATGTTCATATCCACACTAAAGCATCACGCAGAGGCACAGTACTGATAGAAATGCAAGCCAAGCTCGGAGAAGTGATCACTGATGCTCCGCCTATTTTAGGTTTACCTCATCGTAATATTACTGGAGGATTAGGCCTAAGTTTACCACGTGAAGTTCGATTTACACCGCAAGAGCAGTCGGTCGAAGTTCGTCGTGTCGAAATGAATTTACGCTTTACTGGAACAGTCAATGATCCGCTCCATGAAATGGGCCTAGGTAAAGTCATTGAGGCACGTTTACATCGAGTAAATCTTTCTGCAGGTTTAATTCCCCCCATACAAATCCCACGTTTGCGTACACCGTTATTTCTAATACGGCAATTTAACCCACGTGTTTTATAAAAAGGCAGGTTGAGATGCCTGTTGTTAATGCTCTGATTAAAAACTTCAGCATTAAAAGCTGAAAATTAAAAGACTGAAAACGGAAGCGTATAGCGCGACTCATTGAGGAATCATCATGATGGAACAAGTAAAAGATAAAATTTCACCATTAAATCAAAGTCTCACATTACCATGCGGTATAACTTTACCTAATCGTATTGCTAAATCTGCCATGAGTGAACAATTGGCTGATCGGCATGGCTCTCCGACTACAGATTTGCAACAACTCTATGCGGTATGGGAAAGAGGAGGTACAGGGCTTTTAATTACAGGAAATGTGATGATTGACCATCGTGCATTTGTTGAACCTAGAAATGTGGTTTTACAAGATGCTCAATTTTTACAAGCCCATAGGCTCTGGGCACAAGCGGCTCATGCGAATGGTAGCAAAATAATTATGCAAATCAATCATCCTGGTCGTGTCGCTGTGTTGCCATTACTCAACAAACCTATAGCACCATCAGCAGTAGGTTTAGATTTACCTGCAATGAACATTATACGTATTCCACGGGAGATGACTGAGACTGAAATATGCGAACAAATTCAACGCTTTGCGACGACTGCATCATTGGCTGTTGAAGCTGGATTTGACGGCGTACAAGTACATGCAGCGCATGGGTATTTGATCTCACAATTTTTATCACCATTGGCCAATACTCGTACAGATCAATGGGGTGGAAGTCCAGAAAATAGACGACGAATTTTGATTGAAACTGTTGCTGCAGTTCGCCAAGCGATCGGTAAAGATAAAATCCTGAGTGTAAAGCTAAACTCTGCAGATTTTCAAAAGGATGGATTAAGTCAGGAGGAGTCATTGCAAATTGCTTTGGCTTTAGAGCGTCAAGAGATTGATTTATTAGAAATATCAGGGGGAAATTACGAGTCTCCAGCCCAACTAGGATATGCACCTGATCGTCATGCCCAACGAGATGCCTATTTTTTAGATTACGCAACGGCTTTAGCTCAAATCAGTAAAATACCACTGATGTTGACGGGTGGACTACGTAATGTAGAACTTATGAATAATATCGTGGCAGATGGTACGGTTGATTTGGTGGGATTGGCTCGACCATTTGCTTTACAGCCAGATTTAGCTCAACAACTGTTGGCTGGAAATCTGTGTCCATTACAACAACAATCCCCAGCATTGGATATAAACCGATTGATGCTTATTTACAGCTTGCATGGCATGCAACTCAGTTTCGCCGTATCAGTCGTGGTCAGCAACCTAAACTCATTAAGGGCTTGCTTCATACGCTGGTCGCATTTGCGCCACGTATGGGATTTAATCTTTTAACTCAAGACTCGTCTCAGTGACATTGATGATTTAAGGATAATGATCATGCATCGTTTAATTCAAAGTGGGCATACAATTGTTCCAAGACGATTAGTATTTGATTTTACAGAAACACCAATACATTGGATTTATGATGATCCCATGGTGACCCAAATTCTAAATTCAATTCACCCAATTACACCTGCACCTGAACGTTGGTTTTGCGAAACTTTTCGTGAAGCACTCCCATTTATTCAAGATGAACAATTAAAAGATGCTGCCGTTGCATTTATTCAACAAGAAGGTGCTCATAGTTATGGGCATACCTTGGGTACTCGACATATTGAGGCTTTAGGTATTGATTTGAGTGCTTATAGCAAAATGATGAATTGGATATTTAAAGACATGATCGGTGCTCAACCTTTAGGTTACTCACTCAAAAATCCACGTCTAAAATTAGTTTGGTTGAAAACACGGCTTGCTATGGTTGCGGCTGCAGAGCATCTAACTGGGGTATTAGGTCATTGGGTTTTAAACGCTGAAGGACTACACAAAGCGCCTGTAGATGCTCAGATGTTAGCTCTATTGCTGTGGCATGGCGCTGAAGAGGTTGAACACCGTGAAGTTGCAGATGCGATGTTTAGACATTTGAGTAATAACTTATGGTTAAGGGCAGGTACGGCAGTTTTTATATTCCCATTATTTATTCTATTGGCTTATATAGCGGTCGAAAGTCTAGTCAAAAAAGATTTGCAATTATCACATCGCTTTTATTTTAAAGATTATTTCCGTGCAGCCAGACAGAATCGTGTTCCAAAAGTGCGCTATATGGTTGAGGCTTGTTTACGTTATTTTCACCCAAATCATCGTCCTTTCAATGAAGGCTCAACCGAACAAGCTTTAGCTTATTTGGCACATATGCCTGAGCCTAAGCAAAAGTCGCTGAAAATTAGTTTGTGATTTTGTCAATGCACCTTATCTGATCGCATATGTGCAAAAATATTGCAAAATTTTCTTTAAGACTGGCGATAACGCTGTTTTAGCGTGGCATGAAATTTGCTGTACTTAGACGCACAATATTATCTATTTTTCAATGATTAAGGGTATGTTGTATGTTTAAGCACACGGTTCTGTCTTTATTTATTTTTGCCACTGTTGGTTCTTCAGTCGCCCATGCGGATAATTTTAATGTTCTTAAACAACTTTCCAATAAACCAGTTCAACTGAAAGACGGTGAATATAAAGGTAACTATTATGTGCCTTCGACTTTGAGCACCATTACGTGGGGCTATCTACCGAATAAGGATGCAAAACCTGTACTTTCAGTTCCATCAGGCAGTACTGTGACGTTCGATACGGTTTCACATGAAGGTTTGCTTGAAGATCAAGGACGGGATGCAGAAAAATTCTTTAAGTCTAAAGGTGTTCAAGATGAATATATTTTAGATGAAGCCAAAATCATTACCAAATCTAAGCTAAAGCATGATTTTCATAAAGATGGACCACACATCGTGACAGGTCCAATTGCTATTCAAGGCGCACAACCTGGTGATATTTTAAAAGTAGAAGTGATTAACGTTGAACCACGTGTACCTTATGGTGTGATTTCGAATCGACACGGCAAAGGCGCTTTAGTTGGTGAGTTTCCTAAAAAACCACAACAGGCAGATGCGTCAGCCGAACATCCTGAACGCTATGGCAATGTTTCAGTATTTACCCCCATCGAAAAAAATGCCAAAGGTGAATATGAAGGCGTATTAAAAACGGAATCAGGTAAGTCAATTCGATTCCCGTTGAGCCCGTTCATGGGCATCATGGGGGTAGCACCGAATACCTCAGAACCCGTTCATTCAGTTCCACCTGCAATGTATGGTGGCAATATTGATATTAATGAATTAGGCGCTGGGTCTACAGCTTACTATCCCGTTCAAGTTGCGGGTGCTTTGTTTTACACAGGTGATAGTCATTTTGCGCAAGGTGATGGTGAAGTCGCTTTAACTGCTTTAGAGGCTTCTGCTCGTGCGACCTTGAAGTTTACTTTGTTAAAAGCAGGTAAGGATAAGATTCCGGGGCAAGAGATTGTGCAACCTTTAGCAGAAAATGCTGAGTTTTGGATTACACCTGGGTTAGACCCTGACCTTGACGAAGCGATGAAAAAGTCTACACGAGAAGCGATTCGTTTCTTAAATAAAGAATATGGCATTGATGAAGCAATTGCTTATGCTTACTTAAGTGCTGCAACTGATTTTGAAGTGTCTCAAGTCGTCGATAAAACCAAAGGTATTCACGCTAAAATTCGAAAGGCTGATTTTAGAGAATTTGCTGAAGACGCAAGTAAGGCAACAACACCTTAAATTGGTATCGCTATATCGTTCAAAACAGCCTGTTCAATGAATAACAGGCTGTTTGGGTTCTATGAAACATTTAAAACAAAAAAATTGAGAGACTGAATCTTTACAACTTGCTTAAGTCGTTATCGTATTGGTTCAGCCTTAATTGAAAGCTAACTCAATTTTTTGATAAATTTTTCGGGTTTCTGGGGTGATTGCTGTCATATGAATTGCTCCATGAATCATTCCAGTTAACAGATGTAATTTTACATCAATGCCTGCATTTTTTAATCTTTCGGCATATCGCTCAGCATCATCTCTGACTGGGTCATATTCACATGCAAAAATAGTTGCAGCAGGTAAGCCGTGTAATGATTTTGCAAGCAAAGGATTGGCTCGTTCATCATTTCGCTCAGATTCGTTATTGAGATACTGATCCCAACAATAAGCCATGGTTGCGGTGGTTAAACCAAAGTTCTCTGCATATGTTGTATAGGATGGACTATTCATTGTGGCATCAAGTGCAGGGTAAAAGAGCAATTGATGGCTGATTTGAATTTCAGGATGTTGTTTGGCGAGTAGACAAGTTACTGCTGCGAGATTTGCACCCGCACTATCACCTCCGACAGCAATACGATTCGGATCAATGCCCAAGGTTAAGGCATTGTGATAAATATGACGAAATGCACAAAAAAAATCTGTGAGTGGTATGGGAAATTTAAACTCAGGTGCTAAACGATAATCTACTGAAAACACGACAAGTTGAGTTGAGTCAGCCAGCAAACGACATGCACGATCCCAAGCATCCAAGCTCCCTAAACACCAACCACCACCATGAGCAAAAACCAATGCGGGGCGTTGTTGTTGATGTCGCAATTGATCAGGAATATAGCGCCGAACCTCAATCTCTGTTTGATCAGCAACTTTAACTTGGAAGCTGCTTTGATAACCTGCATCTTGTTCAATGCCTTGTTGTTGGATAATGTCATGATTGACCTGTAGACGTAATTCTGACAATGACTGAGGAATTGGTGCAACAGATCTAGACTTTAACCAATTTTTAATCTCGTGATTTACCGTCATTTTACTAATCCTGTTGTAAAAAATTTAGAATGAGGCTACAAAATGCTTCTGGTTGTTCTTCCATAATAAAATGACCACAGTCATCAACGATTGCACTCGACAATTGATTACATACTTTTTTCATCGTTTCATAAGGTGCATCATGGGTGGCATGTTCAGCACCTATAGCCAATACTGGCATATTCAAACGTTTATTTTCCCTCACTTTATTTTGCCGAATGGTTTCAGGGATCGAACGATAATAGTTAAATCCTGCGGTTAAACGTCCTGCAACTTGATATGCTTCAATATAGATTTCAGTGGCAACTTTGTCTCTGTGCCAAGACCATTGATCAAAAATATAATTTAAATACAAGGCTTCACGTCCTGTAATTAAAGCTTCAGGCAAATCATGAATTTGGTTGAACATAAAGTGCCAAAGAAAAATATTTTCTTCAGCTTTGACAAAAATCGGCGGTGCTGGGGCTAAGCCTGGGATAACTGCTTCTGTGACAGCAAGGCGTTTTACAGATTCAGGAAAGTCAGAGGCAAGGGCATAGGCAACCCACATCCCAATATCATGTCCAATCACTGAATATTGACGATGTCCCAGTGCTAACATAAAGTCTGATAAAATCGTTGCAATCCGTCCTGTGTCATAACTGCCGTCAAGTGGAACTGAATATCCTGTTCCAGGTGGGTCTACCGCAATAGCCTGATAACCGTTGTTTGCTAAGGCAGTCATAACATGTCGCCATGCATACCATGTTTGAGGCCACCCTGAGATCAGTAAAACTGCAGGCCCCGTACCTGTTGTGACATAGTGCAATTTTTTTCCATGGATACTGATGTAATGATGTTGAAATTGTTGTAATGAATGGTTTGCTAACGCGAATGTACTCATGATGGATTCTCTATTGTGACCTTAAATACCCAAAAGTTGATTAATCTGCAACTGATTCACTGGCGCAGCGGCAAAATCATCAAAGGTTTTATCTGTCACGGGAATAATATGTTGTTGAATAAATTCGGCACCTTCACGTGCACCATCCTCTTTATTTTTTAAACAACATTCCCACTCTAAAGTCGCCCAGCCCTGATAATCGTAATGTGCTAATTTTGAGAAAATTGATTTAAAATCAACTTGTCCATCACCTGTAGAACGGAATCTACCTGCACGATCGCCCCAATTTTGATAACCGCCATACATCCCTTGGCGACCTGTGGGCGTAAATTCAGCATCTTTGACATGGAACATTCGAATAAAATCTTTATAAATGTCGATGTAATCTAGATAATTAAGTTGTTGAAGAACAAAATGACTCGGATCAAAAAGAATGTGGCAACGAGGATGCTGTTGAGTCCGTTCCAAGAACATTTCAAATGAAATACCATCATGTAGATCTTCACTTGGATGGATTTCATAGCACCAGTTTACATTATGCTCATCACAAGCATTTAAAATCGGCATCCAACGGCGAGCAAGTTCATCAAAAGCTGTTTCGATCAACCCTTGAGGACGTTGAGGAAAGGGGAAAACATAAGGCCATGCAAGTGAGCCTGAAAATGTTCCCATATCAGCTAAACCCAGTCGTGCAGAGGCTTGGACAGCAGCAAGCATTTGTTGTTCAGCCCATTGTGTTCTCTCAATCGGTTTACCATGTAAGTGTACAGGCGCAAAAGCATCGCATAAATTATCATATGCAGGATGGACTGCCATAAGTTGACCAAAAATATGCGTGGTCAACTCACTAATTTGTAAATCCTTTTGCTGTAAAACACCCTTTATTTCATCACAATAGTCTTGGCTTTTTGCTGCTAAATTCACATCAAATAAACGCTTGTCCCATGCAGGAAGTTGCACTGCCTTGAAACCTTTATCTGCAACCCAAGACGCAATACTCTCTAAATCATTGAATGGAAAAATTTCATCACTAAATTGTGCGAGGTGAATGCTCGGGCCTTTAATTGTTTGCATAGCTAAACTCAATTAGTTGTCGATCGACAAACAATAGGTGTTATCTACACTAAAAACAACACATTTTTTTATAAGCGATGAAAAAATAAGCTTGGTTTAGGCAAATCATATTGATTTATTTGCGAAAATTTTTTTTTAGAATGATAATAAAAGAACTAAATCTAAATGAACTGAGATTATGGCTGGCAGACCAAGAGAATTTGATCGAGAAAAAGCATTGATTCAAGCACGTGATTTTTTCTGGCAGCATGGCTATGAAGGGACTTCTATGTCGGATTTGGTTGAAGTTTTAGGTATTGCTTCAGCCCGAATTTATAAAGCTTTTGGGTCAAAAGAAGCTTTATTTAGAGAAGCGGTGCAACATTATGAAAAAAACGAAGGTGGTTTTGCGCTTGATGCTTTGAAACAGCAAAATATCAAAGATGCTATGACTCAGTTATTTCAAGATGCAGTTAAACTTTATACCCAAATTAATCATTCATTTGGGTGTATGGTTGTCTCTTCTGCAAGTATATTAAGTGAGGAAAATCAGAACCTTTTAGAGTGGATGACGCAACAGCGGATTGAACGAGGGCAAAGCCTAGTTCAACGTTTTGAGCAAGCTAAATCGGATGGACAATTATTGGCTGATGCTGATCCTGAAATATTAGGTCAATATTATGGTTTGATTTTGCATGGCTTGTCTGTTCAAGCAAGAGATGGTTATTCAGAAACGATGCTTTTATCCGTCACCAATTTTGCCCTACAAAATTTAGATCAATATCTTGTATTACAATAAATCATTTAAAAATAAAGTTTTAAATTCATATTTAAAATCTATCAAGAAATTAATCTTTACCATTGAGATGAGTATGACTTGGTGAGTTGACTTCATTGGCTCACAAATTTTATGAGGACTACTTATTTATACTGTCTTTAAAAACACTTAATTCAATAAAACTGTGTACTGAAAATATCAACTCTTAAAGTTTAAATTAAAAAGTGACTGAAAAATAACGCAAACAGAATGATGGCTTATCGTAATATACATAAATAAATTATGGATTTCTTGCACAATAAAAGCATGAATTATTCTTAAATATGGTATAGAAATGCTTGTTCAATCAGAAAAAATTGTGAATACTCATGCGCTAAAATTTAGCTTGTAAAATTATCTTGGGGTTAGGCAATTATTGTGAAAAGGTATCCATTTTCTCGTTTACAAAAAGCGTTGCTGGCAGTTGGTTCATTTTCATGTTTAGCATTGAGTCCAGTACTGCTACATGCAGAAACGGAAAAAAATACACAGCAGCTTAAAACGATTAAGGTCAACGTCCAAACCGAAGCAGCACAAACGGTTTATTATCAACCCAAGATCAATTTATCAGGTTTTAGTCAGTCTAATATTGCTAAAATTCCGGCTTCAATACAAACCATCACTGCAGATCGTTTAGCAGATCAGCATGCAAAAACACTGTCTGATGTGGTTAAGAATGATGCAGCTATTGGCGATGGCTATGCACCTATTGGTTATTATTCTAATTTTATGATGCGTGGTTTTGGGCTAAATCTTGGATCAAGCTATTTACTGAATGACAACTTAGTCCGTGGCGAACAAAATATTGCGCTTGAGAATAAAGCTCAGGTCGAGATTTTAAAAGGCATCAGTGCCATTCAAAGTGGAATGTCAACACCGGGTGGTGTGATCAATTATGTCACCAAACGACCTGAAGATATTCGTTCAATGACATTAGAAACCGACCGTTATGGTGGTTTTCGCGTGGCAACGGATTTCGGTGGATTGCTTGGAGACACCCAACAGTTTGGTTATCGCATCAATCTTGCGACAGAAGATATTCATTCCTACGTTGAACATGCCGATGGTAAGCGCTTATTTGGTTCTATGGCACTAGATTGGAATATTTCTGAACGTTCAAAGTTAGAATTTGATCTAGAATCACAGCGACAACGTCAACGTTCAGTGGCTGGATATCAGTTACTGGATGGAACGACACTTCCACAAAATGTGAAATGGGATCGTTTACTTGCGTATCAAAGCTGGAGTAAACCCGTAACCAACGACAGTTTAAATGCCAGTTTAAAATATTTATTTCAGTTCAATGATCACTGGAAAGCAAATTTTACAGCATCACAAAGTCGTGTGGTGATAGATGATTACTCTGCATTTCCTTGGGGATGTTATAGCAGTATTTGTCAAACAACGGGTCTAGGGAATGGCTTTGATCAAAATGGCAACTACGATATTTATGATTTTCGCAGTCCAGATGATAGCTACTTAACCAACCAATTTAAAATCGGATTGAATGGGGCATTCAGCACTGGTTTTTTGCAGCATCAGTTAAGTTTACAATTATCTCAAACTGCTAAACGTCATACACAATATGATGCAATTAATTTACCTGTAGTTGACGGGGCTGAGTCTACAGGAAATATAGGTGAAGACCCGCAAAACTACATCCCCACAGATAAGCATTTGGGTAAACACTATAAATCATTAGATAGTCAACAAACAGCATTGAATATCGTTGATTTAATTGCTTTTAATCCAGATTGGTCTGTCTCTTTGGGTGGTAAACTGATTCATCTCAATGAGGGAGCCTACAATGTTGAGTCAAATAAGATTCGAGACACCAATTTTAATCGTTTCTTACCCCAATTTGCGCTGATGTATCAACCTTGGGAACATACCAACATTTATGCTTCTTATGCCAAAGGCATAAGTGATGGTGGACAAGCTCCGTGGTTTGCCAACAATCCAAGTTGCTGAATATCAAGGGCATCAGACCCAAAATATACCATCAGTTCGTTTTGCAAACTATCTCTCTTATCAAGTTGCACAAATAGAGGGGTTGCGCTTATTGGCAGGTATGCAATACAGCAGCAGTAAATATGCCAATAAAATGGGTACAGTCAAAGTGCCGAGTTATACTGTATTTAATCTAGGCACAGCATATAATTTCAGAGCTTATGGCTATGACAATACACTTCGATTCAATATCGACAATCTGTTCAATAAACAGTATTGGAGAGATGCAGGTAATTTCTTAGGCGATGATTATTTATTTCTTGGCGCACCACGGACAGCGCAACTTGCTTGGACTGTAAATTTCTAGGATGTGTCTTTTCCTAATTTGTATTTATTTAAACTGATCATCAGATTGACCTGTATCACTCAAAATGAGTGATACAGGTCAGTAATAAAAATCTTATTACTTTGCGTTAAGCGCATAAATTAAGTTATTCAGCAATTTTTCAAAATTATTAGCCTTATATCACGATCCAATGAAATTTATTAGAAAATTGATTTTATTAACTATAAATAAATAACAAAAGCAGATTTAAAAGCAGAGTCTAAACTAAATATCAAAAAAATAGATAGTATGAACCAAAAAATATAAATTGGATTTATCTTAAAAAATAACCAATTATAGAATTCTAAGTAATTTAGTAAGGAATGCTAAAATGGACAAAAAAATTAGAGTTGCTGTCATTGGTGGAGGTATTGCTGGATTAGCACTCATGACCCAATTGGTTAAAAATACAAACTTAGATGTACATTTATTTGAGTCTGCTGCTCAATTTTCAGAAATTGGTGCAGGAATCTCTTTTGGTGCAAATGCGGTAAAAGCAATCCAATTGTTAGGCTTAAGCCAAGAATATGAATCAATAGCAGATCAGGTCAAAGCGCCCTATACCGATATTTGGTTCCAATGGCGGAATGGCTACACCGACGAATATCTATCAGCATCTCTTGCTCCATCTGTTGGGCAGTCTTCAGTACATCGTGCAGATTTTCTTGATAGCTTAATTCCTTTAGTTCAATTCTCAAATGTTCACTTCAATAAGCGTGTACAAAATATTGAAGCAGATGAAGATCAAGTGACGGTGTGCTTCATTGATGGTCAAGCGACAACCTTTGATTATGTGATTGGTTGTGATGGTATTCGTTCCGTTGTTCGAAATCATGTGCTGGATTCATATCAATTGCCACGTAGTGAACCTCAATTTTCTGGAACTTGGGCATATCGGGGGATCATCAAGTATCAAGACTATAAACAAGCGATTGAAAAATTAGGGCACGATGTGGAAATCGCAGATGTTCCACAAATGTTTTTAGGTAAAGATAAACACATTTTGACCTTCCCAATTCGACAGGGTGAGGAAATCAACATTGTGGCATTTAAGTCAGATCGTACACAAACGGTATTGGCTGAAAATACACCTTGGACAATGGCTGTTTCAAAACAACAAATGTTGGCTGATTTTTCAGACTGGAGCGAAAGCTGTAAAGCCTTATTGGAGTTGATTGACTCGCCAACAATCTGGGCTTTACATGAAATTAAACCTTTAGAGACTTATAAAAACATTAGCAATAATGTGATTTTGATAGGTGACGCTGCGCATGCGATGTTGCCACATCAAGGTGCAGGAGCTGGTCAAGGTCTTGAAGATGCTTTAATTCTAGCAAAATTATTAGAAAACCCTGAATTAACACGTGAATCTATTCAGTTTGTTTCTGAAATATATGAGCAAATACGCTTAGAACGTGCGGTCAAAGTTCAAAACACATCACATGAGTCAGGTGAAATATACGAATTGTATTCATCGAAATATTCAGATTTTGAATCTATCGGACAGCATTTAACACATCGTTTTGATTGGTTATGGCAGCATTCTCTTGAGCAAGATATTCAGCAAGCCCAAGCTACATTGTCCAATCAATTACAGCAAAGTGAAATATATAGCTAAATAAAAAAATGAGATAAAACAAAATAATGTGACCAGGGAGGTCTATTATGCAAACGATAAATGCAAATGAAGTCATTGATCATGCCAAATTGAAGGCGATTCATTGGCGTGTGATTTTACTTAGCGCACTGATCATTATTTTTGATGGCTATGATTTAGTGATTTATTGAGTTGCGCTGCCTAAACTGATGGCAGAATGGAAAATTGACAGTATCACAGCAGGATTTTTAGGAAGTGTTGCCTTATTTGGCATGATGTTTGGTGCGATTCTTTTTGGAAGTTTGAGTGATAAATTAGAGCGTTATGGCTTTAGCCGTAAAAAATTAATCAATTTTGCATCTGTTTATTCAGTGGTTTTACTTTGCTTTGTGGCTATGCGGGTGATCCGCAAAGTTTTGGAATATTTAGATTTTTAGCAGGTTTGGGCTTGGGTGGCGTGATGCCAAACATCATTGCACTTATGACTGAATATGCACCAAAAAAATTACGCTCAACTTTAGTATCACTCATGTTTAGCGGTTATGCAGTTGGTGGAATGTGCTCAGCTTTATTGGGAATGTGGTTGGTCCCTCAATTTGGTTGGAAAATTATGTTTATTCTAGGAGGGATACCACTGTTATTGATACCTATCATTTGGCTGTTATTACCTGAGTCAATTGATTATTTGGTTCGCAGAAACAAAACTGAAAAAGCAGCAGACATTCTTAAACAAATTAATAGCGATATTAATTACACTGCTCAAACTAAAATTTGTCTGGATCAAGACAATCAATCTTCCTCTCAATCTCCAATCAAAGATTTATTTGCAGACAATCGAGCCACGATTACACTTTTATTCTGGTTAAGTGTATTTATGGCATTGGTCTTGGTTTATGCCTTAGGTAACTGGTTACCGAAATTAATGTTAGAAGCAGGCTATGATCTGTCTACAAGTTTAGTCTTTCTGCTCGCCTTGAACATCGGCGGAATGCTTGGTGCAATTTGCGGAGGCTATTTAGCGGATCGGTTCAATCTGGTCAAAGTATTGTGCACACTATTTTTGAGTGGCGCTGCTGCATTCATATTACTCAGCTATCAATTACCGACCATCATTCTTTATTTTTGTATCGCTGTTGCTGGTGCTGCCTCCATTGGTGGGCAAATATTATTATTGGCTTATATGTCACAATTTTATTCATCAAATATCCGTGCAACGGGATTAGGAATGGCGTTGGGTGTAGGGCGTTTGGGGGCGATTTTAGGACCCATCTTATGTGGTTGGTTATTAAGCTTAAATTTACCGATTCATTATAATTTCATCGCGCTTTCAATCCCATGTATGATTGCTGTGGTGAGTATTTCAATGATTCATCTACGTTTGAAAAACACAAAATTGGCGGTTAAAACGGTACAAGTCTAAAGCTAGATTGAGGAAGGCAAAACCTTCCTCATTGAATCGAGAGATTAAAATTGATTGATCTAAGTCTTATCAAAGTGTTTGTCATTATTTTTGAAACCAAAAATATCAGTCATGCGGCTGAACGACTGAATTTGAGTCAGCCTTCAGTCACCTATAATTTGAACCGTTTACGAAAATCTTTAAACGATCCACTCTTTGAGCGAGATAAATTTGGAGTAAAACCCACCAAACTTGCGCAAAGTTTATATCCCAGTTTTAGGCAGGCGATTTCTGATATTGAAATGGCAATTATCGCTTCACAACGATTTGATCCCAAAACATCCACGCGAGTCTTTCGTTTAGGATTATCAGACTTGGGCGAAATATGTTTATTACCATCATTGATTCAACATCTGGCACAAGAAGCACCATTTATTAAAATAGAAATTGAAGAAATTCAATCTGATAAAGTCGAGGAGTGGCTAGTTGAGGGTTTTTTAGATGCGGCTGTATTTAATAGTAGCTATACCGTCATGCCGAAAATAGAATCTCGCAACTTATTTGAAGAACGCTATATGTGCATTGCTGGCAAAAAACATCCACGGGTTAGAGAGCAACTGAGTTTAGAACAATATTTACAAGAAAAACATGCAGCTATTAAATCTTCGACAGGGCATATTGAAATTGATCAAAAGCTTAAGGAGTCGGGGCTGAAAAGAAAAATTATGCTAGAACTTCCTCATTTTAGTGTATTGCAAGATGTGGTGAACAGTTCTGAATTATTGGTGACTTTGCCTTCACGTGCTGCAAAAGTGTATGAGCGAAATAGTGATGTAAATAGTTTTGAATTACCATTTTCAGTCAAACCCTTTAATGTCAGCGTAAATTGGTACAATCATCGAGATGATTTAGATGCACGAACTTGGTTTATCCAAACGCTACAACAGCTTTTTCAATCACTCTAAAGCACAGATCAGACGATTTGCTGAATGGGGGTTTCAACAAGGTGACTATATAGTGGCTTTTAAAGAGTCTATACATAACTATTAAGTCATTTAAAATGATAAAAACCCTCTAAACGATTAGAAGGTTTTTAAAAAGAAAATTAAATATGAGTGGGATTAGAAATTATAACGAACACTTAGCGTTGCATTTCTTGGTGTTCCCCAGTTCATAGAATTAGCACCAATACCTTCATAATATTTTTTGTCAAAAATATTTTCAACATTCAGCTGAAGTTTAATATTTTTATCGACTTGATAGCCCAGCATTGCACCCGCGAGTACGAAAGCATCTTGATCTATACGTGTGCTTCCAGTGCCAGTGTAGTATTTGCTTTTGTAATTTAAGCCAAGTCCAGCGCTCCACTGATCTAATTTATATTTTACAAATAGATTCGAGGTCGTACGTGAATTTGTAGTGTTTACTTTAACGCCTTTAGCATCTTTTGCTTCAAAATTAGCAATACCAAAGTTTATTCCCCAATGATCATTAATTTCACCATCTGCTTCGAACTCAAAACCTTTACTTTCAACCCCATCTACACCACGATAAGCTTGTTCATTTGTAAGCTGGCCATTACGTACAATAAATTGTCCTGTTATTTCTTCAGCAAAATTTGATTGTTGAATACGAAATAGTGATAAAGCGGTATTTAAACGACCTCCAAACCATTCACTTTTTAAACCAGCTTCGTAATTCTTACCTTGGGCTGGGTCTAGGTACTGATCATTCACATCTTTACGACTTTGTGGTTTAAAAATGTCTGTATAGCTGACATAAACAGAGTGATCTTTGGCAAAATCATAAATAGCACCAATATAAGGTGTTACTTCGTTGTTAAATTCGCGATTGCCCACACCATTTGCAGATTCATATTTCCAATTTGATAAACGCGTTCCTGCAATCACTTTTAGAGGATCAAGAATTTGAAATTTACCAGAAATATATGCTGAGCTTTGTGTGGTTTCATTCAGTACATTGACTCCATTTAATACCACAGATCGGAGTAGGGGCTGTGCCATATTGTTATAGTTAAGTGGTCCACCTAAATATTTTTCGATTTCACTATTGGTATTTGAGCCACCAAAAATATCTTTAGTTTTCTCATTTTTGTTCCATGAACCACCGATAATAATTTCTTGTGGACGATTGAACAATGTAAAAGGTGCATTGATGAAAAGATCAATATTGTTTTCTTCATTTGTTGATTCAGAACCATATATAGACACATTATCTGTGATTTTACCTGTCTTTGGATCAGGCTTATTTTTCAATGGACTGGTGTTGGTTGCTTTATCGACTTGACCACCTGTATACAGTAGTTGGGTATTTGCATCTTCTTTACGGAAGGTATAAGCCACATTTAAATTCACATCGTTGAATAAATTTTGTTTTAAATTGGCAAATACAGCTGTGGTATTGACATCCCAAAAAGTCCAAGGCGCACTTACCGTCAAGCTTCGATCAAAATTAGTACGACTTCCATCCGTATAAAATGCTGGAGTACCTCCCCAACGAATCCCATCACGCTGCAACTCTTGATAGGTTGCTCCCAGCGACATACTGGTTTTATCACTTAAGTCATAATTAATTGCACCGTAAAATACATTACGCTCTTTTTCATAATAATCCATAAATGACTTTTCATCTGAATGTTTGACAAACATGCGTCCACGCAGTGAGCCATCATCATTTAGCGGGGTTGAAATGTCCGCAGAACTACTCCATGAGTTCCAAGATCCAAATGATGTATTCAGATTTCCAGTCAACTCTTTGGCATTGGCATGTTTACGTACCATATTGAGTCCCATTGCAGGGTTACCAGCACCTGTAGTCAGCCCATTTGCACCTTTAATCACTTCAACACGATCGTAAATGTCTAAATCAAGATCACCAGCACCTAAGTTTGTAGTGCTTGGCATGCCATCTATTAAATAGTAATCCACCTGAAAACCACGAGCATAAACAGATTGGCGTTCATCAGTGCGAGAAGTGGAAACACCTGTAATGGTATTCATTAAGTCCTGAAATGAATCAATGTTTCGGTCATCTAAGTATTCCCGAGTCAATACTTTGACTGATTGAGGCGTTTCACGTAGTGACAAATTTAATTTGGTTGCTGTACTTGTACTTTTGGCAGTGTAACTTTGAGTGCCTTCTGTGACCGAAGGGTGCTGGCTTTCCGCTTCTACTTTGATGGTTGGTAAAGCGACTGTTTCAGTATTTTCTTCAGCATAAACAAGTGTCGGAATAGTTAAAGCCATTCAAATTAATGTTTATCAGACTTGATCACCATATAGATAGGCTAAGGTAGTTCGTGATCCAAACGTGTTAATCATGTGGACGTTAAAAAACTAACGTCCAAACTCAAATGGACGTTAATAAATTAACTTCCAGTTAGCGCAGGATTTTGCATAACGAATATTATGTTACTTAACTTGCTCTCCAGGACAAATTATCCTGGTCTAGATTTGTCCTGGAGAGTTGTACAAACATTTATTAATCCTGGCTGCGCCAGGATTTTAGGGTGTGCAATCTCTGACGAGTTATTTAACATAAAATGAAGTTATGCGACTTCAGAATGACATAAAGTTGAAAGTTATGATTGATTATAGATTTGAAGGAAAAAAAAGAGTTGGTGGGGCTACAATTGGTATTACAGCATCAAAGGGAAGAGATGGTCTTTATACGATTTATGGTGGAATGTATGATTTAGATGCTGTTCCAACATCTAAATTATTAGGATCTAATATAAAAACTATTGATCAAATTAAATATGAAGCAAAATTATTTTTTAATTTATCGAAAATAGAAGATATTTCTTAATTTAAAAAGAGTCCACGTTTTTTAATGGTGGACTCTTGTACCATAATGGTATTTTATTCAACCTGACGTCCTTTATATTGTTCATTTGGATAAAGTTTTCGCCATGATTTGTCTGAGCGTTCCCAAATAGCATTTCCTTCAGTTAATTTACGAAATTCTTTTAAAACACTTTTAGAAATTGCTAAATTTCCATTGTCATTTTGATAGACAAAAGTTTTTCCAAATAATTTAGCAATTGAGTACACTGCTTGTTCTTGATAAAGGCGACCTAATTTATCTAGTTGCTCCTTCATCCAATTCGCTACGTCTATTTCTGTTGTCATTTTATACCTGTTAAAAATGTTAATTTATTTGGGAATAATTACATTCCCACTTGCACCAACTTCAATAAATTCAATGCCTTGCTCAATTAGAATATGAACAAGTTCACTATCTCTAATTGGCTGTTGTCCTTTCTGAATAAGTATTTTATTCAATTCAACAGCCTTCTTTCTCAAGGCTTCTTGCTCTTGATCGTTCAGGCGAACACTTTGAACCATCTTTAAATCTCCATAGTCCACATGTGGACGTGTTTTCAATAATACTTGCATTTTTGCATGCAAATATTGTGCATGCATATATGCTTGTGGTAAATTGATAAAAATGCATTTATGCATGCATGTCTTCAGAGTCTCAAATTGGGCTGGAATTTATCATAATGAGCATAGTTACTTTTAAAAATAATCTTGATTTTATACAAGCCGCTTTCAATCAGATTGCCAAAATAGTTGCCGAGCATGGTCATCCTTGCCTAGACGTATGCTGTCCTGCTGAATCAACAGAACAATGTCTTGAACATTTGGCTGTCGTCGCAAATGACTGGTCGTATGACTACTCACTCATTGATGCCCACCTAGAAACTTATAAAAAAGCCAATGCTGAAATTCGTGAATATTTAGGAGAGTAAGGTGATGGACAAGGCATGTGAACTGATTAATCAAATCCAAGACTTCGATATAAATATTAATCAACTTACAGAGGTCTATGAACACTCTAATTCCATCATGGATGAAATTGTCTTAGCTGCTACATACTCAGAAATTGATCTTCGTGTTTGTCAAAATCTTAAAGATTATTTGAATGGTATTGTTCAGAACAAATTGAACCATTGCCAACAGCTCATCGCTAAAAAACAGAAGCAACCTCAAGACAATTCAGTTATTCAAACCTTTGAACATAAAATAGCCAAAGTGTTGGTAAACACGGCAGAATCAACTGCCAAGCATGATGTTCAACCCCCAATTTATAATATGGGGGTTACGGATTCACAACAGGCATCTGAACAATGGGCTTTTCCAAGATATTTAGATAACCACAAGATTATCTCTACAGGGAAAGGCATTGTTCCAGTACCAATTGCTGCAAAGGTCGATAATGGTATAGCTGGTATAGATTGGGTGAGCTTCAGCATTCCTTTATCACGTTTCCATGAAAAATATTCTTCTCTTAATCCTTTGGTTGAGGATGAGGCTCTAACTGAATTACTCGAATCTATTATAGATCAAGAACTCTTTGAGTTATTTGGATTTGGTCTAGGTCAAAAGCGTGATAAAGGCATGCACTTCAATAAATATGCCTACACATTACAGGATGACTTAGGCATGGTTCTGTATGGCAATACTCAAAAATCTATTATTGTGCAAATCAATGGTTCAGGATGTGCGCTTGCCCGTAAAGGTTGGAATGAACAACTTTATAAATATTTAAAACAAATCAAAGGTTCAAAGCTTTCTCGTGTAGATATTTGCTTTGATGACTTTGAGGGTGAATACATCACCCTAGATGAAGCTGATCAATGGGATACGCAAGAAATGTTTTGGGTTTCTGGTCGTGTTCCTGATTCAAGACATGCTGGTAATTGGAAACGTCCCAATGGAAAAGGACGTACTTTATATATCGGTGTTCGTGAAAGTGGTAAATCTTGCCGAATTTATGAAAAAGGTAAAGAAAAGGGTGATGCTTTAAGCGAATGGGTTCGTATTGAAGTCGAATTTAAAGCGAGTGACCGTTACCTAGAATTAGAAATATTGCTCTCACCATCACAATATTTTATCGGTGCTTACCCTGTATTTAATGAGATCTTATTACCAAGATTAGGGCAATACATCATGCCTGAAAAGACTGAAATCATTAAAAAACAATCACAAATCGAATGGAAAAAAGCTATCGAAATTACCAAAAGCCAATTTGGTAAATACATTCGCCAGTTCCGAAAAGTCTATGACGATTCTGAATTACTTACCATGCTTTCATCTTCTAAAGATGAAGTACCAAAACGTCTGAAATTCTCTGCAATTGCAGCAATGCAAGCCGTTCGTATTAATCAACCAATTTATGAGGAATTAGCTCATGCAGTTTAAAACAACTATTACCGTACTTGGAGCAAAGAGTTCAAAAGGTGAGTTCAACGGTAAACCGTATGATTCAACAACAATCTTTTTCCAAGCTGAATTACAAGATGGGGACAATTTTGTTGGTCAAGTGGGTGAACAAATCCGCTGGGGTACATCTGCCAATTTTGAAAAGTTAAAAACTTTGAAATTTCCATTG
Organism: Acinetobacter bereziniae; assembly: GCA_009912575.1. Lineage (GTDB taxonomy): Bacteria > Pseudomonadota > Gammaproteobacteria > Pseudomonadales > Moraxellaceae > Acinetobacter > Acinetobacter bereziniae_A. The sequence goes on from WNDP01000005.1 coordinate 57,239, forward strand.
AATGCAGAAGCAACAATGGAGCAGGTGAGTAACGGTAAATCAATGGTCACAATCTTAAAAGACCTTGTGCCGCAACTACAAAAATGAGTTGTTTAGTTTATAGCTGTAATAGATGTGGTGCGTATTTCTTTTATGAAAATGTACTGAAACATCATGAAAAACAATGCAATGGATAGGAATTTAAGAAATGCACGTCTGCAAAACTTTATCACCGCAAAATGAGTCAGGTTTGCAAACGTGCTTGGAATGGCAGGAACAAAAACCGTTCTTGCCAAATTTAACGGTACAGCAAGCCGACCAAATGTTAGTCGCAATCGTGGGCTGCTTTGCCGTTGTTTTCATCGTCAAGCAAGTTATCAGCTTGCTTAAATAATGAGGTTTATATGGAAACTCAAGTTAAAGAAAAAAACAAGGCTCTACCTGTTGCTTTGGGTACAGCATTAATGGTTGCAACTGGCTCTGCCTTTGCTGAAGGTGATTTAGCAACTGGTGCAACAACTGCCATTAGTGGTGGTTCATCTACACTTCAAACAGTTGGTATTGCCATTATTGGTGTAGTTGCTGGTGTATGGGTCATTAAACGTGTGATTGCATTAATTCGTTGATTCAACTTACCCCATTACAGCGATGTAGTGGGGCTTTAAACTTATGAGGTGTAGAGGTGGAAGGGTGGATATATCTAATAGTTTTAAGTATTTGCTTTGCTGCATTACTTTTACGATAACTTTATGTTGTTCTAATCTAGTTTTTGCTGGTGCTGCTGAAAAATGGCAATATGATGTGATTCCAGATAAATCTAAAAATATTATCAATGTAACTGCTAAGAAAATTTCTCAAAATGCTGCTAATGATGCCATTTATAGAGTCAAAGTTGTGCCTAACAGTTCTATTGTTGGTCGAACTGTTTTAAGACGATTATTTAGTCGTAATGTTGCTGCTTTTGCTACTGTTGCAGGTATTGAATTAACCTTGAAATCACTAGGGTATTCATTGGATTATGACAGCCAAATCGTTTATCGTGAAATTAAGGCTGATTCCGATATTGGCTGGATTGCCCCTAACGGTATTTGGTATAACGACCCAAATAAATGGGGTAAAGCTTGGGTAGATAATTATAACTCTATGGGTTCTACTCCCAAAGCTGTATTCAATCGTGTTGAACTAGATGAAAAGAATACCGCATATCTTTGGGTTGATCGAACATATGGAATAGAGACTTATACTTCAAATGTAACTTCATCTGCACCACAGCCTAATCCAAACCCTCAACCAAATCCGAATGTACGTGAAGTTTTAAATCCTGAAGCAATTGGCGATATAGTTTTAGGTAATCCTCCAAATCCAATTAATTTCAGCCCTGAATTACCTTTACCTTCGTATTCACCAGTATATTCACCAGATTTACCTAATATTTTTAAACCTGTGCCAGATATAAATTATCCAAATGACCTAGATCCAGCACCTAATCAGGTACAAGATATTTTAAATAAGTCACAACCATCATCAAGCGATCAGACAATTACAACAACGCCAACGCCTGAAGGATCCTCAAGCTTATTACCTAATTTCTGTGATTGGGCAACCCCAATCTGTACCTTCATAGATTGGTTTACAGATGATTCTGCAATTCCACAGCTGGAAACACACAATATTCAAGAATATGATAAATCAAAACTACCAAGTGCACCGCAATTTAGCTTTAACAGCCAATGTCCAGCACCAAAAACATTTAACCTAAATCTAGGTTTAGCATCTACCCAAATATCATTGCCATACGATTATTTCTGCTCATTCGCAACCGATGTACGCCCATTCGTCATACTTGCTGCATGGCTACATGCATGTTTTATCTTTGCTGGCTTTGTGAGGTCATAGATTATGGCAAGTTTACTTATGCGGTTACTGACTTGGTTTGCATCAGGATTAGTGTTCAAAGCCTTATCTGCCTTTGGTATTGGCATATTCTCAATGTATTTCCTTAATCAAATTATTACTTCGTTGATTGATTCTATGCGTGATGCAGTTACAGGTTTACCGCCTGCTGTATTAGGCATATTAGGGCTTGCTGGCTTTGATAAATACCTATCTATTGTACTTGGAACGGTCGTCACTATTACGTATCTACGTTCTATGAAATTTGTATTAACCAGAGAAATATAAAACAGCTATTGCGAAAGAGGACGAAGCATGAGGACGATTGAGCAATTGGCTTGTGGTTATTTTAATTGGTTTGATGAGTTTGTATTATGCTTACATTGATTACAGCGACTCCAGGTTCAGGCAAAACACTAAAGGCATTATCCATTATCTTTGATTTTCTTAATGATGGCCGCAATGTTTGGACAAATATTGATGGGATTAAAATATCAGGTGTTAGAACATTCAAAAATGATCATGTTGATCCTTTTGATTGGCGTAAACTAGATGACGGTTCAGTTGTTATTTACGATGAAGCACAAAAGCATCCTGCCTTTGCAAAAAAAGATATGCTAAAAAAATATCCAAAGGATAGGGCTGAGGAAATTGCTGATATTGCATGGGATTTGGACTATCATCGTCATAATGGTTATGACATTGTATTGATTACACAATCACCTAAATTACTTAATCAACAAACATTAGATTTTGTTGGTGAGCATTTACATCTAAGACGTATCTTTGGAGCAAAACAGGCAGCAATTTTTCACTTTCCTGAACATAAACTGAATCCTAATACTAAATCTGTACGTGATGAAGCCATTAACAAAGAGACTTTTGTATTTCCTAAACACTTATTTAAATTTTATAAATCAGCAACTTTGCATACACATAAAACTCATATACCAATGAAATACATCATTATTCTATTAATAGTATTCGTTGGTATTCCTGCATATGGTTATTCAAAGTATAAGCAATCAAAGTTATTTAATGATGAAAATAAATTAGTTGAACAATTAAAGGATGAAAAACCTATCGAACAACATAAGAATCCTGAAACAATTAAGCATGAAGTAAAATCAGAATCTGTTAATATGGAACAACAAGAGCAATCTCGAATTGCCATGATTATAGATTCATCAACAGATTGTTATGCCAAAAATTCGTATGGTGAAATTATTGATATAACCATTAATGAGTGTAGAAATTTATCCAATAAAAATAGTCGAATGTCATTTTCTCATTATCAGAGAGAAAAAGCATTAGAACTATCTGCTACGAATTTTGATCAAAATCCTAGCGAAAACTCAGTTAGTTATACGCCACCATCGTATCCTGATAAATATTTATAACCATACATATCGTCACAAATAAAATTAAAATAAGTTTTATCATATAGTTAGGTGAATATGATAACCATACATATTGTCGCATTTAGTCATGACTAAAAAAGAAGGAGAGGAAATAATGTTTAAATTTATTGGAATTACATTAGTTACCACATCGATATTACTTGTAGGCTGTGGTAAAAATTCTGAACAAAAAGAATTAGAAATACGTCAAGAACGCGCAGCTCAAAAAGGCAATGGATTAGACAATTTCGACCCCGATAAACCCGAAAAAACTAATCAGCAGCATAAAACCAATAATGGTTTGGATAGCTTTAATCCTGATAAAAAACAGTGAAATTGAGCTGCTTAAAGGCATAAAATTGTATAAAACACATCAATCTATGATTGATAGGGTTTTAACAATTATAGTGGCTTAAGTAGCAAGCAAGGACTGAAATTTTTTATTTCTTAATGAAAATAACAGACGCGCTAGGTTGAATATATGCGATATAAGCGCTCAATTGGTGCAATGCGTAAAGAAGATTGGCAGCAACTTATTGAAATGTTAGATGAGTATCTGTTTTTTGTTCAACAAGACAATAGTGCAAGCAATGATAAAATTAATGATGTAAAACTTTTGATTCATAAACTACAACAACATATAGATGGACCAGTACAGCAAAGTTATAGTTTTAATCGTTGGTCATAATTTTAATTTCCCGCAACCTATAATATGCGGGAAACGATAGGCGATATTTGCCTCATGTACCCAGACATTGAAGCCATAGCCACGCAGACTTGCGTAGGCTCGACTAATACGCAAGTCGAGTAGCGATCTGATTTCTGCATAACTTATATTATGTTCATTAGGATACTCAGTAACGTGATGTATAATCGCAGATCATCACGTTACTGAGCTGTAGCTACAAACAGTGTTGTGTAGGCTACAGTCTTAGATATCTTATTTAACATAATATACATTATGCGAAATAATATATATTAAAGATTTGATATATGGTTCTTATTTATTTACTAAAACGCTTTAAATGCGCTTGTTCATGAGTTTCAAATTTCTCAGGCAACACCAACTACTGACACATCCAACAAAAACTGATATTTGGACTCGATCTTCTTCATCAAATTAACAGCCGAATCTTCAGGACGATTAAGCAGAAATAAATAAATTTGATTTAATTCTTTTAATGTAAATTCCATACCACAGCTAAAAATTTCTTTGAATCAATTGAAAATCAATACATCGTATAATCTAACGTAAAATATGCCCCATTAAAAATGAATTTTGTCCCGATTCATTTCCACAATATTCAGCCATGCTTTGGTTGCTGGACTCATCGCTACTGTAATATTCCAAGCCATACTCAGTGTCCAATGTAATTTAGGTTCATTAAGGATTGCTGAGCAAAACTTTTGCGGATCTAACTGATCACAATAGATTTTAGGTAAAATTGCGATACCCATATTGAATTCTACCATCTTGCTAATAAAGTCCCATTGACTGCTTTTGCAAACCACTTTAGGCTCAAAACCTACAGAATTTGCTGCCTGAATAATCATTTTATTTAAAGTAAATGAATCTGCATAAAGTAAAAATTTCTCTTCTTTAAGTTCAATTAAATTCACAGTATTTCTTTGATTCCAAAGTGAATTTTTTTTAGCCAATAAACACATTGGCGAATCTATAACAGGAATTGCTGCAAAACTTGGTCTTAAATTTCCCAATAAAATGCCTACATCAATACTTTTCGCTGCAATTGCTTCTTCAATACCGTTGGCTCCAACCTCAAGAAAATTCAGTTGAATATCTGGATAATTTTGATGAAATAAGGCAATCAATGGACTGAGTAAAACTGAACCTAATGGTAGTAAGCCTATGGTTAATTTACCTTTTTTTAAATCCTGAACTTGATTAATATTATCAAATATCTGTTTTTGTTCATTTAAAATATTTAAAGCATGCTGATAGATTAATTCTCCAATGTAGGTAAGCACGACTTCCCTTTTTCTTCCAGCCTCTCCTTTTTTAAATAATGCTGTTCCTAGTTCTTCTTCTAAATGTTTGATTAATTTACTAATTGTTGGTTACGTCATAAACAATCGATCAGCAGCAAGCGTAAAGCTTTCACAATGAACGATTTCAACAAAAATTTTAAGATTCTTAATATCCATAAATTATTCCAATTTCGCATAATTATGACTTAATTATTCATAATATACTGCAATATTTGCAACTAAAATAACGCATCTCTTGAAAATATCTGCTTTTAAATGTCTACGTCTACTCAAAACCATCCAATCTGCTCAACGTCTAAGGTCATATTGCAAATTGGACTTTTAATCTTGATTTGGTGGATGGGTTCTTTGATTCAAAAACAATTTAATCTGCCCATATCAGCGGCTGTTATTGGCTTGTTTATGGTTTTGATCGGTCTCATGACAGGTATTTTTAAATTGAGTT
>WNDP01000050.1 GCA_009912575.1 Acinetobacter bereziniae
GTGCTTTGGCTCATCGTGTAACAGCAACAGATCGTGGTACTACCTCTTTTCAATTGGGGGTCAACAAAGTCAGCTGGTTACTGATTCGCTTTATGTTGGTCATGGCACCCGTTGTGCTATTTATCAATGGATTCACCAAAGGTGATTGGAGTGAAGCCTTTTTATTCGCACTTTCAGTTGCAGTCGGCTTAACACCTGAAATGTTGCCGATGATTGTCACCTCAACTTTAGCTAAAGGAGCAGTATTTTTATCTAAGAAGAAAGTCATTGTTAAACGTCTGGATGCCATTCAAAATTTTGGGGCAATGGATGTGTTATGTACGGATAAGACAGGTACATTAACTCAGGATAAAATTTTTCTATCACAACATGTCGATATACACGGTCAAACTTCACATTATGTTTTAATGCAGGCATTTTTAAACAGTTACTATCAAACTGGATTAAAAAATCTACTTGATGTTGCTGTATTAGATGCCGTTGACCCAGAGATCAAAACACAAAAGTTACGTTATAAAAAATTAGATGAAGTACCTTTTGATTTTGATCGACGTCGTATGTCTGTTGTGGTGAAAACCCCTCAAAACAAAGTCCGCATGATCACCAAAGGTGCAGTTGAGGAAATGCTCAAAGTTTGCCGTTATGTTGAAATTGATGGCAAAGTAGAAGCCTTAACCGTACAAAAGCAAACCGCTATCGAAACATTGACTCAACGTTATAACCAAGATGGTTTACGTGTGGTGGCTGTGGCTTATCGTGAATTTTCAATTGACCAAGAAAATTTTTCTGTTGCCGACGAAAGCGATCTGATTTTAATTGGTTATGTCGCCTTTTTAGATCCACCAAAAGAATCAGCCACGGCTGCTGTAAAAAGCCTGCATGCGCATGGCGTCACCGTCAAAGTACTGACAGGAGACAATGAATTTGTCACACAGAAAGTATGTCGTGAAATTGGTATCCAATGTGAACGCATTTTACTCGGTGGTATTATTGAAACGTTGTCAGATAAACAATTGAAAGAAGCCGTTGAGCACTATGATATTTTCGCAAAACTTAGTCCTGTTCATAAAGAACGTATTGTTGAACAACTCAAAGCCAATGTGCATGTGGTCGGCTTCTTGGGCGATGGAATCAACGATGCAGCAGCAATTCGTGCTGCCGATATTGGGATTTCAGTTGATACAGCCGTGGATATTGCCAAAGAATCTGCTGATTTAATTCTGCTTGAAAAAAGCTTGATGGTCTTGGAAAAAGGCGTAATTGAAGGTCGTAGAACATTTGCCAATATGCTGAAGTACATCAAAATGACCGCAAGCTCCAATTTTGGTAATGTATTTTCAGTATTGGTTGCCAGTGCCTTTATTCCGTTCTTACCAATGTTACCGATTCACCTATTGATTCAAAATCTACTTTACGATATTTCTCAGATCGCTATTCCGTTTGACCATGTAGATGAAGAATTAATTGCTCAACCACAACGTTGGCAGCCGGGTGAAGTTGGTCGTTTTATGATTGTTTTTGGACCAATCAGCTCAATTTTTGATATTTTAACCTTTGCCTTAATGTGGTTTGTTTTTTCAGCAAATACGCCAGCACAACAAACCTTGTTCCAATCAGGTTGGTTTGTGGTGGGGCTACTCACTCAAACACTGATTGTACATATGATTCGTACAGCCAAAGTACCATTCTTTCAAAGTCGTGCCGCAACACCTTTATTGGTCATGACCGCAATCATTATGTGTATTGGTATATTCTTACCAATGGGACCATTGGCGAGTTATTTAAAACTGGAAGCATTACCACTGAGTTATTTCTTCTACTTGCCATTTATTTTAATTGCCTATATGTGTCTGACACAGTGGGTTAAAACAATGTACATCCGTCGTTATGGTTGGCAATAAAAAACAGCGTCATTAAAACTAACAAGCCTTTCCCTTGTTCAAGAGAAAGGCTTTTGTTTTTTTATTCAATTGTCGTGCTAGTACTTACTTACTTGAACCGCTTTGACTAAAATAATCGGTTCATACCATTCAATGTTGCAACACGATAAGCTTCTGCCATGGTCGGATAGTTGAAAGTGGTTTCAACAAAATACTTGATGGTATTGTTACCACTTTGCATCACCGCTTGCCCAATGTGAATAATTTCGGCTGCGTTATTGCCGAAACAGTGGACACCTAACAATTCCAAGGTATCACGATGGAATAAAATTTTAAGCTCACCTACTGTGTCACCCGTAATTTGCGCACGAGCCAAGTGACGGAAAGATGCTTGCCCTACTTCATATGGAATTTTTTCCTCAGTCAACTGACTTTCAGTTTTACCAAAGAAAGAAATTTCTGGAATCGTGTAGATCCCCGTTGGGATATCTTTTACAGGTTTGACATCTTTTTCACCAGCCATGTTCGATCCTGCGCAACGACCTTGGTCATATGCAGCCGAAGCAAGCGATGGCCAACCCACTACATCACCTGCAGCATAAACATTTTCAACCTCGGTTTGATATTGATCATTGACTGCAAGTTGACCGCGACTGTTTGGCGTAAGACCGACATTTTCAAGTCCCATGCCATCGGTATTTCCTGAACGACCATTACACCAAAGAATGGCATCTGCTTTAATCTTCTTACCACTTTGTAAATAAAGGACAACATGATCATCAAAAGTTTCTAAGTGATCAATTTGTTCATTATGGCGAATCAACACCCCTTGTTCACGCAAGTGATATGACAAAGCATCTGCAATTTCGTCATCTAAATAGCTTAAGAGTTGATGTTGAGTATTAATCAAATCAACTTTATGGTCTAAACCAATGAAAATAGACGCATATTCACAGCCAATAACACCTGCACCATAGATAATAATCTTATGAATAGTGAAATCGAGATCTAAAATTTTATCTGAATCAAATACACGTGGGTGATTAAAGTCTAAACCTTGTGGATGGTAAGGACGGCTACCAGTCGCAACAACCAATTGCTTGAAGCCCAAAGTTTCTTTTACACCATCTTCACTGAAAATAATGACGGTATTTTTATCTTGAACGTATGCTCGACCATGGAAAACATCAATATTATTACGGTCATAAAAACGTGAATGTGTATCAACTTGCTGTTGAATCACTTTATGTGCATTGCGCAGCACCTGTTTCATAGTGAATTGTTTCCAATCCCCTACTTTCTTAAACATTGGGTCACGTTGGTAACGGATAATACTTGAAACTGTTTGACGTAAAGCTTTACTTGGAATAGTGCCGACATGCGTACAGTTACCACCCAGTTGCTCACGAATATCTACAATTGCAACACGCTTACCCGATTTAGCAAGCTTCATTGCCGCGCCTTCACCAGCAGGACCAGAGCCAAGTACGACTGCATCGTATTTCACAAAATTCCCACTAACGACTTCTTTCTTACGTGGCATTCAAAGCTCCTTATAGTAAATTCAGTCTATATCTTTTCTCATGCGATATTATGAACTAAACCGAAACAATTTTCTGTATTTCACATGCATATATTCTGTGATAACGACATTTAGTATATGAATAGTGTTTTTGCCCTATCGTTTTGCATTTCCGCTATAATGGTTTATCTCCCCCGTAGAAAACAGTGGAAAAGTTGAATATGTCAGAGAACCGTAAACCAGAACAGGGTGTCAAATTACGTGGCGCGGAAAAAGTTGCTCGTATACCTGTAAAAGTTATTCCCACGGTTGAAGCACCACGAAAGCCGGATTGGATTCGTGTGAAAATGGCTGCACCTGATGAAGTTCAACGTATCAAAACCACATTACGTGCGCAAAAATTACATACGGTCTGTGAAGAAGCTGCTTGTCCAAACCTTCCTGAATGTTTTGGTGGTGGTACTGCAACCTTTATGATTATGGGTGATATCTGTACCCGTCGTTGCCCTTTTTGTGATGTTGCACATGGTCGACCAAATGCACTTGATCCAGATGAACCACGTCACATGGCTGAAACGATTGCTAACTTAGGTTTGAAATATGCTGTGATCACTTCAGTAGACCGTGATGATCTATTAGATGGTGGAGCTCAGCATTTTGTAGACTGTATTAAAGAAGCTCGTGATCTTAGTCCAAAAACTTTACTTGAAATTTTAGTGCCTGACTTCCGTGGTCGTATGGACATTGCACTGCGTATCATGACTGAATGTCCGCCTGACGTATTTAACCACAACATTGAAACAGTACCTCGTTTATATAAGGCGATGCGTCCAGGTTCAGATTATCAGCACTCTTTAAATCTATTGAAAATGTTTAAAGAATATTGTCCTGATGTCCCTACCAAATGCGGTCTGATGGTCGGTATTGGTGAAACTGAAGATGAAGTGATTGCATTGTTAGATGACTTGCATGCTCATGGTGTTGACTATGTCACCATTGGACAATATTTACAGCCATCTAAAGAACATGCCCCAATTGATCGCTTTGTAACGCCAGAAGAATTTGAACGTTATACAGCGCATGGTCAAAAACTAGGTTTTAGAAATATTTGGGCCGCACCAATGGTTCGTTCGAGCTATTTTGCTGATCGTCAATATTATGGAGAGCCTGTTCCACAAGTTCGTCGTAAAGTAGATCCTGCTAAAAAAATTGCAGTCCAAGCGATCGAAGCTTAAAACTGATTCAACCATATACGAAAAAGCACGCTTTAAAGCGTGCTTTTTTAGATCTCAGCAGTTGTTAACGGCATTTTCCAATTGTTTTACCTTCGATACTGCTCATATTACTTTGTAATTTTGTCAATGTTGAACAATGTAAATTTCCCGAAACCATCGATTTATTTAAGCTCAATGTTGTTGAAACTTGAGATGCAGCCACATCCCCCTCTACTGAAGAGTTGACTAACTTCAAAACTTTGGCTGAATTGTCTTGGACACTACCACTAACCGAAGAATTATTGAGAATCAAACTGGCTCCATTTTGTACATTAACATTTCCATCGACAGAACTACTATTTAAAGTACAAGTTGCACCTGCCGGTACTGTTAAATTCGACACCGCATTATTGTTGATTGCGCCTGTACAATTTGCTGCAAATCCAAGTTGTGCAGCCGTTAAACCACATGAAATTATGATGGTATTTAAGAAAAGTTTTTTCATTGATACAACCCTTTTGAATTATTCATTTTAAATTTAAAAAATTAAATTTATTATTTGCCAATCTTAAAATATGCCTTATATGGATTGAAGGACAAATATGTTGTCATTTATTAATCAAAAGTAAGCAAAAATACTTATTTGTTTTTATTTGAATTGTTCTTGCATTTTTCTGAATAAGACTGAATTACCACCAAGACAAAATCAGTTAAGGTTCGAAATCAATAAAATGACTTACTCCACTACCTGTTTCAGATGATCCAAATTTTGCTGAAGCTCCTTTACATAGTCTGCATAATCCAGCATTAAGCCTTTTCCAGTCAGATCTTCAGGAAGCAATTTAGTACAAAACCAATTGTCCTGCCATGTATGATTCTGTGGAAAATGTAAACTTGCGATCTCTTTATCTACTTCTACTTTGAGATAAGTCACAAACTCCTGTGCTTTTTCTTCCCCCATCTGCTGGCTAAGAAATTTAAAAAGCAGTTGTTGTAACTCATTTTGATAGCGCCCATGTTTTTGATTCCATTGATCATACAAGTTTTGTAGCTCTACTTTAGTTGAAGGATCGAATTGCTCACATGAAGCAAGCGTTTTAGAAATTAATCCAGGTACATCTAAATAAGCGGTATATAAAAACTGTAATTTTCCAGTTTGATCTGCATGACAATTTGTGGTGATGAAAAGTAATAAATAACACAGCATTACAGGTAAAATGTGGGTTCGAATTTTTTCATTCTCTGTTTCCCTTATTCATATCCGATCAAAATCATTTGATCAAAGATTTGCAAACAATATTGATTGCTATTAAATCGTTAATTAGATCAATTTTAAACACAGTTATTAATTTAATTAATATGTTATTATTATTTAACTAAACAATAGAATTTAAATATATCATTGAATATTCAAAAAGGCGAATCGTGACTGCATTATTTTACGGTGTAGAATCAAAGCAACATGATCCTTACAATGCTTAGACATAAGCGGAAGTTCGCTTTATATTGCGAAAATATTGCACTTTACGCTGAATCAGCAGATCAAATGGATAAAAGAACATTTTTAAATAAACGATGATTCATAAATAAGTTGTTATTAAATAAGTGATTTTATAGAAATCTAAAAAATAAATTTGAACAGTTAATATAATCTTACATTTTTTTAGCGGCACAATTATAAGTTGACTTTAACATAGAGGTTTTAATCTAAGGTAAACATGATGATGAAAAAATTAACCTTATCAATGTTCGCCACTTTTGTCTCAGGGCTTTGTTTTGCTCAAAATCCACTAAGTGCGCATGTTTTAAATCTTGAAAGTGGTCTGCCATCAAGCAATGTTAAAGTTATTCTCGAAGCTCAGCAAAAAGATAAATGGATAAAAATTAATGAAGGAACCACTGACAGCAATGGGCGAATTTTAGCCTTATACCCTGAAAACAAAGCACTTGACAAAGGTGTATATAAAGTTACGTTTGAAACAGGTGAGTGGTTCAAACAAAAGAACCAACGCAGCTTTTTCCCCGAAGTCCCTGTGGTTTTTGTAATTGATGGTACACTTGAGCATTATCATATTCCGTTACTCATCAGCCCATATGGTTATTCGACTTATCGTGGTAATTAAATTTAAATAATTAGGGTCTGTGGACAATTCGTCTATGTTTGCGACTAGCTGTGTTTTTTAGGCGATTCTAGGCACGAGATACGAAATTTAGTCATTCTAAATGATGAGAAACACTGTTTCGCAAGGGAACGACGAAGCGACAAAAAACACGCTAGTCCCCGCTACGCCTTGCGCTGCAAACAAAGCAGTGCTTTGTTCTTGCTCAGGGTTGTGGCTAAAATTATCTCAGACTACGTTATGAAACTTAAAAATAGTCTCGCTATTCTCTTCATTTCATGCCTTGCCTGCTCAATTTTAACCTACAACGCAAGCCATTTATGAAATGTCCACAGCCCCTACCCATAATTTAAATTTAGCCCTAAAAAAACCGATGTATCAAACATCGGTTTTCAGTTCCAGCCAAATTAAACGTTTAGCCATTTTTCTGCTTTGTCTTGATCTAGAACAGTCAATTCAACTGTGGTTAAATCAATTTCTCCACCTTGAAGCTCGAATTGCATAAATTCATCACGGCGGAAGGCATACACGGTAAAGTGATCTTGTTGTTTGGAATATTGAGCTAAAAGTTTTTCTGAGGCTTTTAATCCATCAATTGCAACAATCACATCATTTGCTGAAAGTCCTGCAATCGCTCCCGTACCTTCACGTCTTGCCTGTTGAACCAGCACTCCTTCTGGTTTATCCACCAATTTCAATCCAAATGGCAGTACTTTTTCATTTTTTAAACGATAACTCAAACCAAATTCAGGGAATAATTGATCCAGTGGTAATTCATCAGTGGTATTGATCAAATGATTAATTTGTTCAATCCAATCGCTACCTGTCAGTTCTTTACATAATTCAACGATTGTACGCTCATTGACTTGAATACCTTTTTGAGTATTTTCATACAAACGACGCATTAAAGCATCTAAACTCGAACCCCGTAAACGTAACCCCAAATCCAAACTCAGTGCCACTAAGCAGCCTTTGTTATAGTAACTGGTTCCAGCATTGTTTGAGTTTTCATCTTGACGATAAAACTTAATCCAAGCATCAAAACTTGATTCAGAAACAGATTGAATAAAACGCCCCGGATTTTGCAAATAACGATCGATTTGCCCTTTGAGCAAACTCAAATACGACGCTTGAGAAATCACACCACTGCGGTACAAAATCAAATCATCATAATATGAAGTGAAACCTTCAAAAATCCACAATAAAGAGGTGTAACCTTCTTGATCCAAATCATAATTGGCAAAGTTTTCTGGTCGAATAAATTTAACTAACCATGAGTGAAAATACTCATGACTACAAAGCCCCAAGAATCGTTGATAATCTGCCGATGGTTCTACAGGTTCATTCTGCTTTGGTAAGTCACTACGTGGTGTAATCAGACTCGTACTGTTCGGATGTTCTAACCCGCCATAGCTATTGCCTGTTGCCATGGTCATAAACGTATAGTCTTCGAAAGGTGCTGAACCAAACATGCTAATTTCGGTACTACAGATTTTTTCGAGATCTTGCTTCATACGTTCAGCATTCATCGTATGCTGACCAGAAACCACAAACTCATGTGGAATTTCGTTCGCCTCAAAGCTAAAACGGGTTTGTTCTGCCAATTCAAATGGCGCATCGATCAATTGAGCATAATGATCGGCTTTTAAGGTAAAACGACCTTTCACCAAACTCTTAGATACTAAACCCGTCGCAAGTTGAAAATGCTTTAACTCCTCAGGTAAAAATACTTCAACTTCAATCGCTGAATCCTCTTGATCTTGGAGTCCTAAACATACACAAGCTGGATTCACATACAAACGGCTTTGATCGACATAGGCGCCACGCACAGAAAGATCATAAGCATAAACATCATACTCAACCGTAATCAGTTCATGATCAGTGTTATATAAGCGCCATTTATTTTTTTCAAATTTATTTATTTTAAGTTGGCGACCAGCCTCATCATATGCTTTTACAGATTCAATATGCTTTGAAAATTCACGAATTAAATAACTTCCTGGAATCCATGTCGGCAGTGACAACACTTGAGTTGGATTAGCAAGAAAGCGCAATGTGACATGGATGAGGTGTTGACGATAATCGTCAAATTCAATCTGATAATGCAACATAAATATATATTCGAAAATAGGCAGTGAGAAATTACCAATTAGATTAGCATTTTTTTACAAAGTCGGGCGATTTTAGTCGAAATTGTCTGCAATTCTTACTAGCGTAGAATGCAAAAAAGGCATAGCATTCGCACAGTTTGTCTACTCTTGCCATTGGATTGGCTTAAAGGTAAATCTGTTGAAAATTCTTGCTTCTTTTATCACAATAACGGGCTTGGTTTGCTCCACCTTCGTTAATGCCGCACTCTTAAATATTAACCCGCAATCTGTTGAAGCTGAAGCTTGGACAATATTAGATACGCAATCTGGTCAAACCATTGCGGAATATAATAGTCATGCTCAGCGTGCACCTGCATCTATGACCAAGATGATGGTGGCTTATATTGCCTTAAAAGAATTAAAAGCAGGTCATATCAAGAAAGAAGAGATTATTACAGCAACCCCTGTGGTTCAAGTCGTACAGTGGGATGAGTCACAGATGTACCTGAAGCAAGGTGAACAGATCTCGATTGATCAACTTCTTGCTGGATTGATTGTTATGTCTGCTAACGATGCAGCAGTGACTTTAGCAGAGCGTATTTCTGGTAGTGTACCTGCATTCGTTGCGCGTATGAACCAAGAAGCACAAGCCTTGGGAATGAAAGATACTCATTTCGCCAACCCTCCTGGTATCACCATGCCAGATCATTTTTCTTCTGCACATGACATGGCAATCTTAGGGCAAGCTGTAACCTCACAAACGCCTGAATATATGCATTATTCAGTCATGCCAAGTTTTAGTTATAACCAACATTTTCATCATGCGACTAATCTTGTTTTAAAGTCTGACCCAAGTGTAGATGGTTTAAAAACTGGTTTTACCAAAGCTGCTGGTTATAATTTGGCGCTAACAGCACACCGTCCTTCTGCCATTGTTGAATCTCCAGATCGTCGTTTAATCGTTGTGGTCATGGGTGCAAAAAGTGCCGTTAAGCGTGCTGAAATCGCCCATAAACTATTAAATTTGGGCTATGCCTATACACGGAGACGAAGTTGCGATCAAAGACAAACAATTAATCGCTGAACCGCCAGTGATTAAATCCACACTAAAAATGTTTAAAGTTGAAGCCAGAAAGCCTCAGTTGGTTACCACTTCACTTTACAACGATGTGAATCCAATTGACCTAAACACCTTTGATGTTGTGAATAGTCGTGTCATGAAAACGGATAACAATGGATTATTAACAGCTGTAGAACCTTTGACAACCACACAAACCCGTTTAAATGTTCAACTCAATGAAACATCATTGACCGCACCTTTAGAAAAAATCATGCATTTGGCTAAAGTGAATGTTTATCAAGACAATCAACTCATCCAAAGCTTCGATATTGAAGATGAAGTTCATATTGAACAAGCCTCTTGGTTTGAGCGTTTATTGGAGTGGATCAAGTCAATTTTTGGGATTTAATAAAACCAACCAATTTACTTAGATTTATTGTAATTATGTAACCTGTAATACAAAAAAAACCTAAACAATTAAATAGGATGGCATATTTAGGCCATCCTTTTTTTATAACAACTATTTAGGTTTTTTATGTCTGATCTACATCATATTGTGGTTGTTGGTGGTGGTGCTGGTGGTTTAGAGCTAGTAACACAACTGGGTGATACACTAGGTAAAAGTAAAAAAGCCAAAATCACCCTCGTTGACCAAAAACTCACACACATTTGGAAACCACTGCTGCACGAAATTGCCGCTGGAACCATGAATCCAAGTGATGAAGAAACCAACTACTATGCACATGCTGCTAAACATCATTATGAGTTTGTTTTAGGGCGGTTTGAACACTTAGACCGTGAAGATAAAACCATTGAATTGAGTAAAACTCAAACCAGTAAGTATGACTCTAATCAAGAAAAAATAGTGCTCAGTTATGACACTTTGATTCTTGCTGTTGGTTCTGTCTCCAATGATTTTAATACACCGGGTGTTAAAGAGTTTTGTCACTATTTGGATAGCCGACAACAAGCGGAAATTTTCCAACAAGACTTGCTCCATTTGTACTTAGACGCACAAAATAAAAACATTGATCGTGAACTGCATATTGCTGTCATTGGTGCTGGTGCAACTGGGGTTGAGCTTTCCACAGAACTGGTTCAAGCCAAACAAAACTTTTATAAATACGGCTTGAATAAAATCAATCCCAACAATGTCAAAATTACCTTGGTTGAAGGTGCTGAACGTATCTTACCTGCGCTTTCTGAAAAAATGGCAGAACATGCGACACAACAACTGAAACGCATGAAAATCGATGTATTAACAGCAAAGCGTGTCGAAAAAGTAGATGCTGAACGTGTTTATTTTAATGACGGTACATCTGTAGAAGCACAATTAAAAGTCTGGGCGGCGGGTATCAAAACGCCTAAAGTGATTGCAAACCTAGAGGGTTTTGAAAAAGACCGTATGGGACGCCTTAAGGTCTATGCAACCTTACAAACCCAAACAGATCCTAACATCTTTGCTTTTGGAGACTGCGCACACTGTATCTTAGATGCACGTGAAGCCCCACTTGGACCTCGAGCACAAGTGGCGAGTCAACAAGCTGCATTTCTTGTAGATGCAATGCAAGCACGTATCAAAGGACGTCCACAACCGATGTTCCAATTTGCAGACAAAGGTTCACTGATTTCTCTAAGCGAAAATAAGGCCGTCGGTGAATTATTGGGTCAGGTCAATGTGCAAGGTTTTGTCGCAAAATCAATGTATGTTTCTTTATACCGTATCCATCATCAAGCCACCATTTATGGATACGCACATGCGGGACTATTAACAGCCAAAGATTTTGTTACACGAAAAATCGCACCAAAAATTAAATTGCATTGAAATCGAATTTTTAGCCCCAATCTATGAAAAAATGGTCAAAATACAGCTGAAAATGCAACTTTTTAGTAAATTTAGTCTACAAAGATTGCTTTTCACTTTATGATGTAGCCTTAAAATTATCGATTACCGAATGGATCAATAACATGACTGCTATTGCAAATAACAACGTGGTTTCTTTCCACTATACGTTGACTAACGCTGAGGGTGAAACTCTTGATAAATCACAAGGTGAACCACTTGCATATTTACATGGCGCAGGTAACATCATTCCTGGTTTAGAAAAAGCTTTAGAAGGCAAAACTGTAGGTGACAAATTTACAGTGACTATCCCTGCTGCTGAAGGTTATGGTGAATACAACCCTGACCTCGTTCAAGAAGTTCCTGCTCAAATGTTCCAAGGCGTTGAAAACATCGAAGCGGGTATGCAGTTCCAAGCTCAAACTGATGATGGCGTTCAAATCGTTACAGTTAAAGCGGTTGAAGGCGAAAACGTAATCGTTGATGCTAACTTCCCATTGGCTGGTCAAGATCTTACTTTTGAAGTAGAAATCGTAGAGGTACGTGACGCTTCTCCAGAAGAATTAGAACACGGTCATGTACATGGCGCAGGTGGTCATCACCACTAAGATCTGTTTTATCTGATCTGAAAAGGCAAAGTTTTTACTTTGCCTTTTTTATATGTATCGCGTTAAAGTGATTTGCATCATGTTTCAATAAAACGATTTGTGAAAATTTTATGCAAAAACAACTGATTTGGTTTAGACAAGATTTACGTCTCCATGACCATACTGCCCTTTGGCATGCTCGCCAGTCAGGTACAGTGATCGCACTGGTTGTCCTTTCACCTGAACAATGGCGAAAACATGATGATGCACCGATTAAAATCGACTTCTATCTCCGTCAAATTGAGGCACTGCAACACGCCCTAACGAAGCTAAATATTCCACTGATCATTCAAACCATTCCATTGTGGAAAAATATAGCTGCAGAAATCACCCAACTGTGCCAAAAATTAAATATTGAAAATATTCACGCCAATGTTGAATGTGGAGTCAATGAGTTAAATAGAGACTTTGACGTTCAAAAATCTTTGAATAAAAATGGGCATGATTTAATTTTATATCATGATCGTACGTTGTTTCCTGTTGGTTCAATCCGTAATAAATCAAATCAACCCTATCAAGTCTTTGGTGCATTTAAAAAATATTGCTATGAACAACTGAGTATTTCAGTACCTCAGTGTTTTCCTGCCCCTGAAGCTCAATCTTTAGATATCAGTATTTACAAAGATGATTTAAATCCACTTCCAACAATTAAAACACTCGGATTTGAATGTGTAGAAAAAAATCACAAAACACAATGGCAAGTGAGTGAAGCACACGCATGGCATCTATTAGATGAATTTTTAGATAATCATATTGAAAATTATCAAGTCCATCGAGATTTTCCAAATCTTGAAGCCACCAGTCAGCTCTCCGCATATTTAAATATTGGCATCATTTCGATTCGACAATGTTTAAATGCTTTATTTCGAGCGCAATACGGCCAATTTACGATTGAAAATGTAGGTCAACAAACTTGGATGGATGAGTTGCTTTGGCGGGAGTTTTATCAACATATACTGTTTGATTTTCCTCGTGTATCAAAGCATCTACCTTTTAAACTTACAACGCAAAAATTGGCATGGCGAGATGCACCTGAGGATCTGATCGCGTGGCAAAGGGGTCAGACAGGCATCCCTATAGTTGATGCTGGGATGCGCCAATTACTACAGACAGGTTGGATACATAACCGTGTACGTATGATCGTTGCCATGTTCCTGAGCAAAAATCTTTTGATTGATTGGCGTTTAGGAGAACAATGGTTTATGCAGCATCTGATTGATGGTGATTTGGCTGCAAATAACGGCGGTTGGCAATGGTGTGCTTCAACAGGCACAGATTCAGTCCCCTATTTCCGTATTTTCAATCCAGTCAGTCAATCACAAAAGTTTGATGCTGAAGGTGACTATATTCGTCGATGGTTACCTGAACTGGCAGATTTAGATGCAAAAACCATTCATGAACCTTATGCCAAAAATCCAGAAATCCAACTGAATTACCCTCAACCTATTGTCGATTTAAAACAAAGTCGAATCAGAGCAATTGAAGCTTTTAAGCAGATTTAAAATACTCAACTTAAAAGCTTCTCAAATTGTTGATTAAATGGCTTGACCAAAAGTTTTAAATTGATGGTTTGGGTAATTTTTTGGACGTTCAATCGATTCAAAATAGCAGTAATATTTAAAAATACTGTTTAAAGAGACATAAAGCACTTTCTGTTCAGAAACAGACCAAACTTGTGCATGATTTGAACCAGATAAAGTGCTACCACTCAATTGGAATAGATATAAATCCTGTGTTCTTTGAATCTTATTTTGCGTGGCTTGACGTATTGAGTTTAATGAATCGAGTGTAGATGAATTGAGTA
This sequence comes from Acinetobacter bereziniae, assembly GCA_009912575.1. Classification (GTDB taxonomy): domain Bacteria; phylum Pseudomonadota; class Gammaproteobacteria; order Pseudomonadales; family Moraxellaceae; genus Acinetobacter; species Acinetobacter bereziniae_A. The sequence continues at coordinate 14,181 of WNDP01000050.1, forward strand.
ATAACCTGCATGTTGAATTAATCAGCCACTTTTCACTAAACCAGAGTTGTAATAGATCACCCAAGTACAGTTTTTTCTCAGAAAAAGGCCAAACATCTAAATATGCTTGCTCAATTTCAATATGATATTGTTCAGGATTTTGCAGGATAGAAAGATAGTTTTCTTGATAAAAAGAAAATTTTTCAAAAATTTGAGAAATAGTAAGCGTCGTCATTACGCTGTCTCCTATTTAGCCATTTTAGTGCTGGCAAGTTGGTTAAATCCACACGGTTTAAGTTAGACTTAAACGCTCTTTATGTTTTTAATCTAACAAGTCAGCTCTCGCTTTGCAACCACTCAAATCCATTTTTTTAATTTTGATCTAATTTGTTTAAATAAAAAGCATACAAGTCAAAAATGAAGAAAAGATGACATCAAAGGCTTGACCACTCAAGATATATCCTTATAATCGCATGCAGATTCTCCAATAGCTCAGTCGGTAGAGCGACGGACTGTTAATCCGCAGGTCCCTGGTTCGAGCCCAGGTTGGAGAGCCAAATTCTAAAAGCCCACTTGATTCAAGTGGGCTTTTTTTATTGCTATAGAATAAGCAGTTTATACAACTATAAACTTTTAAAATGATCAGAAAGGTTTAACATTTTTTTCTAAGCTACCTATACGGTAGTGAACATATTCGAAGTGTTGGTTTGAATATTCTGATTTTTCTAAGCTACCTATGCGGTAGTGAACCTGGAACAGCAATAGGAAAGTACATAGCTAATTTTCTAAGCTACCTATGCGGTAGTGAACAATAATTTTAGATCAAAAAATAAAGTGATAACAGTAAGTTAAACATAAAAATCATCAAATGACCCAAGTTTTTACTTACCAATATAACTTATTGATTTTATTCAGTTGTTAAAGAGCTAAAAAATATTGGGTTAAAATATTTGAACAATCGTAATTCTATTAAAAGCATATTTTTCCAAATTTTTGCTTTTGCTTCGTCAGCAAAAAGTTATCACAGTATATAATACAAACTCTAATAGATTCATTCCTCATAATTATTCGATATGCCTCATATAAAATAATTTATTTATCAATCAAATATTTAAAATTCAATCTATCTAAAAAAAATAATACTTGCCCTCTCTCTGCTATTTAATAAGCCACTTAAAAGATCATTTTTTGATAATATTAAAGTTCAATAAACTAGTTTGATAACCTTTAAATTTCATCAAAATAGTCGCTATTGTTTTTATAAGAATAAAATTTTGAATTATGTATGATTTCAAGTCTGTTTCTGGAAAAAAATAGCTAACTCTTCAATGATAACTTTAACTCGTGCAGGCATGACTTTTTGAGCATGCCATACAGCATAGACATCTCTGATTGGCAACTGCCATTCAGGTAAAACCTGTTTGAGTCTTCCAGCCTTCAAAGCATCTTCGCATTGGGTAAATGGAACATAGCATAAGCCCAAGCCACGTTCTGCAAGACTGACACATAGACTGATTTCATTCACTTTTAAGCGACTAGTTTGAATTTTAAATTGATAATTTTGTTGTTGATACCGTAGTTCAAGTTGTTCCAAAGGATAAGCCAATAACCAATCTTGTTGCGCTAAATCTTGTGGCATTTGGATATCACACTGATTTAAATAGTCTTGAGAAGCCACGATACAGGTTTTGATACTCGCTAATCGTTTTTGAATATAGACACTATTGGGCATTTTACCGACACGTAAAGCTAAATCTGCACCCTGAGACATTAAGTCATCAAGTACATTGTCCAATTGTAATTCAAGCTCAATCTCTGGATAACGTTTTAGAAAAATATTCCAAAATTCTTGCAAAGGAAAGATCGCAAGATTCATCGGCGCCAAAGTTTTAATACGACCTTTAACTTGAGTTGTTTCTTCTTTTATTTCATGTGTATTTTGCAATAACGCGCTCAGTAAAGGCTGACAACGCTCATAATAACGTTGCCCTTCTGGAGTTAACTGTATTCCTCGGCTGTTTCTATGTAATAACTTACAACCCAAGCTTTCTTCTAATTTTTTTAAGCGACGGGTCAATGTAGCAGCGGGAATATTTTGTTGTTCCGATGCCATATTCAAGCTTCCAGCTCTGACAATCGCTATAAATAAATTTAGATCATCTAACATTTCATTTTTGGAATTTATAACAATTAATAATCACCATTCTATAAAAAATGAAATCGAAGCACAATCAAATGAGCTTTCTAAATAGGTTCTCCAATATGCGTTACTGCTTCTTTGCTTTTCCATTTTTCTTCGTTTTGCTCTTTATCAGCAATTTAAGCTACGCAGACAATAACAATTTACATGAGGTCGATATGTACCAACAAACAACACCTTCAAGCAATTCAATCCTCCATGCAATAAATCCAATCCATTTGAACATTCCCAATGTTTCACAAGCAATCGTCGTGCAACAAGGACAACTCATGTACTTGTCAGGGCATGTGCCTATGACTGAACAAGGAGAAATTTTACAGACAGATCTTGAGAAACAACTTCATTTAGCCTTTCAAAATATTGAAAAAACACTACATCAGGCAGGTGTTGGCACTCAGCAATTGGTAAAACTGACCATTTATATCCGTGATCTAAAGCCTGATCAGTTAGCCATAATTCGAAAAGTTAGAGATCAATTTATTGATCCACAATTGCCGCCTGCGAGCAGTCTTATTGGTGTTGCGCAGTTATTTCACCCTGATGTTTTAGTTGAAGTAGAAGCTATTGCTGTAATTCCCGCAAACCTTAACTCAACAACTTAGGAGTCAATCCATGAAATATGTCTTGATTTTGGGCAGTGCCTTATTCACTGCTTCATGTTCTGCAAATGTTACAGCACCAATAAACAGCACCAGCACAGAAAATAGAATGTCTCAATTTTTGGCTGATTTTCTACCCACACATTATCAAAAAGTACATGAGCAACCTGTCCCTATTGATTCCCAACACGTGCAATGGCTACGCTTTCAAAAATCTCCATCATTTACATTGGGTGAAGAAAACTTTAGCTATTTATCAGACCCTGCACATAATTTGAAAGGATTTTCTTATTTAGATGCAAATCTTATTCATGGAAGTTTACCCAGCAAAGTACAAGCACAAAAAATTGCTGATGATTTTTTACAACGTTATGCACCTGATTTATTGAAGAACAGAAAAATTCAATGGATTGACCAGCATGATGAAATTATACAGCTCAATGGAAATAATCAAAAAATTTCAGGAATGAAAGTCAAAATGTGCAATTTAAATGATGGGCGTTGGTTTTGGGTCATTGTTGGAAAAAATCAACGCCCAATCATTTTTGAAAGAGATATCGTTTGGATTAATTTTCCTGGACACCGCAAAACTGAAAAATGGTTACACGATTCATGGTTGAAAGATAAACCCTCTTATACAGGTCATGCAAAATGAAGAATTTAAATCAGACATCACTTGAAATTTCAACAATGGGCTTAGGATGCATGGGAATGAGTGAGTTTTATGGTCAAACCGATGATCAAAATTCGCTTAGAATTTTAGAAGAAGCTTTTGATTCAGGAATTAATTTTTTTGACACCGCAGATACCTATGGTCTTGGACATAACGAGAAATTATTAGGGCAGTTTATTGCACAATATCAAAATCAACGAGACACAATTGTGATTGCGACTAAATTTGGAATTGTACGTGAACAAAATCAAGATGGACGACGTATAGACAATACTCCAAACTATATTCGGCAAGCCTGTGAAGCATCTTTAACACGTTTAGGCATTGAGCAGATTGATTTATATTATTGTCATCGTCGGCAAACAGAAGTCCCGATTGAGGATGTTACAGGGACACTTGCAGACTTAATTCGGCAAGGCAAAATTAAAAGTTTTGGTTTTTCTGAAATTTCTGCCCAATCACTCAAAAGAGCAAATACGGTTGCACCTGTTACGGCAGTACAAAGTGAGTATTCACTTTGGTCAAGAGAGCCAGAGCAAGAATTACTCCAGACCTGCTCAGAACTCAATGTTGAGTTTGTTGCCTATAGTAGTGTCCATTAGGACGTGCATTTTTAACGGCCAGCTTAAACCCAGCAACAATGGATACACATGATTTCAGAAAAGCCCTTCCACGATTACAAGGTGACGCATTTCAAAAAAACCAACATTTGCTAGAAAAATTTAGTCAAATATGCGCCTCATGGAAACACAGCAATGCCCAAATTGCTTTAGCATGGTTAATGAGTAAAAATTCTCATGTCACACCTATTTTTGGAACTCGGCAATCACGTTATCTACACGATAACTTAAAAGCCAATGAAGTCATGCTGAGTGATGTACAGATTCAGCAATTAGATCAGCTCTTTAGTCCTGAGCAAATACAAGGAGAACGCTATCCTGAAGCAGGCTGGGCAGGAATAGAAAAAATTTAAATCAATGTTTTATCGTTTTTTGAATACTCAATAGAAAAGACCAAAGCAATGCTTTGGTCTTTTCTATAGATCTTGACTTAAGCACGTCCCTTGAGGGGTACTCCACTATGGAAGCGGAAAGTTTTGTCTGGAGTTAAAATCAACTCTTTTTCCACTTCACGAATCAATTCAATACGTTGTTGAATATCTTCTTCAGGATCTTTTAATTTTGCAGTTTGAGCGACATCTAAAGCTAATGCCAAATAGTCTTCATAGTGGCGTGACTCTGATTTTAGCAAATAACGGTAATAGCGCCCAAGCTCATCATCCACTAACGGTGCCAATGCGTAAAAACGCTCACACGACCGAGCTTCAACAAAAGCGCCGATCACTAAAATATCAATTAAAGCTTCAGGCTCGTAAGTTCGAATTTCCTTACGTAAACCACCTGCATAACGCCCGGCACTCAATCCCTGCCATGCTTGACCACGTTTTTGCATAAATTCTAAGACTTGCTCATAGTGCAGCATTTCTTCACGAACAAGCTGTGCCAGTTTAACTTGCAAATCAGTAAAAAAACTGTAGCGAAACATCAAGTTCATTGCTGTTCCTGCTGCCTTTTTTTCACAATTGGCATGATCTTGCATTAGCAATGGGAGATTGTTTAATGCTTCATCCAACCAAGCTTTTGGCGTTTCACAGCCCAAAAAAGCGATCACAGGTTGCATGAGTTCATCATAATTCATATTCGACATGATCAAAATTCAATAAGGTAAATCAAAAAGTAACTTAAGCTGCAGCTTGAATAGCGGCTTTCATGTCTTTTACAGCTTGCGCCAAACCGACAAATACACTTTCAGCAATAATAGAATGCCCAATATTCAACTCATGAATCTGTGGAATAGCAGCAATTGCAGCAACATTGTCCAAATTCAAACCATGACCCGCATTCACCACCAAACCTTGAGCTGCTGCGTATTCTACACCTTTCACAATACGCTCAAGCTCTGCTTGTTGTTCTGCACCAGATTCAGCATCTGCATATGCACCTGTGTGCAATTCAATCGTTGGCGCACCACAGGCAATTGCTGCATCAATTTGCGCAAAGTCAGGATCAATAAATAATGAAACATCACAGCCGATTGCAGTGAGTGCTTGTGTTGCCGCTTTTACATCTGCAAAATGCCCCACAACATCTAAACCACCTTCAGTGGTCACTTCTTGGCGCTTTTCAGGCACAAAACAAACATGATGCGGTTTGATCTCTGTTGCAAATGCAACCATTTCATCAGTTACAGCAATCTCTAAATTCATTCTGGTTTTCAGTACTGGTCGCATACGGCGTACATCATCATCTTGAATATGACGACGATCTTCACGCAAGTGTAAAGTAATGCCTTCCGCCCCTGCTTGTTCACAGATCAATGCTGCTTTGACAGGATCAGGATAAGTTGTTCCACGTGCTTGTCTTAGTGTTGCAACATGATCAATGTTTACACCTAGCAATGCAGCCATAACATTTTCCTAATTAACCAATAAAGTGAAATTAACGGCTCAAAGATTTAGATTGAGCGTTTTGAACCCAAAGCTGACGACTTTTTAATGGTCGATCACCCAAAAGTGATGTAATCATTTGTCGGTAAAGCTTGGCCAATAATTGTAACTGTTCTGGACTAAAATCCATACCCTTTTCATAACGTGCCATGCTCAAAATCTGTTGCCCAAGCAAAGTGGCTGAAGAGGTATGTGAAACAGGAGTAAAGCCTTCTGATAATTGGAACTGATAACGTTGATTGGCAATAATCATCTGTTGATTTGAATCATGTTCATAATCCAATGGAAAGCCTAACTCTTCCAGAAGCGCATGTTCAAACTGACGTAAAATTTGTCGAAGAAATAAATCAGCTTGTGTATGTTCAGCTAATTTCTGCAAATGCTGTAGAGTGAGATGATATTGTTGAAAAGTTTCAGGCATCATTTCTTCCAGCGGACAAAGCCTAAGAATGATCTCATTCAGATAGAAACCTGAAAAAAAAGCATCGCCATAAAAGAAAATCGGCTGATTTAAAATTTCCAGTTTAGAAAAGTTCTTAAGCTCAGACTTTCCAGAAGCTTGCAAAGTAATGGGTTGATACTGAGGTGGAGGAGTCTGGCGAAGTATCCCATCAACACGACCATGCTCTTGCGTAAACAAATGCACAATATGACTACGTTCTCGATATTTTCGGTGATGGATTAAATAACCATGCAAGATTTCATTGCGCATCTTGCTTTAACTTAATCATCCTTTTCTTTTTTCTTTTCATCGTCATCATCCCCATCTGGGATAACAGCACCCACAACAGCCGCAGTCCCTTTGACGACGCCTTTTGTAGTTTTATAAGCAACTTTGACTGGAACCGTCACAATTTTGGTAATACAGCCTTGTAGCATAATGACGCATGCAAGAATGGAAATAACTCGAATCATGACAGTTCCTAACAAAATAAATTAAATATCGCTATAGCCTAGACTCTTCAAAGCACGTTCGTCATCAGACCAACCTCCTTTGACTTTAACCCAAAGCGTTAACATGATTTTTTGCTTGAACATTTTTTCCATGTCGACACGAGCATCCATACCAATTTTTTTCAGCTTAGCACCTTTTTCACCGATCACGATGGCTTTCTGGCCAGGGCGATCAACAAAAATTGTGGCATCAATATATGTACATGCTGCTTTAGGACGACCTGTCTTTTCATTAATCGTTGCTTCTTCTGTTTTAAATGATTCAATTTGAACCGTTAAATCATAAGGAAGTTCTTCACCTAACTGACGCATAATTTTCTCACGAATAATTTCACTCGCAAGGAAACGCTCAGAACGATCAGTCAACTGATCTAAAGAGTACAATGGTGGTTGGAAAGGTAGATATTTTTCAATCGCATCACGTAAGTGATCCAAGTTTGCACCACGCAATGCAGACACTGGAAAAATTTCAGCAAAATTCATTAACTTTGCGCGTTCTTGAATCAACGGTAACACTGTACGCTTATTTTCTAAGGTATCAATCTTGTTGATGATGAGAACCACTGGCATTTCTGCGTTTTTAAGTTTCTCTAAAACCAACTCATCGTTCTGGGTCCATTTCTGTGCGTCAAGCACAAATAAAACCAGATTGACATCACGCAAAGCAGAGTGTGCAGCTTTGTTCATCATTTTATTGATGGCACGCACTTCTTTTTTATGCATACCTGGGGTATCCACAAAAACTGCCTGAGACTTTTCACGACTATCAATACCAATGATTTTATGGCGAGTCGTTTGCGGTTTACGTGAGGTAATCGATAACTTTTGACCCAATAAATGGTTCATCAAAGTTGATTTACCCACATTCGGACGTCCCACAATTGCCACAAAACCACTGCGGTAATCTGATGGAATTTCTGTGCCTTGTGAGCTAAAAAATTGATTAATTAAATCATTGCCGTTTTCAGACGACTCGTGATCAGCATCATTGTGATCGGAATGTGTATTCATGCAGTTTACTGCTCCAATAGCTTTAAAAAATCCGCCGCGACTGCCTGTTCTGCAAAACGGCGACTCGATCCCTCACCCATCATTTTAGGTAAGCCATCTATAGTACATTCTACTTTAAAATGTTGATTGGGTGCATCACCTTGAATATCAACAACCTCATAAACAGGGAGATGTTTTTTACGGGCTTGTAGATACTCTTGTAAGCGAGATTTAGGGTCTTTTAACTGATCTGTAGGTTCGATATGATCCAAATAAGGTTCATACCATTTCAGAACAATTGATTCTAACAAAGGTAAATCTTGACTTTCTGTATAAATCGCCCCAATGATCGCTTCAACAGTATCTGCCAATATTGACTCACGATGATGACCGCCTGATTTCAATTCACCCGTACTTAAAATTAAACTTTGGCTTAATTTTAAGTCATTGGCAATTTTCCCCAGTGCTTCTTGACGAACCAAAGTCGCACGCATACGGGTTAGACGGCCTTCATTTTCATGCGGATAGGCATTGTATAAATAATTAGCGATGATCATACCCAACAATGCATCGCCTAAAAACTCTAGACGTTCATAGTTGTGCTTGTGACTCACCGAACGGTGAGTCAGCGCGAGTTGTAATAACTCGTTTTGTTTAAACTGGTATCCGATTCTACTTTGTAAGCGAAGATCACTTACTTTCAACTGACCTTTGATCAAAACTCTTCTCGAAAGTGAGGACTAAATCGATATTCAGCATGAAATTTTTTCGTACTTCATATTTTTTAGCCACTTGTAAACCATCTTTAGTTGAAACAGTCGCAATATCTTCAAATTTAGTCTCTCGGATATTGTTCATTTGTAGCCGTTTATCAACTTCTGTTGCAAATTTCGATGGTGTAATTTCAGCAGAGCTATTTTTAATTTGCTCTACAATTTGATCGTTAATCACACGATCATCCCAGTATAATGGCCATACAGCTACTATGATTTTCAACATAAAAGCTAAAGCAATTATCCCCAATAAAATTCCAATATACGAAGCGCCTTGTTGATTTTTACGCATTTTTTTATCCAACAGGTAAGAATAAATAATCCCTAATGACAATTAAAAAAATCAGCAACTGCCAAGATCAAATCATTTGATTTAGGCAGACTCATCATTTTCAATTGGCTATAAACTTCTTATACACTGGAAACAATACTGTGATAAAAAATTTATCGCCACTATTATCCTTTAAACTGAATCAAGTTGCTAGTTTAAATCATTTGTTCTGTTTTATTTTTCTTATAAATCAACATAACTTTATAGTCTGAGTAGATAAAAAGAAAGGCCAATAAATATTGACCTTTCTTGGTTTTATTCGTTCTTCGTATTGTGCATTATTGAATAGCACCATTACGACTGAACGAAGGAATTTTTAAACCGGGTTCTTTGTGCATCCAGACATAAATTGCATGCCCAGTTAGATTCTCTTCAGGTACAAAGCCCCAAAAACGACTGTCAGCACTTTGATCACGGTTATCGCCCATCGCAAAATACTGACCTTTAGGTACAGTCACTTCCCAGCTTTGTCCGTTGGATTTTACAAAGCGTTCGTTTGCTGTAGCAACATAAGGTAAGTCCTGTTTCTTTTGTGCATAATTGAATGCAGCAATCAATGGATTCTGACCTTCCAATAAGCGGACTAGATGCTTATGTGTTCCCATCGTTTCATAGTAGTAAATCGATTTTGGAGTATCTAAAATGTCTTTTTCACGACTAAACTCTGCCGGGACTTGTTCAACATTTTTACCATTAATGATCAACTGACCTTGATTGAATTCGATGTGGTCACCCGGTAAACCAATAATACGCTTGATATAGCTAATTTTTGGATTGTCAGGATAACGGAATACAGCAACATCACCACGTTGCGGTTCGCCAATATCAATAATCTTGGTATTGGTGATAGGCAACCGCACGCCATACTGAAACTTATTGACCAAGATATAATCTCCTGTCTCTAGGGTCGGAACCATAGAGTCAGAAGGAATATTGAATGGCTCAAAGAAAAATGAACGCAGAACAAGAACAACCGCTAGAACAGGCCAGAAATCATATGCCCATGAAATAACGACATTTTCATTCCCCTTTCCTTTTGTTGTACGTTGTTTCAGTACAAACTTATCAAGTAACCACAGTGCAAAAAACACCAGTGTTACAGGGACGAGAATTAAATTAAAATCAAAATCCATGACCAATCAGACCTCTAGTTTTTATCTTTCTACTTTTAACACAGCAAGGAACGCTTCTTGTGGGATTTCAACACTACCCACTTGCTTCATGCGTTTCTTACCTTCTTTTTGTTTAGATAACAATTTCTTCTTACGAGAAACGTCACCACCATAGCATTTAGCCAATACGTTTTTACGCATTGCTTTGACTGTTGAACGTGCAATAATTTGCGCACCAATTGCAGCTTGAATTGCCACATCAAACATTTGGCGAGGAATCAAATCCTTCATTTTTTCAACTAAAGCAATACCACGATGACGCGCATCATTACGATGGCAAATCATCGCTAAAGCATCAACTTTGTCACCATTAATTAACACGTCAACCTTAACCAAAGATGAACTTTCAAAACGTACAAAGTTGTAATCCAAGGATGCAAAACCGCGTGAACATGATTTCAATTTATCAAAGAAGTCCATTACCACTTCGGCCATCGGAATTTCAAAGGTGATTGATACTTGGTTACCCAAGAATTTCATATCTTTTTGCACACCACGGCGCTCAATACACAGTGTCATCACGTTTCCTAAATATTCTTGAGGAACAAGGATATGACATTCTGCAATCGGCTCACGTAAATCTTCAACTGTTGAACCGTCAGGAATTTTAGATGGACTATCGATGTAAATCGTTTGGCCATTTTTCATCAATGCTTCATAAATCACTGTTGGCGCTGAGCTGATGAGATCTAAATCATACTCACGTTCTAAACGCTCTTGTACGATTTCCATGTGCAACATGCCCAAGAAGCCACAGCGGAAACCAAAACCAAGTGCATCAGAACTTTCAGGTTCGAAGAATAATGCAGAGTCATTGATTTGCAGTTTGTGTAAAGCTTCACGGAATGGCTCAAAGTCACTGGCATCAATTGGGAATAAACCCGCATAGACCTGCGGTTTGACCTTTTTAAAACCAGGCAAAGTTTCAACATCTGGTGTTGTTGCAAGTGTAATCGTATCACCTACTGGCGCACCAAAAATATCTTTGATCCCAGCAATGACAAAACCTACTTCGCCTGCTTCTAAAGAGCCTGTTTCAGTATGTTTTGGATTGAAAATACCCACTGAGGTAATAATATGCGACTGACCTGTTGATTTCATCAACATCTTATCGCCTTTACGCACACGGCCTTGTTTGATCCGAACAAGCGAAACTACACCCAAGTAGTTATCAAACCATGAGTCAATAATGAGCGCTTGTAGAGGAGCATCACGATCACCTTGCGGTGCTGGAATAATATCAACCAAAGTTTCTAAAACAGACTCTACGCCCAATCCTGTTTTTGCAGAACATGTAGGTGCATGCGTCGCTTCAATACCAATAATTTCTTCAATTTCATGAATCACACGCTCAGGTTCAGCCTGAGGTAAATCAATTTTATTGAGAACTGGCAGTACTTCTAAACCTTGTTCAATCGCTGTATAACAGTTAGCAACTGATTGCGCTTCAACACCTTGTGCAGCATCAACAACTAATAATGCACCTTCACAAGCAGCTAAAGAACGAGAAACTTCATAAGAGAAGTCGACGTGTCCTGGCGTATCAATAAAGTTTAATTGGTATTCTTGACCATTGGGATGCGTGTAATACAATGTTACTGACGCAGCTTTAATGGTAATTCCACGTTCACGTTCAAGCTCCATAGAGTCTAAAACTTGAGCTTGCATTTCACGATCTTGTAATCCACCACACATTTGGATAAATCGGTCAGCGAGGGTCGACTTTCCATGGTCGATGTGAGCGATAATAGAAAAATTGCGTATGTTATTGATATTAAAAGACTTCTTAGCTACTGCCATAAACTACTCTAAAAATATGTACACCATCATGTACTCAATATCAAAAGTACTTTTGGCGCGCAAAAAATGAAATTTCCCAATTGCTGCACAGTATAAGCAGATCAATGTTAAAAATATAGTAAGGCTTTGAGAAAAACTCTCTATCCTATATGGTGTGTAATGCTACAACTTTCAATATATACCCAATTTTTTGACTTTATCTATCCAGCATCAATCTCTGTTAACTCACTTAATATCGTGAATCTATTGAAAAACTCATACCGTAAAATATCGTTTCTATTGATCAATAAAATAAAAGCGATCAATATATTGTTTGATGATATAAAGCTTGCACTGCTACGCTTTAATAAAACTGACCATTATGAAGGAGTCTATTTTTTCGATGAGTGAGCAGGTATAAATAATGCGATGACAGCACCTAAAAGTGTGCTCGTCAACATGAGCAAATGCAGTTGAATAGCAGCAAACAATAAAGCTTTTGTTTCTGCAATATTAAACAGTTTCCCTGTCACAAGCATACTGGCTTCATAGGTTCCAAGACCCGCTGGGGCATGAATAGGCAAAACTGAACTCAACTCTCCCCCAATACTGACGCCAACTGCGCCCCACCATTGCAAAGGTATAAACCAGCCGAGAACAATTGCAAAAACTATAATCTTACTTACCCAACAAATAAGCGTGAACAACCAACTTCGCAAAAGTGTCCCAAAATTTAAAGGCATTGCACGTAACACTTGTTCCAATAATCTTTTCAATCGGCTCTCGTGGTGCAAAGCTTCCGTATAACGTCGCAGCCATGGTGCTAAAGCTAACAATATTAAAGGCGACACAAACCATAGAATCAGGATCCCCCATAAAGCAAAACTAGATGTTTTCCACAACAGTAAAAGTGTCAAATAGCCCAGTCCCAATAGGACTTGCAAGTCAAGCAAACGAAGTAGCAATAATCCAGCCGTCGCATAACTTAAACTGACTGCAAAATATCGTTGCATCAGGAAAGGAAAACTAACCTCTCCAGACCTCAAGGGTAATAAATTATTGAGGAGATTATGAATCAGCATGATACGGCAGCATGTCATCAAGCCACCATGTGTAATCGGTAAAAAGAAGTTATAAATACGCCAACCACGAATCAGATAAGTCAAAAACATCAACAGCAAAGCCATGATCAAATATTTGATCGGCACATGTGCCCAAGCCTGCCCCACTTTTCCCCACCCAAACCACCACTCAATCACAACACCATATAAAATTATGGCAATCATCAGTAGCAGTTGTGGCCAATAGCTTGATCGCCTCCACACTTTTTTATGTCTACCCGCTTTTATTTGTTCTGACACAGGCGCTACCTTTTTATTGTCATTAAAAAATCATTGAATCGTAATCTTTCAGTTAAATTTAACAATATATAATTCAAACATGAACCATGGGAATTGATCGTGGTGGATGATGGCAGTTCTGATGCAACCGTGAAAATTATTCAGCAAAAATTAATTCAAAGTAGTTTGAATGCACGACTGATTCAACTGAGCCGAAACTATGGGCAAACAGCCGCCATGCAGGCAGGCATTGACGCATCCCAAGGGCAATATATTGTGACCATGGATGGTGACTTGCAAAATGATCCGCACGATATTCCTAGGATGTTGCAACAACTGATTGATCAAGACCTTGATCTACTGGTGAGGTGGAGAAAAAACCGTCAGGACGCACTACTGTTACGCAAAGTTCCCTCTCTACTGGCAAACCGTTTAATTGGTCGAATATCAGGACTACGCTTACATGATTATGGGTGTAGTCTGAAAATATATCGTGCTGAAATTATCAAACAAATCCGTTTGGTCGGTGAAATGCACCGCTTTATTCCACTGTGGGTCGCTAGCGTTGTCCCTGTATCTCGAATTGGTGAAGTTCCAGTAGCCAGACAATTTGGTCAGTCAAAATATGGCATTTCTCGAACAGTTCGGGTGATCTTAGATTTAATGTCGGTGATGTTCTTTAAACGTTATTTGATGCGTCCCGGTCATCTATTTGGTTCAATTGGACTGTTCTTTGGCATTATGGGCAGTTTGATGCTGACCTATCTGGCAATTGATAAATATATTTTGGGTCACTCCATCGGCACACGTCCCATGCTACTCATTGGGGTGATGTGTGTGTTGATGTCACTACAATTTTTAATGACTGGCATTATCGCCGAACTTATTGCTCGTACATATCTTGATAGCAAAAATCACAAAAGTTATCTCATTCGCCGTGTTTATCAGCATCGGAGAGGGCAATGACAGCGCATTTATCTTCTTCATTGTTTGCCCCTAAATTTCAGCCTATTGAAAAAATCTTGCAGTCTCGATGGTTAATTTTATTGCTCGCAGTCAATTTTTTAGTAGGACTAGGAAGCACACCATTGTTTGATCTCGATGAAGGTGCTTTTAGTTCAGCAACCATGGAAATGTTGATTCGAGGAGACTTTATCACCACCTATATGGGAGGTGAATTACGATTTGAACCGTACCGGGTTTTTCGGAGAGATTTTTATTTAAGTTAGGCCACCTGACCTAACGGGCTCATCTTATCATAGTACATTGCTTCAAATTCAAATGGTGATACATAACCTAGAGCACTATGTACACGCTTTTTATTGAACCAATCCACCCAGTTTAATGTCGCAAGTTGTACATCTACCAAACCTTGCCAATCTGCTTTTAGATATTCA
>WNDP01000051.1 GCA_009912575.1 Acinetobacter bereziniae
GTTCTGATACCGTTGCTACCTTCCGGTCCTGGCGGGGTTTTCAGAGTACAATTGCGAAACCACCAGCAGGGCTACCATTGCAAGAACAGAGTATAGAGATTTTTTATTTTCTTGCAAGCCAAACATTATGATTTTCTCAAGTTATTCATTCGTTTGCTTATTTAGTCATCAATGTGGTTATTTTTTGCAAAAAAAAGCCATAAAAAAAGTTGAGCGGATTAGACTCGCGGCTTTATGGCTTGAGGGGGAAACTTAGTGATCAATGAAAATCTTTTATTACATACTCTGAAATATCAATAGTCATATATTTAAAAGCGGTATCCTACTCCTAAGTAACTCATCACTGGATTTATTTGAATTTTAGTTTTAGCCTGAATCAATTGCTTACCAGTATTCTCATTTAAAACTGAAATTGTCGCTGTATTATCCAACTTTGTATATCACACAGAAGCTGTAGCAAACCAATTTTCTTTAAAATCATAAGTAAAACCTGCACTGAAAATAGGGGCAAAAGCATCACTGGCATCAGCTTTAACACGCATTTTTTCGGTGGATACTTTACCATCTAATGCTTCACCCGCTTGATTGTCATTAATATTTTGAATCATATGTCCTGCTGCTATTAAATCATTTTCAACACCTTTATTTATCTCAATATCATTAAAATATGCATACATAAAACCAAAACCTAAAAATGGTCTTAATTTATTTATACCTGGTTTTCCAAAATAATATTGTGCCTGTAAAGCGGGTGTCCAGGCACGTGCAGAAGTTGCAGTATCATAATTATTTAAGTTACTAACCAATAGATTACTTTTTAAATATAAATTTCCATAATCCCCACCTAATGGTTGAGAGGATGCTGAAAATGGTGCATAAATCTGTCCCTGACCTTTTAGGTCAACTTTTGGGGGAATACCTCCCATCAACTGAATCGAAACCTGTTCATTAATATGATAATTAAACATTAGCCCCGCAGTATTTACATTTTCGACTTCCAGTCCTGCATTTGCGCTCCATGCACTTAATCCATTAATCTCAGCTGTCCCTGTTGCCATTTCAAGCATACCTTCAGGCGCTTCAGGTCTTTGGGTCAATTCTAAAAGCGCATCAAGCGCGTATTGCCCAGTTTCTGGATCTTTTAAACTGACCGTATTTAATAGCATTGGATTCATTTCATAAGCACTTGATTGATCTACATTTTTTGCAATCGCTGCTCCTGAAACCCAACCAACCTTCGATATGGTCTTTTCAGCGAGTGAAGTATTGATACGGAAAGGTTGAGCATCTCCTGTCGACCTTACATTTAACCAACCTGCAGAAATCGAAAATCTTTTAAATTCCTTGGCATATCCGGTATGACTGGTAAACACAAGTGGAATCACAACCGAAACTGCAATTGAAATTTTAATGTGTAAGCGCTGACTCAACATACAATTATCCTTAAATGTAAATTTATCATGACTAAAAATTCATATTAAGAATGTATATAAAAAATAATTTTGACATTTCCATTCCGACGAAGTGAAAATAATTAATCGTTAAAAATTATATTTAATAATTAAAAAAAATTTAAAATAATAATAAATATTAATAAGAATATACCAATTTTTTTAATCATGAGTGATAATAATCCGTATCACTCATATTTATAAAGAATATATATTTTATATTTTAAAGAAAAAAATAAAATAAAAGCACAATTTTTAAACCATATATTTATCAGTCGAATTTTAATCACTTTAAGTGCATAAAAAACACGATTTATTTTATTTAACGTGATTATAAATAGAGTATAGTTAAAAATCTTAAAATAATCATCAATTATTTCCTATATTGCTAAATCCAACACGTTTAAATAAAATACTAAAATATTATCTTCGCCCTTATTCTTTATACACATTCAACTCAAAATTGATCTTTTTTTTAGTTATACACTTAAAAAAATTAAAAAATGTAGCCCCATTACGACTATCGTCTTTATAAAACAATCATGACGGCTTGAATGAAGATTCATTGAAGACTAAACGATGACATAAGAGGCGGGCTCAAATCTTTAAGTACAAGATTAATTGGATGCAGAGTCCAAAAGGTTGAGCACAAAAAAGTAAAATATGCATGAAGAGCACTGATTTGATACAAAAAGCCTTCACATTCCACTAGAATTATCTGAACATTGTAAAAGCACCTTGCAATTCCGCTTCTAGCCGTTTTTAATGATCACATTTACTGGTTTTCAAGCAACTTTATTCCTTATTTGGGAAGATTTTGACTTTAATGGATTTTCAATTATGCTAAAAAAGCATGCTCTCTTTTCGATTGCCTTACTCAGTTCAGCATCTTTATACGCGATTCCAATTGAGTCTCGTGGATTAAGTAATAATGCATCTTCAGGAAATGATGTTGCAAATTCCCCTGCTCCGATTACTGGGAATATGAATTGGGATCTTATTCAAAAAAATCAGCAACTCGAAAATCAGCTTCGTGAATTACGTGGCAAAATTGAAGAACAAGATCACGCCATTGACCAACTGAATAAAGAATTGAGCAATCGTTATACTGACCTTGATCAACGCTTTGAGTTATTAAATCAGAAGTTAGAACCTGACAATAATTCACAAGAGCAACAAACACCTGCTGAAACTGCACCTACTGCAAATCCAGCTGTAGAAAATCCAGAACCGACTACGCAAATTGCAGCACCTAATCAAGCAACAACTCAGCAACCTGCAAAACAAACCGCTCAAACAGCAACAATACCTGCAAACAGCAACAATACCAGTGACCCTATCGCCCTTGAAAAAGCAGCGTATACGATTGCTTTAGATGCTTATAAGAAAGGTGGTGCAAAACAAGCTATTGCACCAATGCAAAATTTTATTAAAAATTATCCAAATAGTATTTATACAGGAAATGCTTATTTTTGGTTGGCTGAATTTCAATTGGCAATTGATCCACCTAACTACAATGAGGCAAAGAAAAACTACGAAATCGTGGCTGCCAAGTTTCCAAACTCATCTAAAGCACCACGTGCTTTATATCAGCTTTATAGCATTGCAAAAGATGTCAATAAAAACACCCAAACAGCAAATGTCTATAAAAGTAAATTATTAAGTACCTACCCTAAATCTGAAGAAGCAGGTTATTTCAAAAAAGGCTAATGGTAAGTATTATATGAGTTATAAAAAAATGCCTCATCATGAGGCATTTTTTATACTTAGCTTTTTATCATGAAATGATTAACGCACAATACTGCGTTTAGACTCGAGTACAGAGTCAATCAACAATTGTACTTCTTCGACTTCAGGAAGAATCTCTTGGCGAATTCGTTCAATGGCTTGTTCAGTTGTTAAATTATCTTTATAGATCAATTTAAATGACTCACGTAAACCTTGAATCACATTCTTAGACCAACCTTTGCGACGCATTCCTTCAACATTCATGCCATAAGCATGTGCGGGATTGCCTGAAACCATCACATAAGCAGGTACATCTTTGAGAATGAGCGATGCACCACCAATCATGCTGTAAGAATCGATCTTGCAGAATTGATGAATACCCGAGTTTCCACCAACAATGACAAAATCACCGATATGTACATGACCAGCAATACCAACATTATTTGCAAAAATATTGTTATTTCCAATCTGACAATCATGTGCAATATGCGTATTGACCATCAGCAAATTGTTGCTACCCACTTTGGTCAAACCATGATCTTGTACAGTTCCACGATGTAGACTGCAATGTTCACGAATTTTATTGTTATCACCGATTTCTAACCAAGTTTCTTCACCTTGGTATTTTAAATCCTGACAAATTTCACCAACACTCGCAAACTGGAAAATTTCGTTATTTTTACCAATACGGGTAAAGCCACCAATCACAACATGTGAATGGATCTTAGTACCAGCACCAATGGTCACTTGAGGCCCAATAATACAATATGGACCAATTTGAACATCTGGTGCTATCACTGCAGAAGAGTCAATAATAGCGGTTGAGTGTATTAAATCGTTACTGCTCATGCCTGTTCTAATTTCTGATGAGAAATGATAATTTCAGCTGTCGCTGCTACCACGTCGTCAACACTGGCAGTACATAAATACTTGTAAATGCCACGTTTTTGCATGAGTAATTCAGATTTTAGCACGAGTTTGTCACCTGGTACGACTTGTTTTTTAAATCGTATTTTTTCAGCACCAGCGAATAAGAACAAAGAACCAGGTCTAGGCTTTTCATTATTCATGATAAAACCAAGCACACCCGAAACCTGCGCCATCGCCTCAACGATCAAAACACCCGGCATAATTGGATAACCAGGAAAATGACCTTGCATGAATTCTTCATTAATTGAAACGTTTTTGTATCCTACAATCCCATTCTCTGTAACTTCAGTTACACGATCTACAAGCAAGAACGGATAACGGTGAGGAAGATACTCACGAATCGTTTGGGTTTGCATTGGTAATTCAGGAACCGTAAAAGGTAGAGATTTAGACTCAGTCATAATTATTTACGCGACTTTAAAGTTGATTCAATGGACTCGATTTGAGCCTGCATATGATCTATTTGTTTCACCAATTTGGTCAATGGCACATCTGCTAATTGTCTTAAGCGAACAACTGTCCTTTTCCAATGATTTGTTTCAAATTGCCCTGTACCTGAAGAATAAGAACCAGCTTCAGAAATACTTTTTGTGACTATTGACATTACAGTAATAGTCACATTATCAGTAATGTTTATGTGGCCTACTACACCTACTGCACCAGCGAAGATACAGTTTTTGCCAATTATCGTACTGCCAGCTATACCACACTTCGCAGCAATTGCCGTATTCTCGCCAATCTGAACGTTATGAGCGATTTGCACAAGGTTATCAATAATCACACCATCATGGATAATCGTATCATCTAAAGCACCACGATCTATACTACAGTTTGAACCGATACGAACATCATTTCCAATGCGTACAGAGCCCAGTTGTGCTATACGGTTCCATTTTCCTTGATATGGTGCAAAGCCGAAACCTTCTCCACCAATCACAGTATTGGCATGAATCCGAACACGATCTGCAATTTTACTTTGACCTGTTAAAGTAACCTGAGAATCAATAAAGCAGTCTTTACCGATTTCAACGCCATCATCAATTTTGGTATTGGACTGAATAATGGTGTTTGAACCGACCACACAGTCCTCACCAATCACGACATAATGACCAATGTACGCATCGTCAGCAATGATCGCAGATGGAGAAATTTGTGCAGTATTCTCAATTCCACGTTTGGTCACTTTAATCTCAAATTTATGCGTTAATATTGCAAAAGCTAAATAGGGATTGGCAACAACGATAAAATTTTGATGATTTAAAAGCAGCTCTTTTAATTCAGCAGTCACAATTAAAGCACCTGCTTTTGACTGTTGAGCTGCTGCTAAATGTTTATCACCATTTACAAAGGCAATATGATTTGATTGCGCTTGTTCTAAACTGGCAAGACCACTTAGAACAAGATCAGACTGACCAATTAGCTCACCTTGAACAAGTTGAGCTAATTCATCGAGATGAAAGTGATGAGATCTCATTGATTATTTAATTGCGTTAACCTTTTGGATCATTTTAGCAGTTAAATCACTCTTTGCGTCATAAGCAAGTGCTGAATTCTTATTCAAAACAAAGTCTAAACCAGCTTCTTGGCGCAATTGTTCCGCAGCTTGCTTTACACGCGCTTCAAAAGTTGCATTGGTATTTTGAATTGTGCTTTGAACTTTCGCTTGAACGCCTTGCTGAATGGTTTGAAATTCATTCACTTTGGCTTGATATTGTGCATTGATTTGTTGAACATTTGCACCCTGTGCTTGGGCTTTTTGTTTTAACGCTTCAATATCTTTAGTGATCTGTTCTAATTTGGTCGTTTGCGGCTTAACTGATTGCTCTAGACTTGCATTTTGTTGTTTTAAGAAAGTGCTACTTTCAACAACTTTTTCCAAGTCAACAACACCAAAACCTGCTGCTTGAACCAAACCTGCAAACCCCAAGCCTAAGCCCATCACCACCATTTTCATTGTTTTCATATGTGTTCCTTATCGTCTTTAATCTTTAAAGAAGGATCGTACTTAGAAAGTACGACCAATCTCAAATTGGATATTCTTCGTTTGATCACCTGGTTTTTCGTTCAATGGGTATGCATAACTCAATGAAAGCGGTCCAATCATGGTAATCCATGTAAAGCCTACGCCGACACTATAACGCATGTTGCTTAAATCAAAGTCATAATTGTCTTTACAATATTGTTTTGCATCAGTTGGAGTAGTCGAGCCATTTAAATACAAGCTACCTGTAGCTGTACTACAGTTGGTATCAAACACTTGAGCGCCTTCAGCAAAAACAACTGGACGAATCTGACGTGCCCAATCGCCTTTAAATGGAACAGGTAAAGCCAACTCTGTACCGAATTGAACTAAAGCATTACCACCAACTTCTTCTGGATCATAATCTTTGGTTTTTCTTTCATTATACGTTACACCCGGATAAGTAGGACCCAAAGTACTGTTGTCATAACCACGTACCGAACCAAAACCACCCGCATAGAAGTTTTTATAGAACGGTAAATCATTACCATAACCTAACTTACCATAGCCACGTAATACGAAATCACGACCCAATGGGAAGTAAGTCTGCGCATCATAGGTAATTTTTTGATATTCAGCATCACTACCAGGAAGTGCAATTTCTGCATTGACTCGGTGTGCCGTACCACTGGTTGGGAAAATCGGACGGTTTAAGGTGTTGTATGACCAATCTAAGTTTAAGTTATAGGTTAAGTATTTACCTTCAAAGGCATCATCATATTCAACAAGATTAACCTTACACTCGCCTGTTGTTTCATCAAGTTGTGAGTTACCACTAGCATCTACTGGGCAATATGATGAAGTATGTGTCTTCTTACCACCATTCGCCAATAAGTAATCTCGTACATAAGTTGAAACATAAGCACCAGTAGTCACTTTTGTTTGGTCAACGTTTAGACCAGCACTGATGTTTTGATTTTCATCAATTGGATAACCAAAAGTAACACCACCACCAATACTGTCAGTCACATAGTTGTTGACGTTATAGTTGTCATTCAACCTAGTTTTACGATAGTACATATTATAACCACGACTTACACCATCAATGGTAAAGTATGGGTCTGTAACACTTAAATTATAATAGTCTTGAGTTTCTGAACGAGATAAGTCAATTGCAACACGGTTACCTGTACCCATAAAGTTGGTTTGGCTTAACCCTGCTTGGAATGTAATACCACCGTTTTGAGAATAACCAACAGCCAAAGTACTGGTACCTGAATGTTGTTCTTCAACATCAATATTCAAGTCCATCTGGTCTGGTGTATTCGGTACACGTACAGGTTTAATATCAACTTTACTGAAAAAACCTGTGCGCTCCAAACGTACTTTAGACAAGTCAATTTTTTCATTACTTGCTAAAGCACCTTCCATTTGGCGCATTTCACGACGAAGCACTTCATCAGCAGTTTTGGTATTCCCTGTAAAATTGATGCGTCGTACAGTTACTTGCTGACCCGGGTTGATATAATAATTTAAATCAACCACATGGGTTTCATTATTAATTTCAGGAACAACATTGACTTCAGCATAGTAATAACCCGCATTACCATATTTGCGAAGTAAGAGTTGTTTCACCGCATTGACTTTTTCTTGCGAATAGGTTGTGCCATCTTTATAAATTTGCAGTGCTTTTAATTCATCAGGTTTATATAGCGCATCACCTAAGAATTTAGACTCACCAAATTTAAATTGATCACCTTCTTTAACAGATACTTCGATAAAGATGTGTTTTTTGTCTTCACTCAAATTAAGGTTCGAACTGTTGATATCAAAATTGATATAACCTCTGTTCAAATACAATGCACGAAGCGACTCTAAACTCGCAGACATTTTTTCACGAGCATAGCGGTCATTTCGAGAAATCACAGATAACCAACCACTTTCTTTAACGGCAAAAGCCTGTTTGATATCGTCATCGTTTACCACAGTATTACCAATGATGTTGATGTCAAAAACTTTCGCAGCTTTACCTTCATTAAAGTTGATATTCAGTTCAACACGGTTGTTTGGTTGTGCAACTTGTTCAACTTTAATGTCAGCGTCATAACGACCTTGCTGAGCATACTGCTGTTCTAATTCAGTTTCCAAAGTTTGTAATGCTGATTTTTTCAGCACCTCGCCTTCAGCCAAGCCCATTTTCTTTAAGCCATCGGTTAAGGCTTCTTTAGGGATCAGCTTATTGCCTTTAAAATTTATTTTTGAAATCACTGGACGTTCAATGACTTTAAAAACCAAGACACTGTCTTGATTTGAAGCTTGAATATCATCAAAAAGATTAGACGCATACAGAGCACGAATAGATTCAGCGATCGCTGCATCACTAACACGGTCACCACTATTTATTGGTAAAAGTGCAAGAACATTTTGTTGCGTTAAACGAACCAATCCATCTACACGAATATCACGTGCAATGAACTCATCTGCCGCGTGTACTTGCTGTACAGCTGCCATTGCACTAACGAGTGCCAATGGCATAAATAAATGTGAGTGCTGCATGCCTATTATTTTCCAGTAAGTTAATCCAGTTTTGCGTTATAAACGCATAAAGTCATTGAATATTGCAAGAAGCATCATGCTACCAAGCAGTACCATACCAATTTTCAGCCCAACCAATTGTATTTGTTCAGAAACAGGTTTACCACGAATTGCTTCTATAATGTAGTAAACCAAATGTCCGCCATCTAACATCGGAATAGGCAATAAATTTAAAATCCCCAAACTTACGCTCATCATCGCCATAAATCTGATAAAAGATTGCCATCCCATTTCTGCACTTTGACCGGCAAACTTAGCAATGGTAATTGGACCTGATAAATTTTCTAAGCCAATTAAGCCACGAACCATTTTCACCATAGAATTTAAAATCATTACTGAAAGATGCCCTGTTTTCTCAACCGCACCAACAAAAGCTTCAGCAGGATTATATTGTATGGTTTGCTTATATTCAGCAGGAATAGAAAGTTTGTTGGTTTGTGCCTGTACACCCAACATACCTGTCACATTCCCCATATTGTCACGCTTGCCTTGAGGCATAACCTGTAAATGTACAATCTGCCCTTGGCGTAGCACATCCATATTGAGTAACTTTTCAGGTGATTTTTGTACCACATCTACCACATCAAACCAATCTTTCATTTTTACATTATTGACTGAAATGATTTGATCGCCCTCTTTCATCCCTTGACGAACCGCAGCACCATCGGCACTTAATTTGTATACCGTGGCTGGAATATGTGGCCGATAAGGTGTAAAGCCGAGCACATCATACGGAGATTGACTCTGATCTTTCAAAAAATCTTTAATTGGAAGCGCAAAATTTTGTGCTTGACCACTACGCTCAACTTGCACATCAATATGACCAGTTTCGCCAACACGATCTACGATCGCATAGTTCAACTTTTCCCATGTATTTGCTTGAGTACCATCAATGGCAACAATTTTATCTCCCACTTGCATTTGAGCAGTTGCCGCAGGTGAATTCGGTAAAACCGCACCAACACGCGTATTTAATTGCTCTTGTGCTGGTAAATATAAAATCCAATATAGAAAAATGGCAAAAATTAAATTGATCAATGGACCCGCAGCAACGATAGCGATACGTTTCCAAGGAGATTGACGGTTAAATGCATAAGGTAAATCTTCTGCACTGACATTGCCTTCACGCTCATCCAACATTTTGACATAGCCACCCAGTGGCAACGCCGATAGTTGATATTGAATACCTGATTTTTTTGAAGTCCACTTCAGCAATGTAGGACCAAATCCAATTGAATAGACGAGGACTTTTACACCTAGCTTTCGCGCAACCCAATAATGCCCAAATTCATGAATTGCAATCAAAGGACCCAATAAGAGTATGGCCGCAACAATGATAAATAGAACACTCATGATCAGCTTCCCAATTGTGTAATGCGTAGTGAAGCAACTTGTCGAGCAAGTTGATCTGTCTGCAAAATCGTTTCAATCGAATCTGCTGAACCATTTTGAACGTGATTTAAAGTATGTTCAACCACTTGTGAAATTTCCAAGAAGGCAATCTTTTCCTGTAAAAACGCAGCAACTGCAATTTCATTGGCTGCATTTAAAATAGATGGTGCTAAACCTCCAGCTTGCATCGCATGACGAGCTAACTTAAGTGCTGGAAAACGAACAACATCTGGTGCTTGAAAATCGAGCTGTGAATGGACAAACAGATCTAAAGGAGGAACATGTGTTTGTATCCGCTCTGGCCATGCAAGTGCATGCGCAATCGGAGTACACATATCCGGATTACCCATTTGAGCCAAAGTTGAACCATCCACATACTGAACCATTGAATGAATGATACTTTGTGGATGAACAACAACTGTTACAAGTTGTTCTTTAATTGAAAATAAATGACACGCTTCAATCAACTCTAAACCTTTATTCATCAAGGTTGCAGAATCAACAGAGATTTTCTGTCCCATCGACCAATTTGGATGTTTACACGCCTGCGCAGGAGTAACTGACTGAAGTTGTTCCAACGAGTGATTCAAAAAAGGACCGCCTGATGCGGTCAATAAAATTTGCTTCACCCCTAACAGCGGTTCACCTTCTCGGTCGATCTGTAAGTAGTTTTGCGGTAAGCATTGAAAAATAGCATTATGTTCAGAGTCAACCGGAAGCAATAACGCCTGATGGTTTTTTGCAGCTTGAAGCATGATATCACCAGACATCACCAAAGCTTCTTTGTTTGCAAGTAATACGCGTTTACCCGCTTTAACTGCTGCCAATGTCGGGAGTAATCCTGCCGCACCCACTATTGCCGCCATCACCACATCAACTTCTGGATGTTGTGAAACTTCAATCAAACCAGCTTCATCACTCAAGATTTCAATATCTGTAATCTTGTATGTATTTAAGCGTTGTTTTAATTCATCAACTTTACTGGAAGGTACAACCACACACTTCGGATGATACTGTTTGCATATTTCACTGAGTTCTTCTATTCGACTATATCCCGTCACAGCAAAAACTGAATACTGATCGGGATGCTGTTCTAAAATTTTTAAAGTACTGCGTCCAATAGAACCTGTAACACCTAATATACAAACAGATTGTGACATCTATAAATCTACACCAATAAGTTTTAAAACATACATCCCTGCTACAAAAATTGGAGCTGCAGCAAGCAATGAATCAATACGGTCAAGCACTCCACCATGTCCCGGTAAAATACGACCAGAATCCTTAATGCCTGCACGTCGTTTAATCATGGACTCAAACAAATCACCCAGCACAGAACTGAATACAGTCACAATAGACAGAACAAGGAAAAGAATATGTTGTGAAAGCGTTAAATGAAGGTAAACCGATTGAACAGCAATGATCACAATTGAAACTGTTACAATTCCGCCAATCAAACCTTCAATGGATTTATTCGGACTAACATCTGGTGCCAATTTTCGCTTACCAAATTTACGTCCGACAAAGTATGCACCACTATCTGCGCCCCAAACCAGCAAAAACAGGTACATCAACCACCACGGTGAGCTTTTCCACACTTCAAAGATTGCTGTAACCGCAGCACTGATCAGAACTAATCCAACGATATGCAAAGTGATGTTGTACCAGCCATCATACTCAGGATAATGCTTAACCCAATACAGGCTACACAACCAAGTGAGGATCGAAGCACTCCAAAGAATAAGTGCTAAATCATTAAAATATAATGCCAAACCTGAAAAAAAAGCGGTGAGTAAACCAAATCCAGCAGCCTTTAATTTTTTTACAGAGTCAGATTCATGTGGCATGAGTTTAAACCACTCATAACCTGCCGCCCCGGCTGCGATAATCATTAACACTAACATTGGATATTGTGATTTTGTTGCAAACATACAACTCAGTACAACTGCAACCAACACCAATGCGGTTATAATCCGCTCTAACATTATAAGTTCTCTATATGTTCTTGTTGAATTTGTTCAGATGTCTTTCCGAAACGTCTTTCACGCCCTGAAAAAATATTGAACGCATGATCCAACTCTCGCACTGTAAATTCAGGCCACAATGTTTGAGTAAAATACAACTCAGCATATGCAGCTTGCCACAGCAAAAAGTTAGACAGTCGGTAATCACCGCCAGTACGAATCAACAAATCCACAGGTGGCAAATCTCCCAAACTTATTTGTTGTGCAAATAATTTAGTATCGATTTGATTCACATCAATTTTTTGATCTTTAACCTGTTGCGCAAGTTTACGTGCAGTATCGGTAATATCCCACATGCCACCATAACTAATTGCAATTGTTAAAGTCATGTTACTGAACTTAGCAGTCCTTTGTTCAGCATGCAACATTAATTCACGTAGCTCTGGAGAAAGCCGACTACGATCACCAATAAATCTCAACGCGATTTCAAATTTTTCCATACGTGGAATTTGCTCATGAATTGTTTCTTCCAACAATTTCATTAACAAATCAACCTCATACTGCGGTCTATTCCAATTTTCACTGGAGAAAGCAAATACAGTTAAGGCTTGAACACCTACTTTACGACAATGCTTTACAATTGGATCAAGGACATTTTTACCTTCACGGTGCCCATCACCCTTTTGTAGTTGTTTCTTTTTTGCAAAACGATTGTTGCCATCCATGATGATGGCAACATGTTTTGGAAGATGGTTGTCTTCAGATAAGGTCATTTAAATCTTAGACCTTCATCAGTTCAGCTTCTTTAGCAGCAAGACGTTTATCTACTTCAGCAACAAACTTGTCCGTAATTTTTTGGATATCATCGCCTGCACGACGCTCATCATCTTCAGAAATTTCTTTATCTTTTAACAATGATTTAATATCACCCAATACATCACGGCGAATGTTACGAATAGCAACTTTGGCATTTTCTGCTTCGTTTCGTGCAACTTTTTGCATATCTTTACGTGTTTCTTCTGTCAATGCTGCCATCGGAACACGAATTGCATCAGCCGTCACTGGGTTTAAACCCAAATCTGATTCACGAATCGCTTTATCAATCGCTGAAACCATAGAACGTTCAAATGGTTGTACCAATAGCGTACGTGAATCTTCAACACCTACGTTTGCGACTTGGTTTAATGGCACATCAGAACCATAGTAAGGAACCATAACACCATTGAGGATTGATGGATGCGCACGGCCTGTACGAACCTTTGCGAAACCATGTTCCAAAGACTCCAATGATTTATTCATACGGTCTTCAGCGTCTTTTTTAAGATCGTTAATCATATGATCTTCCTTACTTATAAATGTGTATAACGTAAAATTGCAGTAGTATAAAGAGCTTTGCCACACACGTACATCAGTTTGTAACGTGTGTACCTTCTTTTTCGCCCATTACAACAGAAAGCAGTGCACCAGATTTGTTCATGTCAAATACTTGAAGCGGTACATTATGATCACGACACAAACAAATTGCCGTTAAATCCATCACACCAAGTTTCTCATCCAATACTTGGTCAAAGCTTAAATGATCATATTTAATTGCATCGTCATATTTACTTGGGTCTTTGTTATAGACACCATCTACTTTTGTTGCTTTTAAAATAAGATCAGCTTCAATCTCAATGCCACGTAAACATGCTGCAGTATCTGTAGTAAAGAATGGATTACCCGTACCTGCTACAAATACACAAACTTCACCTTGAGTCAGGTGACGAATTGCATCACGGCTTGAATAAGACTCAACTACCGCCCCAATAGGAAGTGCTGACATCAAACGTGTTTTGATATTACGACGAACCAATGCGTCACGTAATGCTAGACCATTCATCACTGTTGCAAGCATACCCATTTGATCACCAGTTACACGACCAACAAGTCCATCTTTTTGTAATTGGCTTCCACGGTATAAATTACCGCCACCAACAACAATACCAACTTGCACACCTAAACCCACTAAATGAGCAATAGATAATGACATTTGATCTAACACAGGTGCATCAATCCCCATGTCTTTATTACCAGCAAGCGCCTCACCCGAAAGTTTCAGCAAAATTCGCTCATAGCGCGGTTTTTTAGAATCTAACATCATAAAACTCCAATACTTATATCTACAATTTTATTCGTATTCAATCAAATTGAAATCGATTGTCTTTAAACTGATTTAATTTTAATCAATTTTGCAAATAAATCGTATTCATCTGCATCAGTAATCTCGACTTCAAGTAAATCACCTGATTTGATGAGTGACTTATCAATATCTTCAACAAACACATTCCCGTCAATTTCAGGCGCATCTGCATAAGAACGAGCAACAGCCACTGGGAACTCTTCCTCAAGATCGTCCACCAAAACGGTCATGGTTTGACCAATACGTTTTTGTAATTTCGCCGCAGAAATCGCTTGTTGAACTTCCATAAAACGCTCATAGCGTTCTTGCTTGATTTCTTCAGGAACGTGGTCTGGTAAATCGTTTGCAGTTGTACCTTCTACTGGCGAGTAGGTAAAACAGCCAACTCGATCAAGCTGAGCTTCTTGCAACCAATCCAGTAAAATTTGGAAATCTTCTTCCGTTTCACCTGGGAAGCCCACTACAAAAGTTGAGCGAATCACCAGTTCAGGACATTTTTCACGCCATAATTTTAGACGCTCTAGTGTATTTTCACTATGGGCTGGTCGCTTCATCAATTTTAAGATGCGCGGACTGGCATGTTGAAAAGGAATATCTAAATATGGAAGAATTTTGCCTTGCGCCATCAAGTCAATCACCGCATCAACATGCGGATATGGATAGACATAATGTAAACGTACCCAAATTCCTAACTGACCTAATGCTTCACACATGTCATAGAATTTGGTTTTAACAGGCTGACCATTCCAAAAATCAAGCTTATATTTAGTATCAACACCATAAGCAGAAGTATCTTGTGAAATCACCAAGACTTCTCTTACCCCTGCTTTTTTCAATGCCTGTGCTTCGCTCAATACTGAACCAACAGGACGTGATACTAAATCACCACGCATACTTGGAATAATACAAAATGTGCAACGATGGTTACATCCTTCTGATATTTTTAAGTAGGCATAATGTTTTGGGGTCAAACGAATACCTTGCTCTGGGACAAGGTCAATAAAAGGATTGTGTTTTGGTGGCTCTGGAACATACTGATGTACAGCTTCCATCACTTCCTGATATGCAGCCGCACCCGTTACTTTAAGTACATTTGGGTGCATTTGACGAATCTTGTCTTCGTCTTTACCTAAACAGCCAGTAACAATTACACGACCATTTGCGCTCATGGCTTCGCCAATGGCGTCTAAAGACTCTTGTACTGCAGATTCAATAAAACCACAGGTGTTCACAACAACTAAATCAGCACCATCATAATCCGATGCAACATCATAACCTTCAGTCTTTAACTGAGTTAAAATTCGTTCAGAATCTACCAATGCCTTAGGACAACCTAAAGATACAAAACCGACTTTGGGGGACTTCATGAATCTGCGCTCCACTATAATCCGCGTATTGTATGACTTTTCCAGAGATAAAAACAGGTGGAAACACCACTCTTTGCGTAATGCACCAAAATACATCCAAACAAAATATAAAATTCTTACAATGCACCATATTGGAACATTATCATGTTAGCGTAATATAATTATTGCATTTTCACAGTAAATAAAGACCGTTAAACGCGCAATTTTTATCATTCATGTAAGAAAACTGCGCAATACACTAAAGTTGGCGTGCATCTTGCTTTATATCAGTACGATTTATATCAATTCAATACCCTTGATTGGGATAAATAGAAAACGAGGTGCAGATGCCATTGCGCTATTTTAAGACAGGAAAGCTCTGCTAATGGATCAATACCCAACAATTGACTATCGACTGCTTGTGGACAATTTAACCACAGCAATTCTCTTGGTGGATTGTAATCTAAATATATTTTATCTCAATTCATCTTGCGAAGCCTTGTTTGATATTAGTTTGTTTCGTGCCGCTGGTCAGCCTGTGATGAATATCTTATATGCACCAAATGATAGCTTTAATACACAAGATGCGCTCGACAATACGATTAAAACAGGTCAAGCCTATACACGCCGTGAAGCGATTATCAACGTCAACTTTAAAGATATGCATGTTGATTACTCTGTATCACAACTCAATACTGGAAAACCCTATCACCCGTTGTTGTTGATTGAACTCAATCCGATTGATCGGATGCTAAAAATTTCCAAAGAAGAAAACCTAATTCAACAGCATCAAGTTGCACGCCAACTGATTCGCGGTGTTGCTCATGAAATCAAAAACCCTTTGGGTGGCATCCGTGGTGCTACGCAACTATTGGCTCGTAGTTTAAATGATCCACAATATGCAGAATTTACAGACATTATCATCAGTGAAGTTGATCGTTTAAGAAATTTAGCCGATACCATGCTCGGTTCACGTCAACTTCCGAGTTATGAACCAGTCAACGTTCACGAACCACTTGAACGTGTCCGTTCACTGATCGTCAATCAAACCAAGAAAAAAATTAAAATAACCCGAGACTATGATCTATCGTTACCTGATGTAAAGGCAGATCGAGATCAATTGATTCAAGTCATGCTGAATATCAGTGTCAATGCTGTTCAGGCAATGACAGAAAATCGTGAGTTTTTTATTGATCATCAACCCGAACTCATTCTACGGACACGTATTCAGCGTCTGGTCACCATTAATGGTGTATTAAACAAATCAGCCATTCGTATTGATATAGAAGACAATGGTCCAGGTGTACCAGAAGAAATTTTAGAGTCCGTCTTTTATCCGCTTGTAACTGGTCGGGCCAAAGGGACTGGACTCGGTTTAAGCATTGCACAAAACATCATGCATCAACATAACGGAATGATTGAATGCCAATCAGTTCCGGGAAAAACAGTATTTAGCCTATATTTACCTTGGGAGTCTAACCATGTCGCATAATAAAATTTGGGTGATCGATGACGACCGAGCTATGCGTTGGGTCTTGGAAAAAACATTCAAAGAAGAAGGTTTTGATGTGACCAGTTTTGAAGAAGCACAATCTGCTTTAGATCAACTGCCAACCGATGCACCAGATGTCATTTTGACAGATATTCGAATGCCGGGTATTGATGGTCTCACTTTCTTAGGCAAAGTCAAAGGAAGTTATCCAGATCTCCCTGTGATTATCATGACAGCACACTCAGACTTAGAATCTGCGGTATCTAGCTATCAAACAGGTGCTTTTGAGTATCTGCCAAAACCGTTTGATATTGATGAAGCGCTTGCCTTGGTCAATCGTGCCATTTTACATATCAATAAGTTGCAACAACAAGAATCTGCCAAAGTCACACCTATTCAATCGACTGAAATTATTGGCGAATCTCCTGCTATGCAAGAGGTTTTCCGTGCAATTGGGCGTCTTTCGCAATCTCATATCACGGTTTTAATCAACGGTGAATCTGGAACAGGCAAAGAATTAGTTGCACATGCCTTGCATCGCCATTCGCCAAGAAGTAGTAAACCATTTATTGCCTTAAACATGGCCGCCATTCCAAAAGATTTAATTGAAACCGAATTATTTGGGCATGAAAAAGGTGCATTTACAGGTGCCAACACTCAGCGTCAAGGGCGCTTTGAACAAGCCAATGGCGGTACCTTATTTCTAGATGAAATCGGCGATATGCCATTTGAAACTCAAACAAGATTATTGCGTGTTTTGGCAGATGGCGAGTTTTATCGTGTTGGTGGTCATATCCCTGTACGTGTTGACGTTCGTATTGTTGCTGCGACTCACCAAGACTTAGAAAAACTTGTGAATGATGGTCGTTTCCGTGATGACTTATATCATCGTTTAAATGTAATTCGTATTCATATTCCTAAACTTGCCCATCGTTCAGAAGACATTCCGATGTTGGCACAGCACTTTTTGGCACGTGCTGGTAAAGAACTTGGCGTAAGTCCTAAAATTTTACGCCCAGAAACACAAGGATACATCCAGAAACTTCCTTGGCCAGGCAATGTACGTCAGCTCGAAAATACATGCCGTTGGCTGACCGTGATGATTACTGGACGTGAGGTTTATCCGGAAGATTTACCTTCTGAACTAAAACAGATTCCAATCAATAAAACTGATGATCAAGGACAACAACAAGCTGGTGTTGATCGTATTGCGCTTCATCATTGGGATGAGTTGTTAGCTCAATGGGCAATTCAAAAACTCAAAAATGGTGAAATGAAAATTTTAGACATTGCTACGCCTATGTTTGAACGGACATTAATCAATGCAGCATTACAACAAACACGTGGTCGCAAACGTCATGCTGCTGAGTTATTGGGTTGGGGACGTAATACATTAACCCGCAAACTCAAAGAATTAGGCATGAACTCCACTGAAGATGATGAAGAGGAAGATAAAACTGTATTAGCTGAATAATAAACCACTCATAAATATAAAGTTTACTCCAACCATATTTGCTAAGAATATGGTTGTTTTTTATGTGCCTATAGTTAAGAATAGCCACGTGAAATTTAAACTTTATCGCTAGGATAAAAATGAACAAAACTGTTGTTGTTATCGGCTTACTTTCAATCTTGACTGTTGCATGCTCTAAAAATAAACCGCATGACAACGCAGAGCATCAGGCTGAAAAAGTAGTAGAAGAAAAACCTCTGAAAGCTGCCAATTCAGATGATTGCTTTAAGCTAGAAGCCAATAAACAGTTCACTTTAAACAACAGTGATGAAACTGAGATTCAAATTGTTCCGACGACGTTTAACGACCAGAACGCAATTGCAATTGTTAGACAAGGTGCTGGTGTTCGAACAGACTATATCTATGATTTGACAGGTCGTACCATGTTGGCGAATTTAGATTACGGTATTGCCGCACTTGGTTCAAACCCCAATGATGTATTGGTCAAAACCACCTATCAAGCCCCTCTTCCAACCTTTCCGTCTAACCTTAAGCCTCATCAAAAATTTCAGATGACTTATAATGCTGTTATTGAATCTCAAGTAGACAACACAGATAAGTCTGAAAATAATAAAACTGTTGATATCGAATTTGTTGGTTTTGAAAATCTCAGCTTGATTGACAATGACAACAATACCTTAAAATTCCATAATGCCTGTCATTTTGTTTCGCAAATTGGCGATGGCACGCTAGATGAATGGTATGCTGAAGGTTATGGACAAATTAAATATATAAAGAGAAAAGCCAATGGTGAAGTGAAAAGCAGTGAAGCTATTGGTGATGACCCCGAACCTCAATCCAAATAAACAAAAAAAGCCAGTTAAAAATAAACTAACTGGCTTTTTTTGGTAAAAATACAGCTTATTTGATAAAACCTGAGACTAGGTTCAATACGTTTTGAATATCGCCATTGGCTTCATTATGATCTGTAGCATCACCTTGTGGTGTGAGTGAATCAATAATTTGTGGTAGCACTGTTGAAATTGCACCATATACTTCATTGGTCGGAACATTGGCCTGTTGAGCAACTTGTTCAACTTGTTGACCACCAAACAAACTTTGAATTTGATCAACGTTGATACCACTATTGCCTTGTGATGGATCAACCCAACTTTGAACTTGCCCACCCAAACCTGCACCTTGCAGTTTAGCTAAAGCTCCCTGCAAACCACCATTCTGTTGAATCCAACCTAAAACCAATGGCACAACTGCAATCAGTAATGATGATGCATTAAAACCACTTGCTTGTGGTGCTTGTTGCTGCTGACCACCGGTCAAGCCACCGAGGACTGAGCCCAATACACCACCCAAACCTCCACCTTGTGATTGCTGTTGACCACCTAAACCACCAAGCACTGAACCTAATACACCGCCTAATCCGCCACCAAGCCCGCCTTGTGATTGTTGTTGTCCGCCAAGTGCTTGTTTTGCTAAAATTTCAACAATATTTGTTAAATCTGTCATGAGTTTTCCTTTTTTAAGTTTTATGACACGACTACAGCATACTTGGCTTTAATATATTCACCAAAATTGGAATTGTTAATTTTTGCAATATCTTAGTGGTATTTTTAAACACAACACAGACATTACCAACGAAACTTATTCCAGTTTTCAGGGTTTGCCCAAAACTTAGAATTGAACCAGTCTGGTACATGTTTGTAAGTTAAAATATTAAATCGCCACAATGCAAAATCATTTTCATGTAAGGTCTTATCAATCAACTGAGTAAAGCCAAGCGATCGAAGCAAATGCTCATCCTTAAGTTTGCAAGCAACCACGATTCTTTTCGCTAGAAGATCACGTAACTTCACCAACAGTTGCGATTTATGCAAATCTGAAACATCCAGCATCTCTTCTGTATCTAAAACAACAAATCCTAAATCATATCGTTGGGTAAAAGGCAGATTTAAAAACTCAGATACGTTAAAATAGGACCACTGAATTGAATAATTTGTAGAGTATTGCGCCAAATTTTGCCCAATACACAATGCAGTTTGAATTGGCTGTTCTTGCGATAAATCGTCTAGCATTGAAGTGATGACATTTTGCTCAGCCATAACTGCACCTTTTTTGAAGCGAGTAATTAAACATGGAACTACAAGGCATTTGTCATAAAATGCATGCAGGTCTTAAAGACCTTAGTTTAACTGATCAGCAAACACATAAGGCAAATGTTGAATATAAATTTATATTAGATCGCTCAGAAATCGAGCTTCCATTTAGTTTGGGACAAGAAATTGAGATTGAAGCGACTGGAAATATTTACTGTGTTTCTTGTGGTGCGAAAACGCCTAAGTCTTATTCACAAGGCCATTGCTTTAAATGCATGAAAACCAAGGCATCTTGCGATATGTGCATTATGAAGCCTGAAACTTGCCATTATCATTTAGGCACGTGTCGTGAAGATGATTTTGCGCATGAGGTGTGCTTCCAACCACATATTGTTTACCTTGCCAATTCGAGTGCGTTAAAAGTTGGAATTACCCGCTTAGGTCAAATGCCTACACGCTGGTTAGATCAAGGTGCAACTCAAGCTCTACCCATCATGAAAGTGGGTTCACGCCGTTTATCTGGACAACTTGAAGTCATGTTTGGCTCACAGGTTGCGGATAAAACAGATTGGCGCAAGTTGTTAAAAGGCGAAGCCGAACCAATTAATCTGATTGAAATCCGTAATGAATTGGTACAAGAATTTGCACCTAAAATTCAAACCATTCGAGATGAATTTGCACAACACCTTGAGTTCAATGAAACGGTCGAATTGCTTGAAGAAGAATTGCCTCGTGAATTTATCTACCCTGTTGATATTTATCCTGAAAAGATCAAATCTCACAATCTCGATAAAACACCTGTGATTCGTGGTAAATTACAAGGAATCAAAGGTCAATATTTAATTATGGATACTGGTGTGATCAATATCCGTAAATATACAGGCTATGAACTGAAAATTCGGGCAGAGTAATCATTCATTTTGCGTCGAATTTAATATTTATAAAACTCCTCTCTGATTTAAATCTAGGAGGAGTTTTTTATGAAATTTCTTGCAAAACCAATAGGCTTCCTGAAAACTTGCAAACAACCAATATAAAAAGTCTACGACTCAATATTTACAGAATTAAATAAATTAATTCAACAACTTAACCAAATTATTAACTTTGTAGTCATGATTTTAACAGTGTCAAAATTGCTTGTACTGGATCTTCACTATTTCTTGCCAAAAGCTGCTTATGCATTGTAATCAACTGCATAACCTGAATTTGAGTAGTTTCCATATTCATTAACTTTTCTATTTCATGCGCTAATTTTTCTGGTGTAGCATCTTGTTGAATCAATTCTTGAATCGCTTTTTTTCCTGCAATGATATTTGGCAAAGAATAATAAGGAATCTTGACCAGTAACTTGGCAATCACATAAGTCAGCCAATTGAGTTTATAAAAAGTCACCATAGGACGATGTAACAATAATGCTTCAAGGGTCGCTGTCCCTGATGCTAAAGCCACAATATTGGCAGCATTCATGACCTGACGACCAATTTTTGATTCTTTATCGGTATTTTCCAGTAAATGAATTTTTGCAACCAAACCACTTGGATAATGTTTTAATAATTCCTGAATTTGCTGTTTGCGTAAATCATTTATGGCAGGAATCAGGAACTGATAATCTGGATATTTTTGATGAAGAATTTGTGCTGCATCCAGAACTAACGGTCCAAGTCGTTCAATCTCACCACGCCGACTGCCCGGTAACAAGGCAATATGCTTTTGACTGATATCTAAACCAAGCTCTTGCTTTGCGTCCAAAATTGGATTTTGTAATGGCAATTGACTTGCCAATGGATGTCCAACAAATGCTGCAGGTACTGCATAGCGTTGATAAAAGCTTTTTTCAAAAGGAAATAGACAAAGCACAAGATCTATACTGGCTTTAATCCCATGTACCCGTCCTTGTCGCCAAGCCCAAACTGAGGGACTGACATATTGGACCGTTTTAATCGGAAGATTTTTTTGCTTTAAACTTTTGGATAAACGCAAATTGAAATCTGGAGCATCAATGCCAATAAAAATATCAACAGGATCGATAGACCACTTTTCAACCAAACCATCACGTACCGCAAATAGCTTTTTTAAATCTTTAAGCACTTCAACAATTCCCATCACAGATAAAATATCCATTGGATAAAAACTGTTGAATCCTTCGGCAATCATTTGAGGACCACCGATCCCCTCAAACTCAGCATCTATACCCTGTTCACGAAAACTACGAATAAGTTTGGCCCCTAAAGTGTCTCCTGACACTTCACCAACGACAATTCCAATTTTAAGCTTCCGATTTTGCAAGATATTCTTCCCATTTTGCAGTACACATGCATCATAGCATAGTCAAACTAGTTTAACCTCAAAGCCTCCGTACAATCAGGACATAACCAGATCTGGATCTGACTACTTTAGTCATCCAGTTGGGTGACTATTCACTCAATTCTCTATCATTAATCTGTTTTCTATTTATATTTTCAATTAGCTGACTATTGTTTCACGCACAGACTAACAATAAACTAAGCGATAATTATTATCATTTAAGGCTGCGATGCTCAATTCTCTCCCAACCCACTTTAAACTCTCGCTCATGAGTTTAGCCGTATTCACTGCGCAACAAAGTTTTGCTGATGATTTACAAAACTTACCTACGATTTCCGTTCAAGCGACAGCTGAACAAACTGAATTGAGTTCTGAACAAAGCAAATCCTACATTGTTAAAAAATCAAACAGTGCTGCTAAACTTAACATCCCGGTTAAAGAAACTCCGCAAACAGTCAATGTCGTTACACGTCAGCAAATGAATGATTTTGCGATGAATAGCACTAGAGATGCTTTGAGTAATACCCCTGGTATCACCGTGAGTAGTCAAGAAACTGAACGCTCAACATATACGGCTCGTGGTTTTGAAATCTCAAATATTTTAACGGATGGGGTCGGATTCCCTTCGAGTAGCTATAATTATAATAATACCAATCCAGACACTTATTTTTATGATCGAATCGATGTGATTAAAGGTGCTGATGCATTTACGAATGCCTTCGGTGATCCAAGTGCAACCATTGATTATATTCGTAAACGACCAACACAAGAGTTTCAAGCCAATGCGGGTATTAGTTATGGTTCTTGGAATACTCAACGTTATGAAGCAGATGTTTCTGGTGCGTTGAATAAAGATGGTAGCATTCGTGGTCGTTTGATGGGCTATGAGCAAACTGGGGATTCTTATCTCGATCGTTACTCTTCAGAAAAGAACGGTTTTTCAGGCATCATTGATGCAGATCTGACAGATTCCACCCTACTTACTGTAGGTTATAGTCAACAACAAAATAAACCAAATGCAAATAACTGGGGTGCTTTGCCACTTCTAGGTGCAGATGGAAAGCAACTTTCTTATAACCGTGATTATAACCCCAATCCAGATTGGGCATATTGGGACAACAAAACACAAAATGCTTTTGCAGAGTTAAAACAAAAGATTAATGAAAAATGGACTGCCAAGCTTAGCTATAATTATACCCAAACCGATCATAACAGTAACTTACTCTATTATTATGGTTATCCTGATCAAAATGGAGGAGATGTCGCTCTTACTGCTTGGGGAGGCAAAGAAAGTCTAAAAAGTCATTTTGCTGATTTGAATGTACAAGGCTCATATTCACTATTTGGCCGTGAGCATGAAGCAACATTAGGTTATAGTTATCTACAAAACAAGCAGTATGATCAACAGACATCTGGCACAATTAACGACAGCAATATCAGTAATGATAATTCATTAGGCTACCTACGCCAACTCACCACGGACTGGGCAAGTTGGACACCTCAATCAATAACTTGGTCACCTTTTAGTGATGCAGCAAACTATACTCAAAAGCTCAATTCACTATATGCAGCGACACGTTTACACTTAAACGATGATTTAAAACTTTTGCTCGGTTTAAATTATGTTCAAGCTAAAAGTGAAGGTGAAAGTTATGGCTCTTCAATGGCCTATGATGAAAATAAAGTATCGCCTTATGCTGGAATTACCTATAACTTCACTCCAGAATATACAGGTTATTTAAGCTATACCTCTATTTTCCGTCCACAATCTGGATTAGGAACGGATAATAAAGCACTCAAGCCTGTTGAGGGGGAAAGTTATGAGGCGGGTATTAAGAGTTCATGGCTTGATGACAAACTTACTGGAACCTTGGCGGTGTTCCGCACAGAACAAACAAATTATCCTTTACACAATTCTGACGGAAACCCACTCAATCGAAAGGTGGAAACTAGTGACTTACGCTCTCAAGGTGTCGAAGTTGGTTTGGCTGGGCAAATTACAGATCACTTAAATATTGCATTTGGTTATAGTCAATTTAGCTTAAAAGATTTAAAAAATGGTGGTGATGCACGGACCTATAATCCGAATCAAACCATTAATCTTTTGACCACCTATACTGTACCTGCATTACCAAAGCTTAAAGTGGGTGCATCATTGCAATGGCAAGAAGCAACCAAGCTGTATGATTCTTCTGTAAATAGTACAATTACCCAAGATGCATATGCTTTGATCAACCTGATGGCAGTTATGATTTGAACAATCATATATCGCTACAGGCAAATGCAAACAATGTAACAGACAAAAAATATTTATACAGTTTCCCAGATGGTCAAGCATTTTATGGTGCACCAGCCAACTATAGTGTTGCTATAAAATTTAAATATTAATCGGAATTCGCCTTAGTCTTGACTGATTAAGGCGTTTCAATTGTAAAAAAGTGTCCCCTTATGCAAACTGCTCTTTACCCTTTATCAGTGTTATACCGCTTTATACTGGCATTTGGTATAGGCTATGCATGTAGCTATTTATTATCAGTTGTTTTGGTTGATATATTTTATCCCTACTTGGCAAAAGCTGAGTCTATTTACTTGGCTGCATTTATCGCGCTGTTTTTTTATATTATTTTTGTGATTATCAGTTTTTGTGTATATTCTTTAAAAAAGCTATCCGTGATCAGCCTAATACTCATTATCACTCTCTTGCTCTTTTCAAAATTCATAGGTTAGCTCATGCATAAATCTGTTCGTCAATCTATGGCATGGTTTCACTCTTGGATTGGTCTGAGTTTTGGCTGGTTACTGTTTGCAATTTTTTTAACGGGCACTGTGACTTATTATCGTCATGAAGTGAATATGTGGATGCAACCGCAATTTGCCAGTATGCAAATCAATCAACAAACGGCCGTGCAATCTGCTTATGATTATCTACAGAAAAATGCACCTGATGCCAAAAGTTGGTATATCGGTATTGCCAATCCCAATAGCCCAGTCAATAAAATTTATTGGCAAAAAGCCGATGGTGGATACGAAAGTAAAACTTTAGATGCCAATACTGGTAAAGAACTCAGCCTTTCTGCAACACAAGGTGGCGATTTTTTTTATAGTTTCCATTATCAGCTATATGGCATGCCCTATTCTATTGGGCGATTGATTGTTACCTTTGCTGCACTGATTATGTTTATTGCCTTGATTTCAGGCATTATTACACATAAAAAGATATTCACGGAATTCTTTACATTAAGAGCCTTTAAAGGCCAACGTTCATATTTAGATTTCCACAATATGACCTCTGTGATTGCATTGCCTTTTTTCTTAACCATTACCTTTACAGGACTGGCAATCTTTTTCTACCTGCTTTTTTTTCCTGCTGGTATGAAAAAAACATATCCAGACAACCCATTTCAGTATTTTGATGAAATTCGCAATATTTCAACAGCAGCAAAAACTCAAACTGCATTAGCTGAAAATATGAAACCGATTCAGTATTTTCTCCAACAAACACAACATCAATGGGGAAAAACCAGTTTTGATCATATTGCTGTTGACCAACCAAACACACAATTGGCCAAAGTAACAGTGACAGCATTAGAAGATCACTCGATTACGGGTAATCAAGCACAACTGAGTTTTAATGGAGCCACAGGCGCATTGTTAGGTAATACTCGTAATAACAGTGCTATCGCAACATTAAGCGCAAGTATGTATGGTTTACATATGGCAAATTTTGCTCAACCACTGTTGCGTTTAGCTTTGTTCTTTTCTGGCTTGTTGGGCTGTGCAATGATTGCCTCAGGTTTATTATTGTGGAGTCTAAAACGCCAGTTACAAAAGAAAAATGACCAATTTCACTTTGGTCATTACTTGGTCAATCGACTAAATACAGCACTTATTCTTGGCTTACCCATCGCGATGCTGGGTTACTTATACACCAACCGAATTGTGACGATAAAAGCAGATGGCCCCAATTATGAAATCTATACTTTTTTCAGTTTATGGCTTTTTAGCTTACTTGTTGCCTTATGTACAAAACAATCATATTTGTGGAAAACACAGCTTAAATTACTCATTGTAATGACATTAGCATTGCCTATTTTCAATCTATATTATCTTGTTTCAAATCACTATATTCATTCAATGCATGATTATTGGTTATTTCTGCGTGTTGATATCATGATTTGGATTTTTGCGATCTTGAGTATATTTTTACATCAAAAAATCACTCCAATTCAAAATAAAGCTGTGGCAAAAATTCAGAAAAAATTAGCGCAAAAACAAATTCAGGAATCAACCTCATGATATTGAGTCTTGCATCATTGTTAATTTTTATTGCAAGTTATGGGCTTTATCTTGTCAGCTCAAAACAGATCAATAAAACACAGAAAAGTCGATTTTCAGTGCTTAGCAAACATGTTAAATCTGTAAAACTTTCTGCGTTCATTTGCATTATCATCGCCTTGTTGCTCTATAACTTGGACTATGGCAACAGCATCTCCTTTGTCGCATTATGTGTACTCAGTACGCCACTATTGTTTGGCTTAATCCTGTCGATAAATGATTTAAAACCTAAAACCAAAAAATAACAGTCCCCTTTCCACCAAGAAGTGCTTAAATTAACTTTATCAAAATGCCTTAATCGCTAAATGTGGTATTCCTTATATCATGTCCACCATGAGTATATGTTCAATTGAAGATGTTGCAGCAGCAACAACATAACCATTTTGGTTCCAACTCTACATGATGAAAGATCGTCATTTTATGCAGCAACTGATTCAACGCGCAAAAAACGCAAAATGCTCTGCATTGGTTTTAACGGCTGATTTACAAATCATGGGACAGCGACATAAAGATATTAAAAATGGCCTATCTGCCCCACCCAAACTCAACTTAGCCAACCTCATCAATATGTGCACCAAACCAACATGGTGTTTGGGGATGCTGAGAACTCAACGGCGTACTTTTGGCAATATCGTAGGTCATGTTTGATGGGATCAGTAATACAGGCTCTCTTGCAGCATGGACATCAGAACAGTTTGATATGCAACTCAGTTGGAAAGATGTGGAATGGGTTAAACAACAATGGGGTGGAAAGCTCATTATCAAAGGCATCATGGAGGTTGATGATGCATTATCAGCGGTTGGCGCTGGTGCAGATGCTATTGTTGTTTCCAATCATGGTGGCCGCCAATTGGATAGTGCACCATCCAGTATCTCAGTCTTAGAGGAAATTGTACTCGCTGTTGGTGACAAAACAGAAGTATATATTGACAGTGGCATCCGTAGTGGACAGGATGTTTTA
This sequence comes from Acinetobacter bereziniae, assembly GCA_009912575.1. Taxonomy (GTDB): domain Bacteria; phylum Pseudomonadota; class Gammaproteobacteria; order Pseudomonadales; family Moraxellaceae; genus Acinetobacter; species Acinetobacter bereziniae_A. The sequence goes on from WNDP01000051.1 coordinate 28,202, forward strand.
AAGGCGATCGCTCTAGGGGCCAAAGGTTGCCTCATCGGTCGTGCATTTATTTATGGATTAGGTGCATATAGTGAACAAGGTGTTTATCGTGTTTTAGAAATAATTCAAAAAGAGTTGGACTTAAGCATGGCATTTTGTGGGAAAGTAAATATTCACGATGTTGACCAACGCATTTTAAGATAACACATCGCTTAGCTATACATTTCATGTGGGTATTTAGTCTTGATTTAATTCGATTTAATATCCACGTACATCTTTTTAAAACCCTTGATAAGAATGACGATCAGTTTGATCAATATAATAAATCGTATTTTTTCGATATAAAAACTGGTGTAATTCACACTAAAACTATACAATCTATTGTGCTCCCATTTTTCTCTCAATATTCCTGAATTATACTGAAACCACGATCGTGATTCAGGTGATAAGGTCATTTTAATCTTTTATAATTTAGGGCGTGTTGACACTTTTAGATTAAAAAATAGCGAAATAGTAAAATTAAATCGCCAAACCCAATTCTACTATTCGCTATGCCTCGTACCATGTTAACAGATCAACACTGGCAAAAGTTGAAAGCTATT
>WNDP01000052.1 GCA_009912575.1 Acinetobacter bereziniae
TGCTAAGAAATGGACAATGCCAATCCACAATTGGCGTTTAGCAATGAACTGGTTTATGATTCAATTCGATGATCGATTAAAAGATCATTTATAAAAATGGAACTTACACAAAATAATGTACAGGCTCAGATCAGGCTTTTTTTAAAATTAGATTTAGATATTGTTAAATTAAATCTTATTTTCAACTTTTTCTGCAGAATTCGTAACCGCATCCCCCGCTTTAGATACGTCCTTACCAACACCTTTAAAAGTGTTACAACCAGACAAAACAAAAGCGAATAACATTGAAACTGCTAAAATTTTTTTCATTACTATCTCCGTGTTTCACGCGTTAATTAGATTTATACTATACGAAATTATTTGAAATAGATCGTTATGCTTTTATGAGTGGATTCGTAAAGCACTGTATAAAAAACGTGAATAATTAAGTGTTCTTGTCAAAACAAAGTGAATTATCAGAAAATAGTAAAGGTGCTTGGCGGTACATATAAAATTTTTGTGAATCTATGTCGTGATATAAACCATTACTCCACCATTTTGCGGCGGGTGAACTTTGTTGCAAATCTGGACAAATCCATTCCTGTCGTTGCAAGCGATATAAACCTTTTTCAATGTGGTGTCCCCATTGACCTAATCTACGTTTTGAATTGATCCATGAGGGGAGCGGATTGTTGTGTCTAAAATAAGGGATATATAGCTGTCCCTTGAGCACGGCCCATTTTCTTTCAATATTTCGATCTAGAACTTGGGTAAATTGAAATTGTTTTTCGGAGAAATGATTCAACTTACGAAATAAGGTATCACTACGATTTAAACCGTACCAACGTGCTAAATGTAAATCTGTTTCACCTAAATAATATTTTAAAGCAACTTCCCAATGCTCAATCTGTTGTGTTGTACGATTCAAAACTAAAAAATCAATTTCTCCTCTGGTATGTTTTCCTTCAATGATTTGAATACTATGCTGAATAAGTTGGTAGTCTAGGTTGGCTTCATCTTGCAACCAAAACCAAAATAAATATTCAAAACGTAATCCTAAACGGGTACTTTTGAGTTGCTGTAGAAATGTGATTAATGGCGTGGGATTGTGATCTAATTCATCCAGTCTTGTTTCAAATGCAATAAATTGTTGTTGCCAAAACTGTGTGTCATGTAATTCAAAATGATGGTGAACAAGCAACGCTTGAGGAACTGTTTGAATAATGTTTGGACTGGCAATGCAAAAAGCCAATTGGCGAACAATTGGGTGGCGGTATTTCAACCATGGCTCAAAATAATCTGTCATTGCATCACATCCTGGGTTTAAACACAGATATCAAATAGGAGAGGGTAAATAGGCGATTCAAGCAAAGAAGCTTCTCTTGATGCAAGTTTAATTGATTGAATATCGGAAATAATGAACAAGATGATTCTAAAATAAAATGAGTCGTATCGTTTGAAAATATACAGTGTATATCAATTGAACGTTATACTGGGCTGTGGGTAGGTTGAGTGAAACTATGAAAATTTTGTTTTGGCGAACATTGGTGGTGTTATTTATTGTGCTTGGCTTTATCGGAGCATTATTACCTGGGATGCCAACCACAGTTTTTCTTATTTTAGCAGCATGGGCAGCCTCAAAAGGTTGGCCTCAAGTTGATGCGTGGTTAATGAATCATCCTAAATATGGCGCAACGCTGCGTGCTTGGCGAGAACATGGCACCGTACCTCGTAAAGCAAAATGGATAGCCAGTATCATGATGCTGATCAGTGGCATTATTATGTTATTTACCAACGCACCTTTGGCCGTCAAAGTTTTCACGGATCTCACCATGTTTATTGTTGCAGTCTGGTTGTGGTTACGTCCTGAACCTCTTTTGGTAGAGAAGGAGCAAGATCAGTTGTAATTCTATTGATTTTAAATTTGCTCAAAGGTTTAGAGATGAGCTTTTAACAGCAATACAGCTCAACTGCAATAAAGCAAATACGCCTTTATTAACTGATCACAGGTAATAAAAGCAGAGGAATGAATATTGGATAAATAGATAAATAATAAACAAAAAAGAATAAATTAAATTAAAATGATCTATTTTTTAATCAGTCAAGCCTGAAATACTTAAAACATAGAGAAAAGCGTTTGACACTCAGTAAAGATTCTCTATAATGCACCTCACAAACGATGAAGTCGTTAGGGCGCTTAGCTCAGTTGGTAGAGCGTCTGCCTTACAAGCAGAATGTCGGCGGTTCGATCCCGTCAGCGCCCACCAAGCTTTAACGTTGAATTTAGTGCAGCGGTAGTTCAGTTGGTTAGAATATCGGCCTGTCACGCCGAGGGTCGCGGGTTCGAGTCCCGTCCGCTGCGCCATTTATCTTGATTTCTGAGGTGAAGATAAATGGAGATGTTTAGACATAACGATTTTTGTTTGTTGAATTCATCATTGAAGTTTAAACAGAGTTTACTTTGTTGATCATCACTCAGGGCGCTTAGCTCAGTTGGTAGAGCGTCTGCCTTACAAGCAGAATGTCGGCGGTTCGATCCCGTCAGCGCCCACCAAGTTCTTCTTTGTTCTCATTGTTTATTTTTAAATTTTGTGTAGAATATCTATATAATTATTCTAAAAATAAGTATTTTATGCGAAATCCATATCAACGCAAAGCAGCGTCTTCAGCACAGAAAAATACGGTTCAAGCGACAGATCAATATAAAGCATTTATCGAAAAAATTGTTTCTGACGCGAAAGTATTTGCACTTTATGATGAAGGTTGGGCTTTATGTGCAACGCCTACAGGACAACAAGCTGTTGCGGTGTGGCAAAGTAAAAGCTTGGCGCAATTATTGGTAAAAGACAATTGGAGCCGTTACAACGTTCAGGAAGTTAATTTTATTTCTTTTATTGAGCAAATGATTCCTTTTATCCATCAAAACAATACCTTATTGTCGATTAATTTAACGCCAGAAGGGCAGAATGTCTTAGTGTCTGGGCGTAAGTTTTTATTGGATATAAAAAGTTATTTATACCAGCTATACACCAATCAACTCGAGCTATTTCAAGACCAAACCCGTCTACCTTTGCCACGTAAGATTCGAATACATCATTGAATCGTGAGAACAATGCAGTGGTATTATTTAATACTCTCCAAGTACCCAACCACTAAGATAAGCAAAATACTCTCTTAACCAAGCGTTATATCGTGTACTGAGTGGTGTTTCAGCGCCAATGGTCATAAAGTTGCGATAACCTTGCTTTTCTGCGATAGCTGCGGCACGTAAGGTATGGAAGTCACTGGTTACGATGGCAATTTTTGAACTTAAAGACAAATCATGCTGTTGTAAAATAGCTTGGCTGTTCTTTAGATTTAAGTCTGTGCTGGTACTTTTATTTTCCTGAAGAATTTTATGAGATTGAACTTTATAATTTTCCTCTAAGTACTTTGACATAACTTCAGCTTCAGTTTTAGTCTCGCCAAAATCCAATCCACCACTCACAATCACCCATGCTTGTGGCTGCTGTTGAGCAACTTGACCTGCTCGATCCAAACGCTTGGCAAGTGTAGGAGATGCTTTGCCTTGAGTTATTCCACTACCTAGAACAATAATTGCATCTAAACCATTTTCAGCATGATTTTGTTGTGTTTTAAAATGGATATAGCCAAAAAAGCCAATGAGACTGATCAACCAAATAACAAACAGAGACCAACCCAAACACCAGAGTTTTTTAAGCTTGGTATGCTGTACTAGGTATTGCTGGATTGCTTTTGACCATATGGCGGTGCAGATAAAGCCGAGACCAATGAATAAGGGTAAAAGTGTGCCTAAATGAATTTTTTTATACAGCACCAAAACAAAGCCATCAAGAAATAATAAGCCGATAATGAATAGGCCGAAACGCAATAATTTATTTTTGTTCATACTCTAGATAAAAATGCCTTCCAATCTATATTGTAAACGATCTATGCCAATTGAGGTTAGTAAAATAAAACCGAGCAATTTTGCTCGGTTTTATCGGTTTAGTTCGAGCTGTTTATGCGCTATAGCTTACATCTTTAAGCTTAGTAAACATCACGTCGATAACGCCCATCCAAACGTAACTGTTCGACTGTATCTTGCCCTAAAATCTCAATCAAAGCTTGATCAACATCACTGGCCATTCCATCAATGCTACCACAAACATAAATCACGGCATCATTGGCAATCCATTTTCGAACTTCATCGGCATGATCACGGAGTTTATGATGAACATAAACTTTTTCTGCTTGATCACGAGAAAAGGCCAAGTCAATCCGTTGAAGCATTGCTGTATTTTGCCAAGACTGAATGGTTTCTTTAAAGAAATAGTCATGTGCTTGTTGACGCTCACCAAAAATTAACCAGTTTTCAGTATAGTCTAAGCGAACACGCGCATGGATTAAGCTCATTAAGCCCGCAATTCCTGTACCGTTCCCTATACAAATAATCGGGCGGTTATCCGTAATGAGATGGAAGGAATCATTATTACGAATTCTTAATGCAACTTTGTCACGTAATTTTAAGTGTGTGGTCAACCAGCCAGAACCTAGACCAAGTTCACCTTGAGCATCACGTTGCTGACGGACAACTAAACGCAATACCTGCTGACTTGGAATACTGGCAATAGAATATTCACGGGTAGGTAGGGTAGGCAACTGCTCAAGTAAATGCTCCATATTGGCAAAAGGCTCAACTTCGACAGTTAAGTCTCGATCCCAAAGAACTGTTTGGATCGATTGCTCTAATGAGTCAACCTGCGTATCCGCATGCACTTGGTACTTATCTAAAAATTGTTGAATACGTTCAGGGCTGTTTCCAGTTTGTATTTCTGCAATATCTCCAGCTTGCCAAATTGTTTCATGACAGGCTTGTAATTCAATATTGAAAGCAGGTGCGCCTAAACTCTCTGGATTGATTAATTCTCGTTTGCTCAAATGCCATTGATCAAACACCTTATCAATAGACATGGTTTGTAGATCAAGTTTGGTGGCTTGTACCAAAGCATTGTTCCACAGTTGAATATCATTATTGCTGCCATTATTGACTTCAACTGTGGTAAATAATTGTTGTGCACCAGATTGTTTTAACCAACTATCAATACGATGACCAAAACTACAATAAGTATCTGGATATTCTTGTGATCCTAAAGCTAAAACCGCATATTGTAGGTGAGAAAGATCTAATGATTTGCTCATTAATTTTTTCTCAAAATGCGATGCTAAATCAGGTGCTTCACCTGTGCCATAGGTACTGACAATCCATAAAACCTGTTTGGCCTGTTTTAAATCATCTTCAGAGAGTTGCTGAACTGATTTCACCGTTGTGGGTTGATGCGCTTCTTGTAGACTGATCGCAGTACGCCATGCCAATTGTTCTGATACGCCTGTCTGAGTAGCATAAGCAATTAACCATGGCGTTGCATTAGGATCAATTTGAATGGCTGAGCCAGATTGTTTCACTGCAAGGGTCAGTTTCTTTTGCTTACGGCGTTTTAAATAAAGCATCCATCCTGTAATAAAGAACAATGGCATTGCCAATGCAGCAAGCATAATGATGAATTGGAACACTGGACCAAAAAAGCTACCACGATGAACAGGTAACATACTGCCCATGATTTTTTCATTGAGTGGTTTGCTTTCATACAACTCAATTTTTTCGATTTGAGCAGTTTGATAATCATAGGTGGCTTTATTGCGTGCACGCTCATGTTGAGGAATTGCATCAACAAAAGTGAGTTCGACTTTACCATCTGCTTTTTTCGGAATTGAAATGGTCAACGTGGAGTAATCACGGTTGATTTTTGAATTAAATCCACTCCATGTTTGAGTCAGTACTTGTTGAATTTGCTCAGGTTTTAATCCTTCTTTAGATTCTCGCTGACCACCACGCGCATGTTCACGTCCTTGAGCTGGAGGATTGGACGATGTAGTACGTGCTTGTTGTTGAGGGGCGGTGGCATTGCCTTGGAGCCCTTTAGCTTCACCCATGCGAGGTGCTTGCATTTCTGGCTGAGGTCTTTCAACGCCCATCACCTTGAACATACCATCACGCCACCAGTCATATGACCAGTACAGCCCTGTACACGCTAAAAGTAAATAGAAAATAACAACCCAAGTTCCAACCACTGCATGTAAGTCCCAAAGGAAATTACGACCTTTGAGTTTAGGCTTTATAGCAAACCACTGTTTGAAAGAATGTTTTTTGGCCAGCGCAGATATAAGCCACTGAGTACAAAGAAGATTAGCATCAATGTACTTGCACCCGTAATCTGTTTGCCGACTTCGCCTACAGTGAGATTACGATGTAGTTGCTGTATAAACTGGAAAAAATCTTTGCCTTTAACTTCAGGCAAGATTTCTGCTGTATAAGGGTTAACCATCATGGTATACCCTCTACGAGCACCTTCTTTAACAATATTAATATTTGACGCTTCTTCAGGTGCTTTGGCGACAGTGATACTGTTAATCTTCATTTCAGGGTTTTGAACTTGAAAATGTTGATAAATTTCAGCAGGAGTTAATTTTGCATGATTTTCAACTTTTACAGTATAACTGTCTGGATTTAACCATCTTTGAATTGGTTGTTCATAAGAATAGATAGCACCAGTAACCCCCATAATCGAAAGGATCAAGCCCGCTGTAATGCCTAAAAACCAGTGTATTTGGAAAAAAGTCTTTTTAAACATGGTGATGGAAAGGGAAGAATTGTTTGATCACAGATTATAGCTGAATATCTAGGAGAGATAATGAATTTTGCAGATAATATTTATTCTCATTATCATTTTTATTAAAATAGTCATCATAAATGTAAAAAAACCTCCAACAATGGAGGTTTTATGAAGTCTTCAAACTTATAAGGTTTTTGCTTCACCGACTGTTTCTTTAAGGTGCTTACGCAAAGTTTCGAATGGGAAGTTTTTACTATCCATACGCTTAGGTAAGATATAGGCACCTTGCTGACCTTTTACTTTAAAGTTAACCAGTAGAAATTCTGGAGTATTGTACCACTCATAAACATCTTTCCAGCCAATCGTACCCACACCTTCTTGTACGCCCATTTGCTGGCGCATTACGATACCACTCGGTTGTACACCGAGTTTGACACCTTTGATTTCTTGAACTGGAAATTCATTCATCTTGCGTTTTACATACCATTCAAGACCAAATTTGCGGACTAAAAGATAGATCGCTACACAGGCAAGAATCACCCAAAAGATAATGGTTGAATAGTTTTTAATTAACGCAATACCGAGAATGGAAAGGACAACAGCGACTCCCATGATTGCCCAAGCTTTAATCCCAATTTTATTGGTACTGCGCCAAATCGCAAGTTGAGCACCACGTTGTTCGGCTTCCGATACGTCGTACGGAACAGGTTGTAAGGTATAAGCGTAAATGTTCTTGGCAGTCATAGTGTCAGTAATATATGTAAATCTAGTCAGAGTTTAGCACTAAATCTCAAGATTTAGTGCGCCTATTGTACCAAATATCTAGGCAAATTTTGCGCTCTTTTATAAAGAAGCTAATTCTGTAGATTGATCGTCACGGGCATGGCTTAAGTTTTGTTTGAGACTACTCAATTGTTTGAGAATACTAAACATTAACGATAGTTGTTGAAGAATAATCAATGATTTAGAGTCGTCGGATTCAGACATACCCAAACGTGTACGAATGGTTTGTAGCATATTATGTGCGGTTAAGTCAGGCATTTCATCTCGCAAGAGGGCACCACGGATATCATCTAATGCTTGATCTAGTAGGTTTAATACTTGCTGATCTTGAATTTTTTCACGATGTGCGCCCAGTGCAGCGATATAGCTGAGGAAGGTATGATTTAGACATAAAAATTCAAAAGCCAGTGCCTTTTGGCTTTGATCAAAATCTGGCTCTGTTGCTAAAGTCGAAATCAATGAAGCAACATCTGCATCAGTATTATGTGCAGCTCGGCGTACGACGCGATAATTTAGACTATTGTTACGCCCTTGATGGTATTGCGCGACCACATCAGCTAAATAATTGCACTGGGCTTCTAAAGACCGTTGAATAGTTCTAGGTAAACGACGGAATCTCCAATCAGGAAAGATAAAGCTGACCCCAAACCATGCCAAAGCACAACCAATTACAGTATCAATCATCCGGGGTAGAGCTGCTGCTTCAAAACCTAATCCGTCTAAGTTGAAATTGATCAGTGCCATGATGGTAATGAATGCTGTTGCTTGTGCATATTGTTTACTGCGCAGATCAAAAAACAACACTCCACTTATCACCAGTAGCAAGAGTTGACCCTCAATAGAAGGTACAAAGAATAAAATGGCATAGCCTAAAATGATGCCACCGAGTGTCCCTATAATTCGTAATCTTAGGCGCCGCTTGGTGGCATTAAAATTCGGTTGGCTGACAAAAAGCGCTGTTAATAAAATCCAATATCCGTATTGAATATTGGTGAGCTGCACAAAGACATAACCAATAAATAAAACCACAGAGACTCGAATTGCGTGCCTAAATAAAACAGATTCAGGCGTTAGGTTTTGTTTGATACGAATAACAATATCATCCCAACCTTTTAAATCATCATCTTTCAGTTGTTGCTCAACATTTTTAGATTGATCGTATTTGATATGCCGTTCAGTCTCTAAGTTCTGTAATTGAGCATCAATGGATTTCAAATTTTGATAAAGGGCAAATAATGAGTTGATCCAAATAAGGTCATAGTGTTCTTCTTTTCTGAGCTTATTTAAAGACTGTTTTAAATTTTTAAAAGCATGTTCAAAGCGCAGATTATGTTGATAAGTCGTCCGATGTAGAATGCTGTCACTCAAATCCTTACACGCTTTACCTTGCAGGGCCAAAATACGTTGGAAGCGAAATAAAACATCACTATGTTCAAACATTTTTGCCAGTTTTTGATAATCAATGTGTGCTGAATCCGCACGCTCGTGTATATCTTGCGCTACAAAGTAATATTGCAAACTACGCCGCGTATCGCGTTGTCCACGGTCACCTTTGAGACGGGTGAGTAGTGCTGTGCGCATATCGTTAAAAATGCTAATCAGCTGACCATTCTCCATGGACAGGCTAATCATGCTGTCTTGGTAACTGGTCGCTGTCATATCGACATCAAATAAATTGGATTTGGAAAAAAGAAAATTGCCCAATGATGAAAAACACTGAGACAGTTTGTCTTGGACCTGACGTACTGGGAAAAGCAAAAAACTAATGGTTGAAATCAGACCATACCAAATTGTACCTACCACCAATAGGCTAGGTTGGATATACCAATGCTCAAAAAGATGAACGCCAAGCATAGAATAAACTGAAACGACCAAGCAACCATAGGAAATAGTGGCATAGCGTCGTCCCAAAGAACCCAGTAAAATCCAACCGATACAAGAAACGATTAAGCCCAACGCAAAAAGAATAGGATAGGGGAACAGTAAACTTACAGAAGCCGCAGTGATAAAGAACCCAATATAGGTATAAATCAAATTCATGATTCGCACTGAAAAGCGGTCATCAATATCACTGAGACCTGCGGCAACCACACCCAAGGTTAATGGAATGGTCATCAACTGCTGACCCAATAAATAAGGGACAAAAGCAGTTCCTGTAAAAGCGATGACCATCCTCAAGTTGTACATAAAACTTGTGTTATAGGTGGCTTTTCGTAGTTTTAACAGCCATGTGTTCAAAGGAAATCCTTACTCAATCGATACGGTGTTATTGCTGGGTTGCCTGTTTTATTGCTGAGTTGATTTTTGCACTTATCTTTGTGACACATCTTACAATGGACAGTGTAAACTTGTTGGCAATATTTAGTATGAAATTATAAACGATCTATGTCTGAAAAAAACGCTGGTCAGCAGTATTCAACAGGTTGGATTATGCTTTTGGCACTATTTACATCGTTAGGTCCCTTATCTATCGATATGTATTTGCCTGCACTCCCACAAATGGCGCAAGATTTTAATGTCACCACTCAGCAAGTTGCCAATAATTTACCTGCGTATTTCTTTGGTTTAGCTGTGGGGCAATTGATTTATGGCCCAATTAGCGATCGGATTGGTCGTAAAAAGCCACTTTACTTTGGTATGACTTTATTCGCTTTTGCCAGTTTATTGTGTGTCTTGGCACCGGATCACTGGTCATTGATTGCAGCCCGAATTTTACAGGCTTTAGGTGGCTGTGTTGGTGTAGTTATGGCACGAGCCGCTATTCGCGATCGTTTAGATGTTCAGGGTTCGGCTCAAGCTTTTTCCAGCATGATGATTGTGATGGGGATTGCACCTATTCTTGCGCCTTCAATAGGCGCTGCAATTTTGTATTTTTTCCACTGGCAAACAGTATTCATTACTTTATTTTTAATTGGCTTGATTTGCTTGGCCTGCGTACACTTTTTATTTAAAGAAACTTTAGCGCCGTCACGTAGACTAAAACTGAATTTTATTCAGGTTTTTATTTTATATGCTGCGATTTTTAAAGATCGCAGTTTCCGCTTTCCCATGATGGCAGGCTGTTTTACAGGTGCCGCTTTATTTTGTTATATCAGCTCTGCGGCAGCAGTGTTGATGGATGGCTACCATTTAACTCAGCAACAGTTCGCAATTGCGTTTGGTTTTAATGCTTTTGGTATTATTTTACTGTCTTCAATCAACAAACGTTTAGCTAACCGCTTTTCAGTCATCCGTCGTTTAACCATTGGTGGTTTGATTCAAGTCACAGGAGCACTGATTATTGTGGGAACTGGTTTAATCTCACAAGCACCATTGCCAATGGTGATGCTTGGCTTATTCCTGACAGTTTCAGGGATCGGTTTTACAGGCCCAAATGCGATGGCTTTGGCGATGTCAGAGCAAGGCTCAAGAGGCTGGTACAGCCAGTGCGATTATGGGCAATATGCAATTCGCTTGTGGTCTCTTGGGTGGTGTGGTGTTGAACTTTTTAGTTTGGAATCAGTTGTTCAATATGGGTATATTAATGTTGGCGTTTACAGTGGCAGGGTTTTTGGCCATTTTAAAAGTAGCGCAACAACTTAGACTGAACCAGCCTTTATAGTCAATCTGTTGAAAAAACTCATATGATATTCGAATGATAAGAATATGACGTATATTTTTAAACTAGATATTGAAAACACCAAGTGTTAAAAAAACAAAAGCCGACGATTCGAGTGATGAGTAAATCGTCGGCCAAAATACTTCGTTAAAAAGATTCAGGCTGCTATTCTAAATCTTGAAGAAGCATAGGTTTTTAGTCTCTCTGGGGAGTTAAGGTCTCCAAATTTAACTGCGGATGCCGTGCAAATAAACTTGGTTGCTGCAGACCTTATTACTTATATATATAACGACAAGGGTTTCCGATTGGTTGACAAGAAAATGAAAAAAAATTAAAAAAATTTATAATGAAGGTCTTTAGACAATCAAAGTTGACACTATGGTCTCTTTAAATAAATATTTTTTATGGTTTTTTCTACTTTGTTTAGTGTTGACAATGCTGGCAGGTGTTCTTGCAGCAATCTTGCCCAATGAGATAGCTGGTGTATTAACGGCGGTCCCTTATTTGTTTGCCATGATTATTGTATTGTATCGTTTTCTTAAGCAACAACGCCGTGCGCCAACAGATCAGGAGCGTAAAAAACTCACTTTGGGATATACCTTTATTTTCTGGGGTTACAACTTGTTGGGTGTCTTTGCAGGTGTTTGGTTTTTTTCTCGCAATGATCCTGAAATATGGCAAACATTTATAGCCTATATGCAAAATATTCGTTTTTTGAGCACAATGTCAATTATGCTTCTTTTGCTTGCGATTCCTTTATATTTGATTACATATTGGTTTTATGGAAAGCAAGCAAAAAGAATGGCGGTAAAAATGTTTGAGAATGGAAAATAGGTTTACTGGTGTAATGACTAAAGATCAATGCACAAACATATCCATAAATTCACGTAACTCCTGAATCGCCACTTCAATATCGCTGGTCAGCCATGTAGGTTCAAAAATACCAGCATAATGTTCTAAACGATCTTGAGGCACGACGAGACGTATTGGACAGTCTTCTTCGAGTAAGCGCCAAGGAATAATGGGAACTTCATTGTCAAGAAATGAGTTGATATTACGAATATCAATGATCATGGCATTGATGCATTCAGGGAAGGGCATTACTGAAAACTCATCAGTACGCCTACGGAAATATTCCAGATCTCCCCATTTTAAAATATAGCTTGGCTTACTAAATTCAATGATTCCAATTAAATGATCATCTCTAGATGTATGTAAGAAGCATTGATGAGTGACATCGGTGTCCAAATCGAGTGCGACACTTTGTCGTTGATACGCCATATCTACAATAGCCGAAAAATGGGGTATATATTATAGCCTATTTATATGCTCAGAACTGCTTAGAATGAAATTTACTTTTACTTAAAATATTTTACACACAGTTCATCAATAGCCTGGTAGTATAAAAATACATCAAGTTGATGGAGGTGGATGTTATGAGGCATGATTTCAATAAACCATCTTATGTAACCAGTAATGAAGAGATCACACATAAGAATCGCTTACCTATTTATATGCTTATTCTTGTGGGATTATTCCTCGTTTCATTACTTGTTTATATGGCAGCCGATTGGCTATAACTCACAATTAATCAATAATTTAAACAATATTTCCATAAAAAGACCCTAGCTAGAATGCTAGGGTTTTTTGATAGTGGATAGTCTTTATGCTTCGTTTTGTTGTATTTATGCAGTAAAAATTGAACGTTATATAAGCAACTTATAAAGTAAAAGAGTAGTTCATCACGCTTTTTGTCGAAAATAAGAATGATGCTTGAAGCCATTTGAGCACACTCAAATTGTTATAAATCTATAACTTGAGGAAATAAAAATGAATGAAATTTTAAACGCTCAGGGGAAATTTGATGCCATGTATTATTGGAATCAATTTCATCCAATTTTAGCCGCTGTAGCCATTCTGATTGTCGGATGGATTATTGCATTGATTGTTGCAGCAGGTTTTAGAAAAATCCTTGAAAAATTAGGAACCAATACTAAGTTATCTACTGCAACAGGGCACCGTTCAAACATCGAAAGTATACTTTCTAGAATAATTTTCTGGGTGGTGATGGTCATTGCAGTGATTGGCGCACTCAATGTACTCAATCTGAACAGTGTGAGTAGCCCATTTAGTTTGATGATTCAGCAATTCTTATTGTTCATCCCACAATTATTGGCTGCTGTCGCTATCGGTTTTATTGGTTGGATCGTGGCTAACCTTGTCAAAGTAGGTTTAAAGAAAGCATTGGATCGTACCCAACTTGATGAAAAGCTGAGTGCGGATGTCGGTGTGAGTCCGATTAGCCACAATATCGCCGATATTGTTTACTGGCTGATTTTGTTATTGTTCCTCCCAATTGTTCTCTCGATCTTAGGTTTGCAAGGCTTATTGGTTCCCGTGCAATCTATGTTAAATGAAGCCATCTCTTATTTACCTAATATTTTCATTGCTGGTGTAATTGTTTTTGTTGGTTATATCTTGGCGAAAATTGTTCGTGGGATTGTTGAGGGGTTAATCAGCAGTTTAAATTTACAAAGCCAAGCTGAAAAAGTTGGGCTTTTTAAAAATTCAGATCAAGGTTTATCTAAGTTTTTAGGTTCTTTTGTTTTTGCTGTAGTGATGATTACAGCATTGATCGTGGCATTTGATGCTTTAGGTATACAAGCAATTTCACAACCAGCAACTACGATGTTGGGTGAAATCATGTATGTAATTCCACATATTATTGCTGCTGGCCTGATCCTGATCGTGGCATACGTGGTTTCACGTTTTGTTGGACGTTTGGTTGCTGAAGTTGTCGCAGGAACAGGTGTTGATTCAATTCCAGCTAAATTAGATGTGCAACACTTTTTAGGTGAAACTAAAGTTTCTTGCATCATTGGATATTTAATCGTTTTCTTCACTATGTTATTTGCTGTTTCAGAAGCAGCAAATCGACTTGGCTTTGAGCAGGTCAGTGGTTTAATCTCAATGTTTATTCACTTTGGTGCCAATATTCTTTTAGGTGCAGTGATTCTTGTGATTGGATTTTGGTTGGCCAATATCGTCGCAAATGTTGTACAACGTGGAGAATACAATAGCTCACGCTGGTTAGGAAATTTGGTTCGTGTATTGATCATGGGCTTGGTGATTGCGATGGGCTTAAAGGTGATGGGCATTGCTGACTCCATTGTCAATCTTGCATTCGGTTTAACCCTAGGTTCTGTGGCTGTGGCATTTGGTCTAGGCGGTCGTCAGCCTGCTGAACGAGTTTTAACGGATTTGATCGATAAAGCAAAGCAACAGGCAAATCAACCGAATCCTTTAAATCAGAAAAATTCAGGTTCTGTCGTTACTCCAGCAACAGATTCAACTCAGGTCACCGCAGATACACCTGCGATTGAAAATGAATATAAATCGTTAACCGATTCATTGAAACAGGACAAAGATGACCCGAATTAACATTTAAATCTTTATAAAGATCGATCAGGATTGAAGCTTGATCGATTTTTTATTCTTAGGTCAAAAACGAGGGAGATTGAGATGTCGAAGAAAAAGCCGAATAATTTTATTGCTCCAATTGTGATCGCAGGTATTACTGTTGGTTTTTTAGCAAGCGCATATAAATTTGTATTTGCAAAACCTAAGAAGCAGCAATCGGATCTTGTTGAAAAACAAGATGAATCTCAAAAGAAATCCCAATAGTGATTGAGTAGGCAGTAGCGAATTTTTGGTGATGATGTTTTTCTTGAAAAGAGATAGACATCAATCAAATTATTGTCTAAATTTAATCCACTCATAGCCAAGATGTAAAATACTCAGCACATTGAAAATAGTCATTTTTAAAGGAAATAGAAATGAAAATATTCCACTTTGTACAAAAAATTCATCAGTCTTTATTTGTTAAAAAAGATCGTCCGAATCAGATGGATTTAGCCATTCAGCGTGTTACGCAGAAGCAGCAAATTCAAAATCAGCTCATTTTATTTAAAACTGACTATTTAGAATAAGTGGCTTCGTGCGCTTGTTTAGACATATTCAGATGCGGCATGTGCTGAAGCCCATGCCCATTGAAAATTAAATCCACCTAAATGTCCTGTAACATCCAGAATTTCTCCAATAAAGAACAGACCTTTTTGTTTTTTACTTTCTATGGTTTTTGAAGATACTTCGGTGGTATCTACACCCCCTAAAGTAACTTCAGCAGTTCGATAGCCTTCTGTACCAGAGGGCTTGACTTCAAACTGGTGTATTTGAGCAGCAACATGCTCAAGCTTTTCATCACTGAGTTGTCCAATAGCTGTTTCAGCCCATGTTGACCAAATCAGAGTTTGTAATTCAATCACAACACTTTTGGGTAAGTGTTCAGTCAATAAGGTTCTTAGCAATACTTTAGGCTGAGTTTGTTTTTTTGCCTTGAAGAAATCAAATAATTCGAGACTCGGTAGAAAGTCGATATTAAATGTTTGTCCTGCATTCCAGTAGTTAGACAGTTGTAATGAGCTTGGGCCGCTTAAACCACGATGGGTAAACAACAGTGCTTCAGTAAAACTATTGAGATCGTTGGATAGAGTTGCTTCCACCGCATTGCCACTTAAGCGTGTTGTCACTTCTTTGAATTGATCAGAGAATGTAAAGGGCACTAAACCTGCACGTGTTGGAAAAATATGGTGACCAAACTGTTTGGCAATTTCGTAACCAATCCCTGACCCCCCCAAAGTGGGTATAGATAAACCTCCTGAAGCAACCACAACAGACTCAGCTTGAAAATGACCTATATTGGTTGCAACCTGAAAATGATCTTCAGCACTACACGTTACGGCTTTGACTTCACAACTGGTTTTGATGTCAACCAAATGAGTTTTTTCACATTCCTTGAGTAGCATGGCTAAAATTTCTTTGGCATCATTCAGTGTAAATAGTTGTCCATGCTTACGTTCTTCATAGTCGATGCCATATTCGCAAACCAGACCAATAAAATCCCAATTGGTATAACGAGTGAGGGCAGAAATGACAAAATGTGGGTTATGTGAAATAAAATTGTCAGGTTCAACATAAAGATTGGTGAAATTACACTTTCCTCCACCAGACATGAGAATTTTTTTACCTACTTTATTCGCTTTCTCAACCACCAAGACTTTACGACCACGGGCAGCTGCTTTGGCTGCAAGCATTAAACCTGAAGCACCTGCACCGAGGACAATCACATCATATTGGTTGGAAGACATAGCATACTCATGGAAATGACAAGCAGGGGATTATAGACAAATTTAAGCAATTTTTCAGAACAATTGTCGGTGTATTATATTGCGAGACGGCCTTGTAAACCGCCAGTATGAATCAACAAAATTCTACTATTTTCGGCAAAATAGCCTTTAGCAATCAGATCAAAAATGCCGTAGAACATTTTACCTGTATAAATATGTTCCAATGGTAATTGATATTGTTGCTCAAAATGATGAATGAATCTGAGTAATTCTGGTGTTGTTTTGGCATAACCACCGCAACAATATGCATCTGTAAGTGACCAATTCGTCCGATCAGTCCAATGTTGGATCTCCTGTCTGAGGAAATTCCCTTTTAAAGCTGAGAAGCCAAGAATATGTTGTTGAGGAGGGTTGCTGCTTTCAATAAGTTCTGCAATTGTTCCACCAGTACCTACAGCACAGCAAATCACATCATATTGTGTCAGGTCTTGGTTATTTAAAATTTCCTGACAACCTTGGATTGCTAAAGCATTACTGCCACCTTCAGGAATAATATAGTGATCCGGATAATCCGCTTTGAGTTGTGTTTGAAATTCAGGATCTTGTTTTGATTTATAATTTTCACGTGAAACAAATTTAAGATCCATCCCCATTTGTTGAGCAAGTGTGAGGGTTGGGTTCAGTGTTTTATTCGCCAACTCTTCGCCACGAATGATGCCGATGCTTTCAAAGCCAAATAATTGTGCTGTATAAGCCGTTGCTGCAATATGATTAGAATATGCGCCGCCAAAAGTCAGAATTTTTTTAAAGCCAAGGTGTTGACCCTCAAGAAAATTATATTTAAGCTTAAAAAATTTATTACCTGAAATGTTGGGGTGAATTTGATCAAGCCGTTTAACTGTGAGTTGAACAGAACTGTCTAGGTTTAGGCATTGATTGGGAACTGTTCGGGCAATCTGGTCAAACATAGTTGTCTTAAATGTTATCTTGAACGAAGTCATTAACAGGCTAAAAGTATGGTCTTCATAGTTTACTCAAATCTATGTATGAATAAAGATTTGAGTAAACGTCCACAAAAAAAATTATTGAGAAGCGGATGGCTCAGAGTGAGTATCAATGGACGTCACTACAGACATTCCAGGGCGTAAAAACTCTAAACCTTTTTGATTTGGATCAATCGCAATTCGCACAGAAATTCGTTGCACAACTTTGGTAAAGTTTCCAGTGGTATTGTCTGGTTTCAATACACTGAACTCAGCACCTGCTGCAGGTGAAATTTGTTCAATATGCCCAGTGAATTTTTGATGTTTCATCGCATCGACTGTAAAGCTTGCTTTCTGCCCAATATGCATATCCGCAATCTGAGTTTCTTTAAAGTTGGCAATGACCCAAGTTTGTTGTGGGATGAGATACATTAGTTGGGTCCCTGCCGCTACATATTGTCCAACACGAGGTGTAACTTCACCTAACTGCCCATCCATTGGTGCTGAAATCACACTATAGTCTTTGGTGGTTACTGCTTGATCAAATTGTGCTTTGGCATTGGTCACTTGGGCTTTAAGTCCTGACTCTGCGACTTGAGCAGTTTTTAACGCTTCTTGAGCGACTAAAACGTTTGCCTCTGCTTGTTTGAGTAAGGCTAAATTATTTTTTACATCTGCTGCGGCTTTGTCTTGTTCTGTTTTAGAGGTTGCACCACTATCACCTAATTGTTGGTAACGACGGAGTTGTGCAGTCGATAGCTCATAGCTTGCTTTCGCTTGTTCAACTTTGGCTTGGGCTGCCACAATATCAGCTTTACGTTGTTCAATCGCTTGGCTTTGATTGGCTAAAGTTGTATTGGCTTGATCAACACCAGCTTCCGCTTGAGTGACCTTTTGGTCATAGGTGGTGGTATCAATATGCATCAATGCCTGACCTTTTTTAACGTGATCAAAGTCAGTGACCAAGACGTCTTTGATATAACCATTAATTTGAGAAGATAGAACAGTCGTTTTACCTTTGATATAGCTGTTATCTGTTGACTCTATTGCACTGTCAAAAGGACCAATTTTCCAAGCACGCATGATGACTGCAATCCCAACCAGTAACACCAAAAACATAATCAATAAGGTTCTTTTGGCGGTTGGAATTAATTTACTTGATGGCGGTGGTGTTACAGGTGCCGCAGGTGTCTGCTGTGCTGGTGCTGGTGCTGGTGCTGGTGCTGGTGCTGCTGTTTTTTGATCTTGTGACATAAGAGTTCTCAAATATTTTTAATGCATAGAATGACGTCATGGGTAGCTTGAAGGATCAATTTCATGAACGTTGTCTAACTGCTATTGAGGGCTTGTTGCTGTTTTTTGAGTTGATAACGTGTCCAGGTAATATTAAAACTACTCCAAATCAGCAGTAAAATGGCGAATATTCCATTTAAGGCAATGACATCGTTATATGCACGTACCTGAGCTTCACGTATCACAATTTGGTTGAGGTTGCGATAAGCTTGGTTTTGTTCAAGCGTATTGTCCAGTGTATATTTATTGGCAGATTGTTGATACAAAGCCAGACGCTGTACAACTAAAGGGTCTGTTGGAGATAAATCACTGACGATTTCTGCACGATAATTTTGAGTGCGTAATTGTTGATAGGTTGAAAAAAATGAATTTCCAATTAATCCGCCAAAGCTTTGTGTGGCAGAAAAGAGCACCACAAAAGTAACCATATGCGATGGGCCTTTTTGTAAGACGCTGATAAATCCTGTCAATAATAAGGGACCAATAAACATACCACTAGCAAAACCCACGATAAATTGGCTACGGTAAAAGTTTTCTGGTCGTACATCACTGGTCAGATGATAATCCAAAGCACAAGCGATCAGAACCAAAATCACAGCACCCACCAAATGCCATGAAATTCGTTCTCGCTTAAAGGTTAATGCACTAAAAATAGTCCCCGAAGCAATACCCAAAAAAATCACGCTATAGAGTGTCACGAACTGATCAGGACCCATCCCCATAGTCTTTAAAAAATTTACAGCAGCATAGCTTTGCTCTGACATCAGTAAACGAATTGCCAACGCACCAAAAACAAATTTTAATGTGCTTGCTGAACCTAGCCAACGGGTAATAATCAGTGGATTGACTCGATAATGTTCATAGGTCAGTCCAATAATGATTAAGCTAAACCCCGCTATAAGAGCATAGCCTAGCCATTTAACTTCAAACCACCAAAGAATATGCCCTTGGCTGAGTACGATACAGAGTAAAGCAAATCCTGGCGCGAGTAAGGCAAAAGTAAAGAAATCCTGTTTTTCAAACACTTCGATTCTTAAGCTGCGTGGCAGTTTTAAAGACACCACCATAGCTAGACAGCAGATCGCCAAACCCAGTTCAAAGGTATATAACACCACCCAGTCATTGACATCGACCAGTGATGGAGAAATGATCCAAGCCAACGGAATACCCAACTGTTGAAAGCCAAGTGCGAGATAAATTCCCCGTCCAAAATTTTCCCGTCGAAAGGCTTGCATAATGTAGTACATACCTAAGGAACTCAGCGGGGCTGCAACGAGGCCGCTAATGACACGAACGAATAGTGCCATTTCAAAAGTATGCACAAAAATATGTAAGATCAGAACACAGATAAACAAGACCAATCCAATTTCTGAAAAAAGCCGAAGACCATATTGTTGTCTCGCTTTAAACAAAATCATGTTGGAACTGATATTTGCCATCACATATGCAGCAGGAATCCACGCAGCTTCAGAAGGTGTTAGCGAATATTCGCCTTGAATCAGGGGTAAATTTGCAGTAATAAATCCATTACTCAAGCTCCCTGAAATTGCCACAAATAAACCAATAAAAAAATAAATCAATTTTTTATAAGTCGGATGTGCGATTACCGCAGGCGAGCCAGGTAAGGTTGGGCGTTCTTCAGGCGTCCAGTCAGGCGCAGGTTCAAGTATTCGTGGTGATTTATCCATAACAGCCCCAATTACGCCTTAATGCCATCAATCAGTAAATCAACTGCTCTTGTTGCAAGTTGAATTTGCTCTTCGTCTGTTAGCCCCTGAAAAGAAGCACGCAAAATTCCAGTAATGAGTGCATAGTCTTTGGGAGTGAGATCTGGGCGACAGATTTGGTGAGCAATTGCTTGATCAATTAACGGCTGTAGAATTGCATCACGCCGTTGGTAGATATCAACCATACTTGGATCATTACGATCTATGACACGCCAATACTCCATCAAGGCTGTTAAATACGGTAAATTTTCAACATGATTTCGGATTAAGCGAATCAACCCATCGGGATATTCAGAAAAACTCTTTGCACGTTCATCTAAACGTGTTAAAGCTTGTTCCATTAACGCAATCACCAGTTCTCTACGATCTTGGAAGTTACGATAAAAAGTTGCTCTTCCAACACCAGCTTCATCAATCACCAGTTGCAGAGGCGCACGAATCCCTTGTTTACGGAATATTTTGAGTGCAGCATCGAGCAAATCTTCACGATTTTGAGCTGCCTGTTGTTGGCGTTTACGCATAGGTCAATATAGAGTCAATTTTATAGTGATATTTAACGGATATTTTTGTCCGCTGTAAATTGCTAACTGTGTGATTTTTTGTAAAGTGAGCACTCATCGTGGATGGGATTGGTTAGAATATCTTTGTGATTCAAATCATAACTAGTCAAAATCTAAGTTTTTAATTATTCAATATTTAAAATAAAACAATACGTGTGCTGTCATTGTGAAAAACTCTAAATTAATATTCATCATTATGAGCTGTATCAGTTGGGTGGTTTTGAACGGCTGTACACCATCTGAAAAAAATGCTGAACATTCATCTTCTTCAAAAAAATCATTTGATCAACAGATTGAGCAGCAATTCAAAGTTTGGAAAACCCAGCAAGATCCTAAATTACTGGCTGATTATTACCAGTTTATGTCGCAATATTTAAAGCATCCACCTAGTCTTATGGAGTTGACCACAACTCGAAACTATATGCCAGAGCAATGTTATTCCAAGCGTTTTGCAGTTCCTCCCAAAACTTATTGGAAAAATGTTGTGGGTAGTTTTCAATTGGTGGAAAAGTTAAATCGTAACGGATATTTTAAAACCTATACGATCTCAGCAATCTATCGTTCTCCTGACTTGAATCGCTGTGTAGGCGGGGCAGGGAAAAGTAAGCATTTAAATAATTATGCGGTAGATTTTCATGTATTGTCTCCCAAAGAAACGGTTGAAAAAGATCGCGAATTATTGGTTGAAAAAATGTGTCATTTTTGGAAGGTTGAGGGTAAACACTACAAAATGGGACTCGGTGTTTATGGAAATAACCGCTACCATATTGATACTCAAGGCTATCGAACTTGGGGGAAAGACTATAAATCGAAAAGTTCGGCATGTTTAAAAAGTTAGAATAGTATTTTAAAATCAAGCATCATGAATGTGTTTATATTTAAAAATGCTTGGACTTTAGGAACCTGATATGTCAAGAACAATAAAGAATTGTGTATGTATACTGGGTGTTTTCACTACGACATCTATCTTTGCGCAAAACAATGCTGCTGTTGAAGTTGATACTAAACAAAGTCAGATTTTGGGACATGCAGGAAAGGTGAAAATTAAAGCAGAATCATGTGCTACGGACAATTATATCTGTGATTATGTACTGTATGACGCCAAAGGCAAGCGTGAGGTATTAATAGAACAATGGAGTAAAACAGCACATGTTTATCAGTTTAATCCAAACTTAATGGGTTTTCTGATGGGAGCAACGGGTGGTGATCATAACCTTATGGTGGTAAATGATAAAAACCAGCAAAAAGATTATGGTAGTTTTCTTGCTATGAATGAATCACAAAGTTGTTTTGTCACTTATGAATCAAATTTGAAAAATATGCCAAATTCATTGGTTTTTTATAGTGTTCCTGATTTTCGTGTTCGTTTAGTGCTCAATAATAAAGTGCCTCAGTTTAAACAGTTTAGCTATCCAACCACTGCAAATTTTAATGATAATGGTGATTTTTCTTTTAATTATAATATCAAAATTGAAGATGAAATGGGCGTGCAGGATGTCATTATTCAACACCCATGTCAGTCCGATTATCGGGTCATTATGAGTTAACATAAATAAAATAAAGTTATTAATTTTATTAAAAAGCATCATTTTTATTTTTGAATTAAGTTGACTATTGTAGATTTATTCAACCAAAAGGAATCTATTATGGTCACTCAACATCAAGTTAATCAAAAGCAATATCAAACTAAATCAGAAGCTTATTTGAATAGTGCTGTACATGCTCAGGGGGGACGAGTTTGCAAAAATGCAAAACTTAATCCAACAGCATGACTTTAAGCGGGTCTTGGATTTAGGTTGTGGTGGTGGGCATGTGAGCTATCAAGTTGCTCCCATTGTAGAGCAAGTAATTGCTTATGATATTACCCCCGAAATGGTCAATCTTGTGACCACGCAATCTCAACAAAAGGGATTTGATCATGTCATAGGGCAGGTTGGTGCAGCAGAACAATTGGATTTTTCTGCTGAGCATTTCGATTGTGTGATTAGTCGCTATTCTGCTCATCATTGGCAAAATATCACGCAGGCCTTACATGAAATTTACCGTGTATTACATTCTGATGGCAAAGCGATCATATTTGATATTATCGGCAATTCAAATCCTGTATTAGATACCTTTATTCAAACCATAGAAATGATTCGAGACCCAAGTCATGTTCGAAATTACAATGTGTCAGAATGGGTGGCTTTTGTGGAACAGGTGGGTTTTAAAGTCGAAATCATTGAGAAACAAAGTTTAGCGTTAAATTTTCGTAGCTGGGTGGAGCGGATGCAAACACCTGAAGATGGCATCAGCACGATTCGCTATTTGCAATCTACAATATCAGACCATGTACGTAAATATTACCAAATTCAGCAAGATGGCACATTCACCAGTGAAGCGGTATATTTGGTGTTAAGTAAAATTTGATTTGTAGACTATGTCAAAAATAACAATGAAAAGAGGTTTAACCATAATATTGAGCCTGATGTTTTACACAGTAAATAGCCATGCTGAAACAATTAAACGTACTGTGGCAAACATTGGGCAGTTTTCTGTTATTCAAGAATCATGTGATGAGGATGCCAATAATCATTGTGATTTTGTGCTGTATGAAGGTGATGATTACAGGCTACCTTTGGTTGTGGATTGGGAACGAGGTATAAATCTTGAACATCAAAACAA
The DNA here is from genome assembly GCA_009912575.1 of Acinetobacter bereziniae. Lineage (GTDB taxonomy): Bacteria > Pseudomonadota > Gammaproteobacteria > Pseudomonadales > Moraxellaceae > Acinetobacter > Acinetobacter bereziniae_A. Next base: position 23,448 of record WNDP01000052.1, read on the forward strand.
AGATTTTTTGCATTTAAGTTATGGTTATACTTTCAATCTTCATCATAGTTTACTTATTTCTAAAGATGGCGTAGTCCAAGCTTTGGATGATGTACTTGCAGTAGATGAAAGTACGGGATGTATTGCTCGATTTGAGTTCAAAGATGCACCTACAATTATTTTTCAGAAAATGTTTCGCTCTACAGCACTCAATAAAATACAATTAAAACCTAATGAATATCCCAAAGCCGAATCTGTATGGGTGGATGCTTTGCAGTACTTTAGTGATATGAAATTTGATGAACAAGGACGTTTTAATTATCGTTATGCCAATAAAAAAGGTGAAGATATTACTGCATTTGTGAATCAACCTTGTAAAGAATAAAGCTTTTAGACCAATAGAAAACATTTGAAATAAAAAAATGCTGTATTTTTAGTCAAAACTGCTATGCTCAAAGGATAAATAAAACAAAAAAAGTGAGGAGATGCAATGAAAAAGCTATCCGTGGGTTTGAGTGTAATACTGATGGTATTTTTAGCTGGATGTGAAAAGAAACCTCCTACACCCACCAAAACTGAAGTTCGTTCCATTCATATTGCAGGAATGCCTGTATATGAAAAAGATTACCGTTTAACTGCTCGTGATACATCAACTGATCTACAACCATAAGTTCTCATTGCAAAATATGCAGCCCGCATATCAACATTGATATACGGGCTGAATTAGACTGGCTTAATGAAAGACAGTTTCTAATGCCTTTAAGCCGACTTTGGGATCAAGTAACCCATTATAAATATCAGGAATTTCACGTTCTACACCAAAGAACTCATAAATTGCAATCATGGCACCACGAACTGAATATTCAACAGTAAATACAACATCATCTTCAATTTCAACGAATTGTCCCAGGAAGGCAAAGTTTCTAGAACCTTGAGGAATCACTTGAGGGCGATCTCCTGGCTTACGACAAGCGAATAATGCTGAGGCGTAAGGCATCATCGCTGTCGTCACTGTAGTATGGGTTAATACATGCTCAAGAATATCCTCAAAACCAAGTTGTTGAATCAGCTCAGTAAGGATTTCATTGCCTGTGGCTTGAGACATTGGTTTTTTGATGTAATCACCATCTTGATCAATTTGAAAGCCATAGCCCCACAGAGTAAATGTGCCTTCAGGTAAATCAGCAAAGTGTGGTTGAGCAGGGACAACAATTGATAAATGCCAACCAGACTCAAACCAAGTCATCAATGCACCAGTGCCTGGTTGATTACCTGTATATTCAATTATGCGATTTAATAGCACATCATCATGCATGGTGAGTGTGAAAGACTCCCATTTATGTTCATCGACATTGCCATAAAAAGTCATTGGACGACCAAAGTCAGGCGCTTTCTTTGACAAGGTTTCCCACAATGTCCAACCATGATCAAGACGATCACGAATGAGCGCTGGTACATCTTCATTGCCACCATAACGAGAGTCTGCCGTAATCGAACCTAAGGTGAATATAGCCAAATCATTTTCTTTGAGATCAATTTGCTCAGCACCTTCAGGAAGATTGACATATAAACGTGTTGCTCGGCGCTCCAAAGTTTTTTCATCTACTTGGAAGTCAGCATCCGTGACATAATGTCCAAAACGAACATCTACCCCTTGTTCTATCAGCCAGCGTTGTAAAGGTAAAATCATCGAATCATATTGGTTATATTTAGTTCTTTTTACTCCTGCAAGCGTATGAATACGAGGGAGTTCTTGAATAAATCGTAAGAAATAGCGACGCAGTTCTGCAGCACTGTGCCATTTTTGGAAAGCGAAAGTTGTACGCCACATACGCCAGAAATTCGTTTCAAAAAATGTTTCATCAAAGAATTCATCGATACGGCGGCTACCGATTTTCTCTTCTTTTGATGCCAATAGGCGTAACATCTGAGCACGATGTCGTGTATTTAAACCCAGTTTAGATGCATCTGAAATCACATGCTGTGCATTGATCAAGCGTGCTTGGGCATGAGTTTTAACCTGTTCATTGAATTCACGGCATTCTTCACGAACAGAAATATCTGGGTTTTCTAAAGAAGGGATACTGGAAAATAAATCCCAAAGACATAAATATGTTTCATCAGTGAGCATACGTCCACCACGCGTGACCCATGCTTGTGATGCATTAGGTGTCTGCCCACCATCCATAGATCCGCCTGAAACTTCGAGCTCTTCTAATATATGAATATTTTGAGCAGAAACTTTGGCATCTCGAATAGCAAAGGCTGCTGCTGCCATACCTGCGATTCCACCGCCAATAATCCAAAGATGTGCTTGTTGAGCATCTAAATGACTCGGTTTATTGTTGTGCATTTTTACCCCCGAAATATAAATTTTGATGATGTATAAATTAAAACCATAGTTTTATTATGGTTTTTTATATATTAAAAATGAATGAAAATGGAAGTAATTTTTTGTGACTGAAATGCCCAGATTTATCGTTTTTTAGGATGTTTTAGGGCGATCTATTAAATTTTTGATATGAAGTAACTAACATATTGAAAAATATTTTTTTATTGAGCTTTAACTCTAAATTTAATCAAAGTGATTGTATTTTTGGATAATACACAAGTGTATTGAAAGTAATAGCTAAAATGTATAATGCTTTAAACTATAGAAAAACTTCATAGTGAAATAATCAATTTTTTTGTATCTTCGAAAAATAGTTGTAGCTTAAAATAAGCATTCTTAAAAAATTCATCTGTGATGAGGTATCTCTTGGAATCGTTATTGATTTTAGGCTCAATTGCTTTAGCGTTAATGCTCGGTGCGATTAGTCCTGGTCCTACATTTGTATATGTTGCTAAAAATTCAATTGCGATTTCTCGTAAACACGGTTTATTTACAGCATTGGGTACAGGAACTGGTGCAGCATTATTTGGCTTTCTTGCAGTTATGGGCTTACAAGCTATATTACTGGCAGTGCCATCTGCCTATTTAGTTTTGAAACTCTGTGGTGGACTGTATTTACTTTGGCTAGCTTATAAAATTATTAAACATGCGAAAGATCCAATGGAGCAGGCATCAGGCTCTTCGTTTAGTATGAGCTATCAACAAGCTTATCGCTTGGGTTTGATCACACAGTTGAGTAATCCTAAAATTGCCATTATTTTGGCGAGTATTTTTACCGCACTTTTACCTAAAGAAATTCCAACCTATTATTATTTTGTTTTACCCATTTTGTGTTTCTTTATCGATGTTGGGTGGTACTCATTGGTTGCTGTTGCATTGTCAGCAGAAAGACCACGCCGTGTATATTTAAAATTTAAGAAAGTATTTGACCGAGCTGCAGGCGGTGTGATGACTGTGCTTGGTCTAAAGTTGATTTTTGGTCTGAAATAATCAAGTGATTATTCTATAAAAAACAGCGCCTGTCATTGACGTTATTTTATTTTGTTAATTAAATTAAATAGTTAATTTAGTGTTTGCTTGTTATAATTGGCTTGAAAATTATAATGGCTTTGACCATAGAGAGATGTAACCTTGAAAAAAATATTATTTATTGCTGCCCTAAATGGGTTAGTTCTGAGTGCTTGTTCAACCACTGAAACTTCAAAAACGATCCAAGCACCACAAGTGACTACTGCGACGACAACGATGAAATATACTGGGGTTAAAACACCAATCTCGATTGGTAAGTTTGATAATCGCTCAAGTTATATGCGTGGAATTTTTTCTGACAATGTTGATCGCTTAGGTGGTCAAGCAAAAACAATTTTAGAAACGCATTTACAGCAAACAGGATATTTTTCTGTATTAAATCGAGATAATCTTTCTGAATTACAACAAGAAGCTGGATTTGGTAAGGCTGCTCAGTCGATTAAAGGCGCTCGTTTTGTTTTGACTGGAGATGTTTCTGAGTTCGGTCGCAAAGAAGTGGGTGATCATCAATTATTTGGTTTACTTGGCCGTGGTAAAACACAAATTGCATATGCCAAAGTCAATATCAATGTCGTGGATGTGAAAACTGCGGAAGTTGTCCATTCTGTGCAGGGCGCAGGCGAATATGCGCTGAGTGAACGAGAAGTTTTAGGTTTTGGCTCTACAGCGTCATATGATTCAACACTCAATGGCAAAGTGTTAGATTTGGCTGTTCGTGAAGCCGTTAATCATCTTGTCGTGGATATTCAAACCAATAAATGGTCAGTACAGTAGGTCTGAAACCATCCATGAAACTCGTTTTATTATTGATCAGTTGTTTTACTACTTTAAGTTTAGTGGGATGTGTATCTGCACCAAAGTCACTATATCGTTGGGGTAGTTATCCACAACAAACATATTTAATGTTGAGCGCTCCTGAAAAAGCTTCACCTCAACAACAAATTTTGATACTTGAAAAAGATATTGAAAAAGCGAAAGCTCGAAATGAGGCCGTTCCACAAGGCTTATATGCGCATCTAGGTTTATTAAACTTAAATATTAATAATGCTCCACGTGCGATCGAATATTTTGAATTGGAGCGCCAAGTTTATCCTGAGTCAACAGTATTGATGGATCGTTTACTGAAAAAAATGACCAATCCATCAGCTGAGGTAAAGGTCCAATGAAGCGCATTAAACAATTTTTGCTTTTGAGTTGTGTAGCCATGTTGTTTACTGGTTGTGCGGTTACACCAAAATCGAATCGTGATTTGGCTGCTTATCATGCACACCACCCTAAGTCAATTTTAGTACTGCCACCAATTAATAACTCGCCTGATACTCGTGCGACTTATGGGTATTGGTCTACAGTTACACTTCCATTGGCTGAGGCTGGCTATTATGTGTTCCCCATTTCTGTAGTCGATACCATGTTTAAAGAGAATGGTATTAGCAATGGATTTGATGCACAGGCAATTCCTGCTCAAAAGTTAAAAGAAATTTTTGGAGCGGATGCGGCACTGTATATTCAGGTGAAAGAATATGGTTCTAAGTATCTGAACCGTACCATGTTTGTCGGAGACTCAACATTCTGAGAAACTACTCCGATGAAAAAATCAAACTATACCCCTGAAATCAAAGAAAGAGCGGTTCAACTTGTTATTGAATCCGAAAAAGATTATCCATCGAATTGGGCTGCAATCACTGCTATTGCTCCCAAGATAGGTTGTACCCCTGAAACACTGCGTGTTTGGCATCAAAAATATTTGGATCAACAAAATCCAGTTAAAGTACAGCATCTTTCAGATCAAGAACGTATAAAACAACTGGAACGTGAAAATAAAGAACTGCAACGCGCTA
>WNDP01000053.1 GCA_009912575.1 Acinetobacter bereziniae
CTATGGAAAAAATGGTCAGGCTATCATCACCGAAGTTTGGTCGAAACTAAGATGCATTGCATCAAATTATTAGGCGATAAACTCAGTGCTAGGAACTTTCAAAGCCAAGTCAATGAGGTACATGCCCGTATAGCTATTTTAAATAAATTTACAGAATTAGGCCGACCTCATACTCAAGTTGTCACTTAAATTTGAGACGCCTAGGAGAACTTTGCCTTTAAATCCTTTATGCAACAAAGCCTACTGAAGCACAAAATACCGATGAACAATCACATAGCAAAGCGTTGACGACTGTTGGGATAGATTATGGTGAAATCCGTTTAGAGGATGGTGTTGTGGTGGGCTTGTACGGAACACCAGGACAAGACCGATTTGATTTCGTCTGGTCAGTGATCTGTAAAGGTGCAATAGGTGCAGTAGTTCTGATTGATCATTCACAAAAAGATGCAATTGATGATTTAAAATTTTATTTTGAAAGTTTTAAGGAATATGTAAATAATATTGTTGTTGGCGTGACACATGTCGATGAAAATCCTCAGCAATTATTAAAACAATATAAAGATTGGATGAACATCAATCAGATCAGTATGCCTATTTTTGCTGTAGATGCCAGAAAACAGGATGATGTATTACTGATGGTTGAAGCACTCATTGCACGAGCAGAAGTAGAGTTCGGTTAAAATTCTCAGGTATTCAATAGAATAGTACTTTTACTGATCATAAATAATGAGATTGAAGTCATGTATAAAGTACGGTTGCACGTAATTTTTTAATCATGCTGAAATAATAGATTGTAATTATAGGCAATAACGAATTTTTAAAAAAAAGAAGCACCAAGATAAAACATTTTAGCAAATTCGCACAAAAATAGTGCATTAAAATAGTGCTGAATGATTTTAAAATAAGAAGTGTGTCTGAATATGGTGCAATTCTATTTGCACTCAGTATAATAGAGCTAATTTAATGGTTGCTAAGCTTATTTTCTGATAAGAAATTCAATATATTAGCAATAATTTTAAAAGTTGGTATGCTAATTGCTTTATAAATACCAACTACTAACACGCACTTCACAAGTGCAACAAAAATTCATTGGAGCAAAATGAGCATGGCGAACAAGGTCCTTCAACTCATACAAGAAAGTGGCGCAAAATGGGTCGATTTTCGCTTTACTGATACTAAGGGTAAAGAGCAGCACGTAAGCTACCCAGCAGATACTATCGATGAAGATACTTTTGAAGATGGTAAAATGTTTGATGGTTCTTCAATCGCTGGTTGGAAAGGAATCGAAGCATCTGATATGATTTTACGTCCAGATCCTGAGACTGCTTTCCTTGACCCGTTCTTTGCTGAAGCGACTATCGTCGTGACTTGTGATGTTATTGAGCCATCTACAGGTCAAGGCTATGACCGTGACCCACGTTCGATTGCTCGTCGTGCTGAAGAGTACTTAAAATCTACTGGTATCGGTGATACTGCATTCTTTGGCCCAGAACCAGAATTCTTCGTTTTTGACGAAGTAAAATGGGACATCGATATGTCTGGTGCTCGCCATACATTGATCGCTGAAGAAGCTGCTTGGTCTACAGGTAAAGACTATGAAGCGGGTAACTCTGGTCACCGTCCACGTGTAAAAGGCGGTTACTTCCCAGTTCCTCCTGTAGACTCTTCACAAGATATGCGTGCTGAAATGTGTGCTCGTATTGAAGACATCATGGGCCCAGGTCGTGTTGAAGTACATCACCACGAAGTTGCATCATGCCAATTAGAAATTGGTGTTAGCTTCAATACGATGGTTCGTAAAGCAGATGAAGTTCAACAGTTCAAATATGCAGTTTGGAACGTTGCTCATCAATATGCAAAAACTGCAACCTTTATGCCTAAACCAATGGTAGGTGATAATGGTTCAGGTATGCATGTTCATATGTCAATTTCTAAAGACGGCAAGAACTTGTTTGCTGGTGATGAGTATGCTGGCCTTTCTGAAATGGCGCTTTACTTCATCGGCGGTATTATCAAACATGCTCGTGCATTGAATGCGATCACAAACCCTTCTACGAACTCGTACAAGCGTTTGGTTCCACATTTCGAAGCTCCAATCATGCTTGCTTACTCAGCTCGTAACCGTTCAGCATCTATTCGTATTCCTTACGTTTCTAGCCCTAAAGGTAAACGTATTGAAGCACGTTTCCCAGATCCAATGATGAACCCGTACTTAGGTTTCGCGGCATTATTGATGGCTGGTCTTGACGGTATTCAAAACAAGATTCACCCAGGTGAAGCTGCTGATAAAAACTTATATGATCTTCCTCCTGAAGAAGAAGCTAAAATCCCGACAGTTGCTCATAGCCTAGATATGGCACTTGAAGCACTTCAAGCGGATCATGACTTCCTTCTTAAAGGTGGCGTGTTCACTAAAGAAATGTTAGATGCGTATATCGAACTTAAAACTGAAGATGTACGTCGTTTAAATACGACTACTCATCCAGTTGAATTTGATATGTATTATAGCTTGTAATTCATATTTGAATTTGAGCGATCAAAAACCTGCCTAGTGCAGGTTTTTTTTTGACTTATTGAAAATAGGATTCATTGGTATTGTTGGTTTAGCAAGATGATATATGAAGATCACTGTTGAAGTGAGTGTTGATCGAAGAGCAGTTGGCGAACGAAACTGTCACTTTAGTGAAAAATGCATTCAGTTAAATATGATTTTCTTAAGTAATAAAATCACTTGTTTAAATAATAAAGTAGTTTAATTGTGATTTAAATCTAAGAAATTAAATATAGAAAGCCAGTAATGTGGCTGGCCCCTAAGAATTGAATATATTTAGTGTGAAACGACACTACTTGCTTGATATTTTTGCATATATTTTTCACGTATTTCATTACGTTCATTTGAAGTAGATGCTTTTTGCATTTTTTTACGCATTTCATTACGTTCAGAAGTGCTCATTTGCTGCCATACTTCACGCATTTTTTGTTTATCTTGTTCAGGAAGTTGAGTGAACCAATCCATACGCTGTTGTAAAGCTGCACTTTGATCTGTCGGAATTTCTTTGAGATTTTGGTAGCGTTTGATCAGTGCTTTTTGTTCATCTTCAGACAGTGCATCCCATGTTTCATTGACTTGTGTATTTGCATCTTTGGAAAAAATCCAAAAACGTTCAAATCCAGCAAAACTTGTTTGTAGAAAACCAATAGCACAAAATGCCAAAGCTAATTTTCTAGCTACCATGAGAATTTTTATCCTCACCAAATACCGATAACATATCTAAATCTTCCATCATTTGTGGTGAGAGTTTAGGGCTGATTACGACTTGTTGTGGTGTATGCGCTTCATTTGAAACATCAAAAGCGTTTGGCACAATCACAAAGCCTGTAATTGCGGCAGCGAGAGCAAAGCCCGTCATTTTCCAATGACTGAAGCGTGAAGTAGGCTTGTCCTGAATTTGGTCTAACACATCATTCATCACCACGGCCTTATTGCGGTGATGACGTGCAAGTTCGTCCAGTTTTGCCGTCACTTGTTTGGTGAAATCATCATTATTCATGTGATGAACCTCCATACGGATTTAAATGAGATAGCGCAGTTCTTAGTCCTTGAATCGCTCTGTGATAATGAGTTTTTACGCTACCTTCGCTACAATTCATAATTGATGCTGTTGTTTGAGTATCAAAACCTTCCCATGCACGCAACATAAAAGCTTGCTGTTGGCGTACAGGCAATTGGCTAATTGCTTCTTGAATCTCTTCAATGGTGACATCTTGATCTAAAAACTGAAGCGGGTTTGGCGTAGACTCATCGACAATTTCCATGGCTTCTTCATCATCAGAATCTAAATCAACTTTACGAAACAATGAAAATGGAGATGCTCTACGTGCTTCTTTACGGCGCCAATCTTGTAATTTGTTATTTAAAATAGTGTAGAACAGTGGATACCACTCTTCTGTAGATTTATCTGCATAGGATTTATGTAAGGAAATAAAAGCCTCCTGTACCAAATCGATTGCGATCCCATTATGACCTTGTGTTGCATTTTCCATCATGACCAAGGCACGACCAGTCACGTCCTGTATAAAAAAACGCAGGCGCTGTTCACTGGTACTCGTTTGAGTACTAGCTGTTTCAGTCTGTGACTTTTTTGGTGCTAAGTCCATAGAGATGGAAAATCCCGCCATTGGGTACCCACCATTATTTTAAATTCATATCTCTATAACGTTAAAAAAATGGTTTGGGTTGACATGTAAATCAATTATTTTTTTCAGTTTAAATGATTTTTTCCAATAACGGGCAATATTTAAAATAATTTAACCTTATAGTCGTTGACGAACCATTTCAAAGAAGCAAATTGAACCTGCAACAGCAACATTGAGTGATTCTTGACCACCTGGTTGTGGAATAGGTACGGCTTCTGCACGTTTAAGTGCAAACTCTGAAACCCCTTGACCTTCATTTCCTAAAATCCAAACACATTGCTTGCGTAGGTTTTTTGAGTAAAGGCTTTCTGCTTCATGTGAACTGGTGACATAAACGGGGATTTTAAATTGTTTTAAAATATCCTCAAGTACAACATTCTCATAGGTGTGTAATGAGAAATGTGTACCCATACCTGCACGAAGAACACGTGGTGACCATAGTGATGCAGAACCTTTCGTACATACGATTTGCTCAATGCCAGCTGCAGCAGCAGAACGCAATAACGTTCCAACATTGCCAGGGTCTTGAACATTTTCAAGAATCAACGTGTCTTCAGTAAAATTCAAAGCTTGTGTTGAACTTGGCAAATCAACAATTGCAAGACAGGCAAGGGCAGTCCCTAAAGTGCTCAAGTCTTTATACAGCGATTCGCTGATGACGAATACCATACCCTGATATTGGTCAAGGATCTCGCCAATATCCTCATGATCTAAAGCGTGTTCCGTGGTAAAAATCGAATTAATTTTTCGACCTTTTTCTAACCATGCAAGACTAAGATGCGTACCTTCAAGTACAGTTTGTCCCTGTTTTTTACGATACGTATTTTGCTCAATTAAACCTCTTAAGTGTTTAATTTTTGGATTGTCTTTTGATTCAAGAAAAATTGTAGGCATGGGAGAGTAGATCCAAAAAATAGCTAAGATCTGTTGGTCATCCTAAAATGAATCTGCAACAGATCTTTACTGATTTTATGCGCTTAAAATGCGCATAAAAAAATGAAAGAATTAGTGATGATAGCTTGTAACAAGCTCAACTTCATTCTTAGAACCGATCACGACTGGAACACGTTGATGCAATTCAGTCGGTTGAATATCTAAGATACGCACACGACCAGTTGTAGATGCACCACCAGCTTGTTCCATTAACATGCTCATAGGGTTTGCTTCATACATTAAACGCAGACGACCTGCTTTTTGAGGGTCTTTGGTGTCGTATGGATATAGAAAAATACCACTGCGGCATAAAATATGGTGAATGTCTCCCACCATACATGCGACCCAACGCATATTGAAGTCTTTTTCACGTACTGAAGTTTTACCTGCTTGTAGCTCTTCAATATAACGTTTAACAGGAGCTTCCCAGTGACGTTGATTTGATGCATTGATCGCATATTCTTTCGTATCTGCAGCAACTTGAACATTTTCAGTGGTCAGTAAAAATTGTTGAGTTTCTGGATCAAAGGTAAAGAATACAACACCAGCGCCAACAGTAAGTGCCATCATGGTCGATGGACCATAAAGAACATAACCAGCAGCAGCTTGTTGTGAGCCTGCTTGCATGAAATCTTCTGCTTGTGTAATGCTATTTTTGGCAGGAAGAATCGAAAAAATTGTACCTACACACATGTTAATATCGATATTACTTGAACCATCTAAAGGATCAAATAAAACAAGATATTTGCCGTTTTCTTGCGCTGGTGTGAAATCATCTAATTCTTCTGATGCTAAGCCACCAACATTTTGATTGGCTTTTAATGCATCAATCAAATAATCATTTGAAATGACATCAAGTTTCTTTTGTTCTTCACCTTGGACATTTTCATGTTGAGCACTACCCAGTACACCAGCTAAAGCACCTTTTTGTAGCGCTTGATCAATGGTTTTACATGTGTTGGCAATCGTTTCGATCACATTGGCAAGTTCAGGTGTTAAATTCCCTTGTTGTTGTTCTAAATATTGGGATAGGGTGTGATATGACATATCAGAGGTGCTCCAAAAGCAATAAATTTTGACACATTAAACAATAGCGGTATTTTAGATGAGTTCAGCTCAAAATAAAAATTATCCTGTGTTATTTGTCGTGAAATTACCCTTGCAAGTATTTTAGAAAGTGTTATGTTGGATATACGGATAATAGCGTAAAGGAGCACTCACATGACAACGGCAAAGTTTGAAGCGACTCCGACTCAAAATGAAGGTATTGATCTTAAAGAGATTAGTGCTGAAAATGTGAAAGAAGCATGGAAGAATTACGAAGCTAAACCTGAGTTCAAAGAATTCAACAAGCATGACATGATTGAATCCATGCAAAGTCCCAAGCCTGATGAGTCAAAGGCTTAATCAATAAAAAGCGTTTATCACGATGATGAGTGCTTTTTTATTTCTGTATTTCACCCATTCCTCAATAGTATTGCGCCAATCATGATTGAAATTCACCACAAATCGAATATTGTATTTCCATTTGATAAAATTGGAGAAAATGGCTGGGATGTAAAAACTCGACTTATATTACAATCATTTGCTGAACTTAATGGGGATGAGATTGCATCTCCGATACATATTGATGAAATCTATAAGCTTGAACAGCGTTTAAAAACCACATTGCCCATTTCTCTAAAAATTTTCTATCAAACATTTGGCATTGCGGATATTGGTGAAGAACTACAACAATTTGATGATATTGGTTATTTAAAAGATATTTGGGCCGCTGCTCCAGAATATGCACCTGAATTCACCGAAACTGATTTAGATGTATTGGATCATTTGATTAGCTTTAGTGATTATCTTGGCAATGGAAATATGTTTTGCTTTCATGACACAAGCAAAGAAATTTATTATTTTGATCATGATGAGAGACCTTATCTGAGTAAGATGTTTCATAATGTCGATGAATATTTCAAATGTTGTTTAATCTTGTTGCAGTCAGAGTTTTTTGGCGATGCATTACCTGATGAGGTTGAGCAATGGGTGGAAGACAAGGTGATTGATCTCATCGGTGCTCAAAAGCTTAAAAAATGGAGATATTGATTTTAAATCCAAAGAAAGTTTAGTTTTAAGATTTGAACTTTTAAATATCAAAATCATTAATAGATAGATTAGATCATAAATAAGTAGGCTACTAAAATAAAAATGCCCAATTGAATTGGGCATTTTTACTATAAATATCGAGCGATTATTTTAACAATGGCGGAACAGCTTCGTAGTTAATTTCTACACGGCGGTTTTCTTTCCATGCAGATTCATCATGCCCTGCATTGATTGGCATTTCTTTACCATAGCTTACGGCTTCCAATTGATTCGCTTTAACACCATTGGTGATTAAATAGCTTTCAACTGCTTTAGCACGACGCTCACCCAATGCCATATTATATTCGCGAGTACCACGTTCATCAGTATGGCCAGTTAGGGCAACTTTTGAATTTGCATTGGCAATTAAGAATTGTGCATGTGCTTGAAGAGTTTGATAGTCATCATTTGAAAGATCGCTGCTGTCATAATCAAAATGTACAACACGCTTTGCTAAAAATGCTTTGTTCGCTTCAGTTACACCCTTAGACGAAGCGCCTGCTAAGTTTTGTGCATTTAAAGCGGCATCTTCACTCAAACCACTCGTGTTTACCGTAGTCGCACTATTCGGATTTGTTCCAGATTCTACAGTTGCAGCAGGTTTACGGCTGGCACAACCAGTCATGACTAAGCTTGCTGCGAGTAATGGTAAAGTTAGATATTGAATAGCCTTCATGTTGATCTCCGATACTTCCTTTTTAAATTAAGTCATGCTACATAGGTTAAATCATTTAGGTGCCCAAGCAGGCTCGCGTACTTCACCTTGTTCACTCGGTAAATTCATACGGAAACGACCATCAGTTGACATAATTGCCAATAAGCCACGACTGCCTTCACGCGTTGCATATACCACCATTTGTCCGTTTGGAGAGAAGCTAGGTGATTCATCGAGACTGGTTGGGGTCAAAATATTGGTAATTCCCGTTGAAATTTCTTGAATCGCAACTTTGTAATTGCTTCCAGAAGGGCGATGAACCAATGCGACATATTTGCCATCCGCACTGAGTGTACCACGAGCATTAAATGCCCCACGGAAAGTCAAACGTTTGGTTGAACCATCATCAAAACTATAGCGGTAGATTTGTGCAGATCCACCACGGTCAGAGGTAAAAATAAATGACTTCCCATCGGGTGCATAACGTGCTTCTGTATCAATCGCACTGTCATTGGTCATTCGTTTAACTTGACGACTCTCTAAATCCATTTGATATATTTCAGGGTTGCCATGCATAGAGGCTGTAAATAGCATGGATTTCCCATCTGGTGAGAAGCTTGGTGCACCATTTAAACCACGGAATGAAGCCAGTTTCTCACGAGCGCCTGAAGCTAAATCTTGAACATAGATCGCTGGACGTTTGGTTTCAAATGACACATAGGCGATCTTTTTAGCATCTGGTGTCCAAGCAGGAGAGAGAATAGGATCTCTTGAGCTCAACACAGTTTTAGGCTGTTCACCATCAGTATCTGCGATTTGTAAGGTATAACGTGTATCAGGTGTTGCAGGGTTTCGTAGTACATAGGCAATACGTCCTGTAAAGTCACCTTGAATACCTGTCAATGCTTGATAAATTGCATCACTGATCATATGTGCTGCAGTACGGACACGTGAAGCAGGAACTGTAAGTAATTCATTGGGTAGGAATTTTTGTTTTTCGACATCATACAGTTGGTAGTGTACTGCCAATGAACCATCAGGATTGGCTTTTGAGTCACCCAAAACGACATAAGGCACACCAGCAGCTTTCCATGCTTCAGCGTTAACATTGTTTACACTGGCTGTTGCAGGAAGATTCTTCGATGAGCTGGTAAAGCGACCAGAACGGTTTAAATCCTGTTCAATAATCGGATAGATTGACTGATCATTACTGAAAGGAATAATGGCAATTTTAGGTGCAGACTCAGGTGCTTTAGCAATTTCTAAATGCAATTGTGCATATGATGTGGTGATCAATGCAGGGCTTAATGCAGCAATGATTGCTAATCCTAATAGACGTTTAGGCATGATTTTCATTGGACTTCATGTACTCAAATATCAATTTTTAACTATGCTTAGCTTTGTAGCATAAAGACATTATTTTAATCTATATAAAGCATGTAATTATGAATAAAAGATTATAATTTACTTATTTGTCGATAAAAATTGATTCTAATTTTATGACCAAGATGAATATCCCTTTCTTATTCAGGTGTGGATAAAAGCGAATGCTGAGTCCATTTTTAAGGCTTTTGGGGTGTTATTCTGTACTAAAGTTGATTCTAATTTCTTGGAATTGTTTTTTAAGTGCTTGTTCTTTGGGCATTTCAAAGGGTGCTGCTTTATAAATTGCTGCTTTTATCGAAGCTGCAAACGCATCACTAAACTGCCCATCTATGAGTAAAATATCTTTAACATTTCCGTGTTCATCTAAGTAGACCCTTACATTGGCTTTTTCTACTAAATCAGTTGCAGGTCTTTTCCAGTATTTTGTAATACGGTACATTCTATTCTTGTAAATTTGGTTGGTGATTTGATTCTGACTCAGTTGCTCTTTTTGTCTAGGTACATTTTTTTGTAGGGGTGCTGCTAAAGGCGCAATTTCAAAGGGCATATCCGTTGATGGAGTTCGCTGAATACTTTTTTCATTAGGTGTATTTAGTTCAGTATTTTCTGCAAAAGGTTGAGTTGTAAGAAATAAAAGGGGAATGCTTACGAAAACGGCTTTAAATTGCATTTTATCATCCGATTTATCTTTATTACTGGAGTGATATTATCCTTGGTTTAAACAGGATGGAATACAAAATTCATGTTTAATGAAAGTGGACTGAAAAACTTTGTGCAACATTCCGAGCATCTGGACGAGTCGGGAATGTAAATGGTGCGATATTGTAGGCCACTTGTTCAATACTTGCTTTAGCATCTGGAACTGCTGAGTCGACAACAATAGAATCAATGGAGCCGTTTCCCTAAAGCTTTATACAACATTCACTGGCTTTTTGATCTGTTACACCTATTGGCATATACCAAGCCCCAAGAATCTTATGTGCAAAATATTTTGCGCACTCAATGTCAATTTTCTAATTTCAGCATTTCGCTCATCAGCAAGACATCTTTGCTTTTTAAGGGCTGACAGAATTGTACTCAACGCTCACAAATAAATAGACGAAAAATTAGATTCAGTATTCTGGCGATTATGATTTGCCAAAGTATTTGAATGAAGAATTGATAAAAATATAAAGCGTATTCTTTTGCTCAGGAGGTATCTAGGTGTTGAAAGATATGCTTACCCTGCCGAAGCAGGGTATATTGCAGAATTTATTTCACAGTAAAGCTGGCTGTAAAGCTTCGCGCTTCACGTCTTGCATCTAGATCAGATGGCATAGGGAACGGTGCAGCATTACGAACAGCTTGCTCAACACTTGCTTTAACATCGGGATCTGAAGCATTCACGATAACCGATGCAACAGCACCACTATCTGTTAACGTGACACGGGCAGTTGCCTTTTGACCTGATGAGCCTGCTGGCATACGCCACGCACTTCGAACCTTATTTTCAAAGTCCTTCTTCGCTGAAGATGCAATTTTTCTAGCTTCTGCCTTTTTATTCGCAGCTGCTTCTTTTGCTTTCTCAGCAGCAGAGTTCTTTTCTTCCTCTAATTCACGCGCAAGATCAGCTTTGCGTTTCGCATCTGCTTTGGCTTTTGCATCCGCATCTGCTTTTCGTTTAGCTTCGGCATCAGCCTTGGCTTTAACATTCGCATCGGCTTTACGTTTAGCTTCAGCCTCTGCTTTGGCTTTAGCATCAGCATTACGTTTGGCTTCGGCATCAGACTTGGCTTTAGCATTCGCATCGGCTTTACGCTTAGCTTCAGCCTCTGCTTTGGCTTTAGCATCAGCATTACGTTTGGCTTCGGCATCAGACTTGGCTTTAGCATTCGCATCGGCTTTACGTTTAGCTTCAGCCTCTGCTTTAGCTTTTGCATCAGCGTTGCGTTTGGCCTCAGCATCAGCCTTGGCTTTTGCATCTGCTTTGGCTTGAGCCGCTTTTTCAGCAGCTTCTTTTCTCACTTTTTCAGCCGCTTCAGCTTTACGCTTTGCTTCCGCATCGAGACGAGCTAATCTCGCTTTTTTTATAGCATCCGCTTTGGCTTTTTGGTTAGCTTCTTGCTTTGCCTTAGCCGCAGCTTCAGCCTTAATTTTTGCATCGGCTTCGGCTTTGGCTTTTTCAGCTGCATTTTTTGCTTGTTTAACTTTTTCAGCAGCGTCTTGCTTGGCTTTCTCTGCTGTTTCAGCTTTGGCTTGTGCCAGCTTTGTGGCTTTTTCCTGTGCAGCTTGGGCAGCCGCTATTGCCATTTGCTGCTCTAAAGCTGCAGCTTTAGCTTCAGCAGCAGCTTTTTGCTGATCAATTGCCTCTGTATCAGGCTTTTGTTGCACTGGAATTTCAGGTGCAGTTTGGTCAGGTTCGGCAGTTTGTTGAATATTTTCTGAAACTTTTGTGTCAGCTGTTTCGGTTGATTCACTATCTACCAATGGCTTAGGTTCTGGTGGTGGTAAGTCTTCAGGTTTGATGAGAACCGTTTTAATCTGCTTTGGCGGTTCTGGTGGTCGACTCAGACCTAGAAAAAGTAAGCCAGTAATCGCCACCACATGAATACCGAGGGTAAATCCAAGTGCAATCGCTTTTTCTTTAGATTGTGGCTTTTGAGTATTTTTCATAACTTACTTTACAGACTCTGTCAGTAAGCCAACTTGGCTTAAACCTGCATCTTGTAATGCAGACATAAGTTTCATCACTTCACCATAAGGGCGTGATTCACTACCATTAATCAAAACGCTCAGTTGTTTGTTGTTTGCTTGAGCCAGTTTTTGATTTTCTGTAAGTACAGCTTTAAGCTCATCTAAAGTTAATACATCATTTTTGTGATTTTTATCTTCAAGCTGAATATTCCCATCCGCATTTAAAGTCACAATTGCAGGGCGTTCTTCAGATTGAATCGGGTTGTTATTGGCTTGTGGCAAGTCAACTTTGACACCCGTCGTAATCATAGGTGCCGTAACCATAAAAATCACCAATAAAACCAACATAACGTCAATATAAGGGACAACGTTCATATCACTTTTCAAAGGCTTTTTGACGCGTTCAAAACGTCCAGAGCGTTGGATTGCCATTATTCAGCTTCCTGTGTAGTTCCCACAGACTGACGTTGTAACAGCGCCACCATTTCTTCGGCAAATAATGCACGATCTGAATAAATTTCTTCGCCTTTAGCTGTGTAGTGGTTGAATGCCAATACTGCTGGAATTGCTGCAAATAAACCAATCGCAGTTGCAATCAGTGCTTCTGCAATACCCGGCGCAACAGTTGCAAGGGTTACTTGCTCAACTTGAGCTAAACCAATGAAAGCCGTCATGATGCCCCAAACTGTACCAAATAAACCTACATACGGTGCAACAGAACCGATGCTGGCTAGAGCACTTAAACCTTGCTCTAAACGACCTTGATCTCGGCTTAAGCCAACACGCAAAATACGTTCTGTACCTTCAATCATGGGTACAGTATCTGCTTGACGCTTTTTCAATTTCAAATATTCACTTAAACCCTGATAAAAGATGTCTTCCAGACCATCTCGTTTGGAGTTTAGTTGGGCATTGTTATAGAGCGTATTGAGTTCAGCACCTGACCAGAATATTTTTTGAAAATGGTCATCGCCTTGACGAGCTTTTTTATAGCCCATATGTAACTTGGCAATCAGGTACCAACTAAAAACAGATGCAAGTACTAAGACCAGCATGACCAATTGAACCACAGGGCTCGCTTGTAAAATTAAATCAGAGATGTGTAGAGAGGATTCTAGTTGTGTTGCCATAGTTACATGTGCCAAAAGTATTTTTTATTCGTGCGCTAATTCTCTAAGAATTAAATCACGGATTTCGTCAGGAATTCTACGAGGTTTCATATCTGTACTTAAACATGCCAACTCTACCTCGCCAGAAGCAAGCATGATTTCACCACGATATATATTTTGTTGCAACACAAATGACGAAGCTTTACATGAAACTACACTTGCTGTAACAGTAATAAGATCGTCCATGAGTATAGGGCGAGAATATTTCAAAGCAATTTTATGCACGACAAAATTGTAATCTTTTTGATGCCAATAGTGGTCAATACCGGATGCACGTAGCCATTCTGTCCGTGCACGTTCCATAAAGCGGATATGATTGGCATGGTATACGATACCGCCAGCATCTGTATCTTCGATATATACACGGATTTGGAATTCGAATTTATTACTCATGTTGCTATGCATTCCTGTGTTGTTTATTGCATATCTATCAATTGCTTGCCAGTATTTACTTGCGTTGATTCAGTTTCAGATTATCTAGTCGGAAAAAAAGAAGAACTTTAAATGACGAACCAAATAGCTGAATTAAATTTTACAATATCTATAAATAAACGTCTTAATGACACCTCAGCATTTAAGCGATATTTTGGGCGAAATAGGGATCTACATGAACAATGACGGGTTGATTGAACAGTACCTGTACAGAGGTTTTAGACGCTATATCGCAGAAAGGTAAATTGATTCGGTTCACTTATAGATTTTTACAAGAATTCAGCACTGACTTTGGCGCAAATTTTAGCACAAGGTATGTTTTCTCAAATGGCACAAGATTACATTTCGAATGAAGAACGGTTGAAGGAGATTAGATTGGGTGATTATATAAATGTAGCAGTATTACAGAGTACAACATTGTTCGCAGTGATTTACTTGAAGTTTTATTATAGATGATTGCATAGTGGCAAAAGCAGCTAATCTGAAAGATTAAGTGAGGTTTATTTCAGATAACCCCCATCATGTTAAATGCAGGGTGTTATTCTTTTGAGTTTTCACAATTTAATAAAATACATTTTCCATCAATTTTACCAACTAAGCTGATAGGTTTAGATGTATCTCCATCGTCAAAAGATATTTCAACTAATAAGTTTTGATCCTCGAAAGATTCTAATTCTTTAATTAATTGCTTGATGCTTTTACCACGTATTACCCACTCTAGATGTTTAGGCATATTATTTCCAGTCATTAAATATTTTATAATACAGCTTATACGAAATTCTAGATTATTTATATCAATAGCTTAGTGGTAAACATGCCCTAAACTCGCAAAGCGAGAATCAGGGCAAGAAAGAAATATTACATCCTAAAAAGTAGGTGGCATATACGTTAAAGTACGACCAAGAATCCACAATAAGAATAAAACCAAAGGTAAATGGAAAACAAGCTGAGTAACTGTAAATCCAATAACATCTTTGGCTTTTAACTTTAAAATTCCCAACATGGGTAACATAAAGAATGGATTAATTAAATTGGGTAAAGCTTCTGCAGCATTATAAATTTGAACAGACCAACCTAAGTGTACTTTTAAATCTTGTGCAGCTTGCATGACATAAGGCGCTTCGATAATCCATTTACCACCACCTGATGGAATAAAAAAGCCTAAAATAGCAGAATAAAGCCCCATGACAATTGCGAAAGTTTCTTTAGAAGCAATGGATACAAAAAACTCAGCAATATAATGAGATAGAGAAAAATCCTGTGCATTCATTGCATTTGTCATGATAAAGGCAATACTGCCATAGAGTGGGAATTGAATCAGTACACCAGAAACCGCAGGGACTGCTTTAGAAACTGCATTTAAAAAATTTCGAGGTGTTCCGTGTAAAGCAATACCCAGCATTAGGAAGATAAAGTTGTAAGTGTTTAAACTGGAAATGGCAATAATCGGATTACTTTTTGTAAACTCATTAAACATCCAGATTAGACCTAAAACCACAATTAAGATACTCAGAATTGGAGAATTTTCTAGCCAGTCACCTGGGCGTTTTTGGCTTTGAACCTCGGTCTTTTCATCTTCAAAATGAATATCAAATTCATCAATGGTTTTTATATTATTCCCTTTAGGCGCAGACCAGAATGCAATGGCAATTGATACGATAATCAATACGGCAGTCATAATCATAGACTGTGGTAAAAAGATCGTTTCAGTAAAAGGAATGATACCAGTTAAGTTATAAAGCGGTTCAGGTAAGCTCGCTTTGTTTGCCTGTAACTGAGCTGCGGAAGAACTAATACCCAGTGCCCAAGTTGCTCCCATACCAATAATAGCGGCTGCTGCAGCTGCACGATAATCCATGTTGAGCTCTTTACGCTTGGATAGTGCAATCACCAAAAGGGCAGTTAAAACTGTACTCATTGCCCAGTTAATCAGTGAAATCAATAAACTCACGGTTGCTACAAAAACAATTGCATTTCTTCCTGTTGTTGGAATCTGCGCCATTTTTTGAATCAGCATTTCGACAGGTTTAGAAACCGAAACGACATATCCCACCACAATCAGCATACACATTTGCATGGTAAAAGGAATCAAACTCCAAAAACCATTACCAAATGAAATTGCGACATCATGAACAGGAGCCCCAATTCCAATTGCAGCCAAGGCAACAATAATCACACCTAATAGGGCAAAGATATAGGAATCAGGAAACCATTTTTCTGACCAATCACTCACTTTTATTGCAAATTTTTGTAATATATTCTGAGAGCTATCCATAGTTAAATATCCTATTTATTCAATGATAAAACGAGTACATCCATAGTAAAAAAATGATTTTTCATGCTTTAATGGTCAGCATTATTCCATTTAAACATTTGTATAAAAGATGATTTATTGGGCTGTGTATCCATAAGTTATTGGTTTTTATTAGCTTATATTCCATGTAAGTACGATTGTTTTGATTTTCTCTGCTATAGCCAGAAAAACGATTAATGACTCTTCTATTCAATTATTAGCATTGAATTGATCATTTTATAAATTTAAACTTTTAAACGTATGATAAGAAAAACTCATTAATCCAAAGGGTATGCGCCGATACTTTGGCATCTAGAGATTTTAATTAAGATTGATAGACTTGATTCAGCTATGATTTTATCAAACGATCAAACTTTCAATTATTTCTTAGTTTTATTATTTCCAAAATTCAACAAAGCTTTATCTAAATCTCTGATTGTGGAGGTGAGGTGGATCATTTTGCATCAAGTAAAAATAATTGATGATGCATTCAGTAAGAAAGTGAATAACTTTATATAGGAATAAAAAGATAAATTATAACAATTATTTAGATATGAGAGGTTTTAATAATCAAAGCGGGTTATTGATTCTGAAAATTACATTTTAGTAATATTTAATTTTTTGTGTAGTATTTATTTACTATCGGGGATGATGGTTGTATTCTCATCCTTATAAGTGAGAATGTGTATTATTTATATTTGCATATTTTTATTTATGTATCGTTTTCAATTCTTTCTCTTTTTCATCTTTTTGAAATTTTTATGTATGAGGACGTTTAATCTTTGACCAAATACAATTGCGCTTTTAAGTATTTTTATAAAAAGAAAATAAGTTTTAGATTTAGTAATTTCAATTATTTATTTTTTGAGGTAATCAAAGATGTAAGCATTTATAACAAAAGATTGCTTTACTGACCATGGTGGGCGAATTCTAGAAGGTGACGATTCTTGGATCGTTGAAGGCAAAGGTGTTCATCTTGAAGGCATGACACATTATTGCCCCAAATGTAAAGTTTTATCTAAGGCTATTGCAACACAAAGAGGATTTATACTAGTTAATGGTCGCAATCTTATTGTGGCTGGTGATACTTCTACTTGTGGGGCTAAATACATAAAAATATCTGATTTGGCTGTTCGTTGTTGTGGCTCAGGTTCTGGTAATACTATAAGTCCAGTGAGTAATTTAAGCGATGCATTAAAATTTAATGAACGAATACAATTAGTTGACAAAGAAGATAATGAGCCATTATCAAATGTTCCGTATTATCTTAAAAATTCTAAAACTGGTGATATTGTTGATCAAGGGATAACGGATCACAATGGATATACTGCTAGGTTTTATACTGAAAAATCAGAAGATATTGATATATACATAGGAGAACCAGAGTGATGCAAGGTTCTTGTAAAACTAATAAGCAGCCTAATTCAATTCATGAACAGCCTATTAGGCTAAAAGAATATTTGGTATGTATTTATTATCATAAGCCTTCAAAAAATGATGATAAAGCATTTCAGCGTGCATCTAATCATTGTCTTTCACAATTAAAATTAAATAATTGTGGAAATAATTTTATCTTTAAAGAGTACCAAGTCACATCTGGACAGGATTTTAAAAAAGCATGGGCGAAAATATTTGAAGAGCTAAATAAAAATGTTGCCAAAGTAAAAGAAATGCATGTTTTTAGTCACTCAAGTAAGACAGGTGGTGAAAATGATGGTTTGGAATTTTTAAGTACCAGAGACGCACGTAACGATGTTTTGGAAGACGGGACGATTTCTTATAGTGAAATATCGCAGTTAGAAAAGCTACGTTGGTCTCCAAGTGCTAATTTAGTCTTACATGGGTGCAATACTGGTCTTAGAGGTAAATCTGTACAGTCTATTGCCGATGTATTTGCGATTAGACAAGAAAAATGTATGGTCCATGGTCAAAAGGGTTAGGCGTATTTTTCGAAAAAAGAAGTTGTTTATGAACGTACCTCACCAACTGATAAAGTGATTTATTTGTGGGCTTATAGTCGTGGAAATAATAGTTACGTTGGCAATATCACTGGTGGTGAGAAAATCCCTGCCTTAATTGTTGAGAAAAAGAAATAATTTTATGAAATCAAAAATATTATTTTGGCTTTCTACTCTAAATCTGATTGGTATATTTTTAGTTTATATACTTTCATTTATGACAAGAAATAATCACTATGCCATATCTATAGATATGTTTTTTGTAGGCTCATCAGTTATTTTATTTGCATTAGCACTATTACTAAGAAACACAAAAACAATATCAATTAGTTTGTTATCTATAATGCTTGCGGTTGGTATGAATTTTTTTAATATCAGTATTAGCTATCAGAAATGGATTGAACGTGAGCAACCTGAATTAGGGCATAGATAGGCTTTTCACTGTTTTGAAAAAGTGAATAATGAAAAAATCTAAATGATTATAGAAGATGAGCATAATAGCTCAGTTTCTGTAATGATTTTTTATGGTATCTCCATAAAAAATACAGCGAGCTTAACACTCAAGCACAACATAAATTTAACAGTTTAACCAGCCTCAATATGGGCTGTTAAAAATTTTTTTGGTGGATCATCAAGCATCAAACTTCGATCAGTTAAGACAATGTTATTTTATTAAAATTACCTCCCTATTCTTCAGAATTGAAACCCATGGAGCAAATTTGGCAATTCATCAAGCGAAATTGGTTATTAAATCACTGTTATAAGCGTGATGAGGCTATTGCTCATCAAGCTGTCATACTTGGAATATGATCTGTTGTAGATAATAAGAAAGATAAGCATTGATTACATTCTATGTATGATTCTGAAAATTACTTTTTAGTAATAATTAATTTTATGTGTAATATTTCTTTACTATTTTAAGCGGGTTTTGTATTATTTTTTATGCAAATGAGAATACTTATTATTTATATTTGCAATTTTTTATTTATGTATTGTTTTCAATCCTTTATCTCGTCCATCTTTTTTGGAATTTTATGTATGAGAAAGTTTAATCTTCGACCTATTACAATTGCGCTTTTAGGTATTTCAACCACTTCAACTTTTGCCAATAACAAAACTGAATCTAATACAGCTCAACAACTTGCCACTATTGTTGTTTCTGCTGCAGGTTATGAACAAAAGCTTAAAGATGCACCTGCAAGCATTACGGTAATTACTGAAAAAGATTTAAAAGATAAACGTATAAACTCAATTGCTGATGCTTTGATTGATATCGAAGGTGTTGATATCAGTCCTCAAGCTGGCAAAACAGGGGGATTGAATATACGAATTCGAGGGATGGATTCTGAATATTCACTTGTTCTGATTGATGGTCGCCGTCAGAACAGTACAGGTGATATTACTCCTAATGGTTTTGGTGAATCCAATAATAGTTTTATTCCTCCAATTTCAGCAATTGAACGGATTGAGGTGATTCGAGGACCAGCTTCAACACTTTATGGCTCTGATGCAATGGGTGGTGTGGTCAATATCATTACTAAAAAAGTATCAGATGTATGGACAGGTAGTACAACCATAGAAGCGACTTTACTGCCAAACAGTTCTAGCTTCGGTAATCAACGAGCTACAGAATCTTTTTTAACAGGTCCAATAATTGAAAATTTGTTAGGGGTACAACTTCGTACACGTACAGCTAGACGAGCTCAGTCCGATGTTGGTTATCTCGATCAAAATGATAATGCTGTAGTGTTGGGTATGGGGAACAATCCAACTAAATCATCGATCGATACGGTTGGGGCTCGTTTGACATTTACACCAACTAAACAACATGATTTTTCTTTAGAGTATGAAAAAACTGAGCAATGGTATGACAACAGTAAAGCTCAATTGGGCACACTGGGTGCAAACGGAGGCTATGACAAAGCACAAGAGTATAATCGAAATCAAATTGTACTTGCACATACATGGCGCAATGGCCTTGGGACCTTAGATTCGAGTATTAGTAATACACAAACGGAAACAGTAGGTCGGCTTATTCCATCACGGGCTCAAGCTGGCTCAAATGTGATCAGTCCTCGACTTCTAGAAAGTAAAGATACGATTTTTGATACAAAATTTACCAGTCAATATTTTGATGCGCATAACATTACTTTGGGTGGGCAGTGGTGGGATGCAAGCATCAAAGATGGATTAAGGGTGAATAAAGATGTTTCCTTTAGACAGATTGGTGTTTTTGCAGAAGACACTTGGGCACTCACTCCAAATTTGGCTTTAACCACAGGTTTGCGTTTTGATAATCATGATACCTTTGGCTCTTTTTGGACACCTAGAGCTTATTTGGTGTGGAATGCAAATGATAACTGGACCTTAAAAGGTGGTTATAGTGAGGGCTATAAAGCACCTCGCTTAGAACGCCTGACCAATGGGATTTATAATGTTGGTGGGCAAGGGCGAACGCCACTTTTTGGTAATCCAAATTTAAAACCAGAAACAAGTCGTAACCTTGAGTTCGGTACATATTTTACGAATCAGTCGAATTTTGATGCGAATATCACTGCATTTTATAGTCAAGTGAAAGACAAGATCATTACTGGATCGATTGAGCGGACTTGTGATGCCAGTGATCTACAAAATAAAAAGAGCTGTGAAGAATACATGGCAAGTGTGGGCACACCGTGGTTAATGCAATCTGGTGACACAGGTTCTCGTAATTGGAGTGTTAGGCGTCCAATCAATGCACAAAAAGCGGACATCTATGGTATCGAAACAGGTCTAAATTGGGAGTTTGTGCCAACTTGGAAATTAGGTTTGAACTATACGTGGACAGAAACGGAAATTCAGGATAAAACGCTGGGTAATCCACCTCTAAATGATACGCCTGAACATATTGTCAATGCATCACTGAAATGGCAAGCTGACGATAAAATTCAACTGTGGGCGAGAGGTGAGTACCGAAGTGAGCGTGCTCGTTATATGTCAAATTATAATAATTTAACAGCGACCGAAAAGGGTGTGTATGATGCTTTAGGTGATTATAAAGCCTATGCTTTGATGCACGTAGGATCAAATTTTAATGTGAATAAGTTATGGGATATTGGGGTAGGTTTATACAACGTATTTGATAAAAACTTTATTGATTATCAAAAAGTAGGGTCACTTTATTATAACCAATACAGTAATACTCAAGAAGGGCGACGTGTTCAATTAAGCACTACGTTTAAATTCTAATTTTATCAAAGGCCCTATTCGGATCATCACATCAATCCTTATAGGAGCGTATGATCCAGTTTAGGGCCATTTGATCGAAAAAGTTAGTGATCTACAAAATAAAACATTGATTTAGGATTGGTAAATGAGTTTTCTTAATACTCAAATTCTTTATTAAACAAAATACATTATAAAATTTTTTAATTTATCTATCTGTTTTTATTGGTTAATTGTATTTAAACTTAATGCAAATTCACTTGAATTAGAAAAATTAAATTGAAAGTGGAAATAAGCGATAAATTCCAGTGAAAAAATCAATTTGTATCTGTCATCACAATGATTCTAAATAACGACAATATTCAAAATCTCTCCAGTGTAAAAAATAGAGGTGAGAAAAATGTCTTCAAATATGAACATTTCAGAACGCTACTTGATAAAAGTCGGAATATCACAAGATTTTGTGCCGAACTTAGACAATTTAAAGTTGCTTTTTTCTAGACATTTACAGCGAATTCCTTTTGGAAATGTTAATTCATTTATTGGTGATGATGTTTTAATTGATCCAGAAAAAGTTGCGTCTAAATTACTTGACCAAGGACGAGAAGGTTACTGTCTAGAACAAAATCGTTTGACAGGAGTTGCACTTCAAGAGCTAGGTTATAACGCCTTTAATGTACTTGCACGAGTCTATTATCAACACATGCCCAAAGAAGCACCGATTCGTACGCATTTAATCACGATTGTTCAGTTGGAAGATGGTCAATTATTTTTATTTGATCCCGGTTTTGGTGGAATTACCCCAGCACAGGTTTTGTCACTTGATTTAATTGGCCAAACACAACAAACACCTCTAGAGCCTTATCGCTTTGTTCCTGTAAATGATACAGGGTTAGAGAAAAACACGCTAACAGATATGACCTATATGCTTCAAGCTTATGTCAAAGATCAATGGATTAATTTGTACGCCTTAAATCCAGAAAGGATTGTTGCGGAATCAGACATCATGATTGCAAATTGGTTTATTTCTACCTCACCAGATTCTTTATTTACCCAAGATTTGATTTTTAGCATAGTGGATGAAGCGAGTAGGGTAAATTTTAGAAATGGAAAAATTACAACCTATAGAAAGAATGGTGTGATTAAAGAACAACTGAAAACACGAACTGAAATCCAAGAGACTTTAAAAACAAAGTTTAAGTTAAATGTTGAAACAATACCTTTTCAAAAAGTGATGCAGATGTTGGCGCAATTAGGCTTCACAAATTAAGGCATTCGAAAATTCAACAATGATATTTTTTGATTAGCTTTTTGTTGATTACTTTAACGATATCGAGAGATCTCGATATCGTTAAGCGATTTAGCTTTTGGGTTCGGGTGGTGTCATACCAAATTGTAAATAAGCTTGGTTAGTCGCAATACGACCACGTGCTGTACGCATCGCATAGCCTTGCTGAATCAGATAAGGTTCAATGACATCTTCTAAAGTACCAGAATCTTCCGCCATTGCAACGGCTAAAGCCTCCACTCCAGCAGGACCACCATCAAAACGTTCTAATAACATCGACAAATAACGACGATCTAGCGTATCTAAACCATCTTTATCAACATTGAGCATATCTAAGGCACGTTGTGCCATTTCCTGAGTTACTTCACCAGTTCCTTTGACTTGTGCATAGTCTCGCACACGACGTAATAAACGGTTGGCAATACGAGGTGTTCCACGTGCTCTTCGAGCGATCTCTTTTGCACCATCAGGTGTAGTAGGCACATCCATTAAATGTGCTGAACGAGCCACAATGTGGGTTAAATCTTCAACGGAATAGAACTCAAGACGTTGCACAATCCCAAAACGATCACGTAATGGAGAAGTGAGTAGACCTGCACGAGTTGTTGCGGCAACCAAGGTAAATGGTGGCAAATCTAGCTTAATTGAACGTGCTGCTGGGCCTTCACCGATCATAATATCAAGCTGATAATCTTCCATAGCAGGATAAAGGATTTCTTCAATCACAGGTGAAAGGCGATGAATTTCATCAATAAAGAGCACATCGCCTTCTTCAAGATTGGTCAGCATGGCTGCCAAATCACCTGCACGCTCTAAAACAGGACCAGAAGTTGATTTCAGATTTCCACCCATTTCACGTGCGATGATATTGGCCAAAGTGGTTTTACCTAAACCCGGCGGACCAAAAATCAAAGTATGATCAAGTGCTTCACCACGACCACGTGCAGCGCCAATAAAAATTTCCATTTGCTCACGAACTACAGGCTGACCAATATAGTCATTCAATGATGTTGGGCGTATGGCGCGATCAAAATGATCTTCAGGTTTTTCAGTCCCACTAATTAAACGGTCTTGCATGAGTATTTTGATCTGTCTTATTTATTCATGGATTTGAGTGCAGCACGGATGATGTCGCTTGCTTCAGTATAGTCAGCTTTCACGGCATTTATCAGTTTTTGCGCTTCTAAAGGTTTATAACCTAACGATTGTAATGCTGCTTCAGCCTCAGCAACAGCAGAATTACCTGTAAATTGTATTTGAGCTGTAGTTGAGTTATTTGAAGTGCTGCCTGTCGAAAATGCCTTAAAGCGGTCACGGAGTTCAATCATTAAGCGTTCCGCTGTTTTGGTACCAACACCTGGAACTTTAACCAAAGTTTTAACATCACCATTTTCAACAGTATGTACTAACATTTCTACACTTAAGGTAGAAAGAATACCTAAAGCCATTTTAGGGCCTACACCGTTTACTTTAAGTAGAGTACGAAAAATGGTTTTTTCTTGTGCATTGGAAAAACCATATAACAATTGAGCATCTTCACGAACAGCTAAATGTGTCCATAAGGTGACTTGTTGTCCTTTTTGCAGTTGGCAAAATGTTGAAAGTGGAGTATCAATTTCATAGCCCACTCCATTAACATTTAAAAGTACAGTTGGTGCTTCTAAGGCTAAGACTTCACCGATAAGACATCCGATCATTGCTTTGGTTCACTTAATTTTGTTCATGGTTGAATAGTAGATGCCATTTGCTCTAAACGCAAAATTGCTTTGAGGATTTCTTTACGATTTCGTGCAGATTTTATCCAAGCAGGCAAGCGAGAAAAATAACTGGAATTTCCTGTGTTTTGTGTTCTTTCACGTAAATCAGCTTGAACAAAGGACTTGAGTACACGTAAATGCTCAGGATTGTGGATGTAGAGATTACCAAGCCGAGTTTGAGCAGTTAAATACAGTTTCAGTCCAAATTGTGCATGTTCAAGTCGATTTGCTTTGGAATAGTCAATGTCTTGTAATTTTACACTGAGTCGTGAGTTCTTCTTGCATATAGAACAAGTTGCCTCTACATGCGTCACTGGATTTTTAAGATGCCGTATTTTGTGGTTTATGCTGAGTTGAGTTCCACCACAGAAATGACAGCGCTCAGTGAGTGATACGTAATAATGACCATTAAATTCTTTATCATATTGTTTGGAATGGCTGTCTAAGTGGCGGTTGCATTTACGGCACGTAAATATGAAATGTGAGCGGCATTCACAATGTTCAGGTTGATCTATAAGTTTTTGATAATGGATGATTCCTGGAGTTTCACAGTCAGGACAATGTACCCATTGATCAGCAAAGATAAACTGATATCTATACACGCCATCATCAACATGCCGTAATGTCATCAGAAAAACCCAACCTTATTCCCTTGAAGTTCTTGTGCCAAATTGTAGGCTTGGTGATCTGAGAACTTACTGACAATATCAAGAACTTGCATAATATTGTCATAGTGGTTGTCACTAAAGCGAGCGCCAAAGCGTTCTAAGGTGGACATCAAACGACCATCTTTAAAACTTAAAGTTTTATGTGGCGTGGTTAGTGGAATAAAAGCATCTAAGATATGTTGCAGGCTTTGATGTGCAATAATTTCCAGTCCAGACTTTTGCGGATGTTCAAAGATTTTTTCACGAGCAAGATTTTTGGCACGATCTATTCCCAGTTCAATATCTTCAGAACAGTATTGTAATAAAGAGCCTTTAAGTTGCCCTGATATAATTTGGAAATGTTGTTTTGCAAAAGCAGTCGTAACTTCCTCAACTAAACGCTTCATCACACGACCACGTAATGCTGCAATTTTTTGTTGCCAAGTGGTGTAGGGCATATTTAATTCAGCAGGTATCCCAAAATCTCCTAATAAATCAAGAAAAATAGGTTCAACTTCTTCATAAGAAAGCATGTTGAGAATAATCCCATCCTCTAAATCAATTAAGGCATAGCAAATATCATCTGCTGCTTCTAATAAATAGGTTAAAGGATGGCGACACCAGCGATATTCACCTAATTGAATTAAGCCAAGTTGGTCTGCAATTTGTTTGAGAATTTCTTTCTCAGCTTGATAACAGCCAAATTTTGCCCGTTTACTTGCAGGTGTGTTTCCTTGAAATTCTATAGTTTGGGATAACCATGGATACTTTAGGTAAGCTCCTAACGTTGCATAAGTTAAGCGCATTCCTCCATCATGAGGATGGTAGTCAATTTTAGTCAGCAAACGTAATCCTTGCGCATTACCCTCAAACTGACGAACATCGGCTTGTTGCTCAGGACTTAAGTCTTTTAAAAAATCAGTATGTGCTGCATCGTCAAACCATTCACGAATGGCATATTCACCAGCATGTCCAAAAGGTGGATTGCCAATATCATGTGCTAAACATGCTGCTTGTATGATTGCGCCAACATCGGCTGGGGAAATCCAGATTGGAAGTTCTTTTTGTATTTTTTCGGCTGCCAGCATTCCCAATGAGCGACCAATACATGAGACTTCTAGAGAGTGCGTCAGTCGTGTATGGATACCATCGTGTTGAGTCAGTGGATGGACTTGAGTTTTACGATTCAGTTGTCTGAAACTTTGTGAAAATATAATGCGGTCATAGTCTTTATGAAAAGGGCTTCGTGCTTGTTCTGTACTTTGTTTCTTACTTCCTAAACGAACAGTTGAGAGAAGTTCT
Organism: Acinetobacter bereziniae; assembly: GCA_009912575.1. Taxonomy (GTDB): domain Bacteria; phylum Pseudomonadota; class Gammaproteobacteria; order Pseudomonadales; family Moraxellaceae; genus Acinetobacter; species Acinetobacter bereziniae_A. The sequence goes on from WNDP01000053.1 coordinate 26,028, forward strand.
AACCAACGCATTTGAGTCATTTATCATTTATCATTTTTTCGTTAATTGTATGATGCCAAATTTATTGAAAATGTACTAGAGCTGGGCGACATAAGTTGTCCCACTATATTTATATTTGAGCGCTTTTTTGATCCTAGACAAAATGATGGACACATAGTCCCTCTAAAGATAACGTAAGGTTAACTTTGGAGATGTAAAAATGGCTAAACGCTTTAGTCCAGAATTTAAGCAGCAAGCAATTGATTATGCACTTTCAAACTCACACGAGTCTGTGGCTGCAATCGCCCAGAAATTAGGTGTGGGGTATTCAACATTAGATAAATGGATTCGTGAGGCTAATCCCGCGGGTTCAAGCAAACGCCAACTCTCGCTAGAGCAACAGCGTATTCTCGATTTAGAAAAAGAAGTCAAACAACTCAGGGAAGCCAATAATATTTTAAAAAAGGCGCATGTGTACTTCCTAACAGATCATGCCAAGAAAAGTACACGGTAATCCAAGGTCTAGCTATGACTGAAATTACGGTTTCTTCTGCCTGTAAATGCCTAGGTGTTAGTACTTCAGGCTACTATGCTTGGCGAAAGAAACAGATTTACGTCAATCAGAAGTATACTGATTTAAAAGTTGTATATTGGCAGCACCATGCTCGCTTAGGAGCACCTTCATTGGTACACGACATGCATGATTTAGGTTACTGTATGAGTGAACGTACAGTTGGAAGGATGTTAAAAAAGCTCGGTTTACGCAGCAAGATTGCACGTAAATATAAGCATACGACTGATTCGAATCATTGTTTACCGACGGCACCGAATTTATTAGATCGCCAGTTTACAGTCACTCGGCCAAATAGAGTTTGGACAACCGACATAACGTATATCCACACCAAAGAAGGTTGGTTGTACTTATGTGTGATGCTAGATTTATTTAGTCGTCGTATTGTGGGTTGGCAAACCAGCCATCGGATAGACCGTCAATTGGTGTGTGATGCATTTAATTATGCAATGGCTCGTCAGGGGTACCAAACGGGTGTTATGGTGCATTCTGATCAAGGCAGTCAGTACTGTAGTCGTGACTTTAGATCGCTATTATTAACGAATAACTGCATTCAAAGCATGTCTAGGCGAGGAAACTGTTGGGATAATGCGGTGACGGAAAGCTTTTTTCATACACTAAAAGCTCATGTAGTTCACGGTAGTGTGCTTATTACCCGAAAAGAGGCCAACTCTGTCTTGTTTGAATATATTGAAATTTACTACAATCAAATCAGAAGGCATTCAGCAAATGGCTGGTTAAGTCCTGAAGCCTTTGAACAAAAATATTTTAAGAATTTAGAGGGATCGGCTGTCCACAACACTGTCTAGGATCATTTTCCCAATATTTTTCGCCCTAATTTTTTTAAAGTCTGTTGATACTTCACCACACAACACTAAAAATATAAAATTACACACAACACCAAAATGCACATAAATAAATATAGATTTTTATAAATATAGAGAGGATACTTTAAGCAATCCACTTACAGTTAGATTGAGTCAAATGGTAAATTCATCAGATTTTGTATCGACTGCTAAGATTGAAAAAATTTATGGATATAAACCTCAAAGATATGATGTTGAGAATAAAACTTTCAACAATCTTGAAGATTTCTACACTCATACGTTTCCATCAATAATTAAAAGTGATGGCAAAGTGTGGGATTTAGCTTCAATCTATTTCCATGATCTACTAATGAATCAGTATAGAGATACCTCAACCGTGCTAAGAATAGCTAATGATCTCTTGAGCTATTTACGATTTATTGAGAATAAAAGTTTAACCATAGATAATTTTCCACTAGATAAACAAGAAAGACCAACTTATTTATATCATTTACACTTAAGACAACAATTCGCATTTAAACCATCTAGCCAAAGTACAGCAAGTCAAAAGATGAGACATGTTTTGAGATTTTATGATTTCTGTATTGAAAAAAAATTATTCAGTCCTGAGCATATAAAACCATAAAAAAAAGAATTCGTTGTAATAATGAACTAGGAATGCAGTTTACAAAAGAAGTTAAGAGTTCCGACTTAGCAATTCGAGTTAATAATAGAACACTTAATTCAGACGAAATTCTAGATGGAGGCCGTTTACACCCCCTAGATAAATTAGAGCAGTTGATATTAAAAAAGTATTTAGATCAAGCTCCATTTGAATTAAGATCAATGTGTAATATAGCTATAGAAACAGGTGCTAGGATTCAAACGTATGAACCGTACCGGGTTTTTCGGAGAGATTTTTATTTAAGTTAGGCCACCTGACCTAACGGGCTCATCTTATCATAGTACATTGCTTCAAATTCAAATGGTGATACATAACCTAGAGCACTATGTACACGCTTTTTATTGAACCAATCCACCCAGTTTAATGTCGCAAGTTGTACATCTACCAAACCTTGCCAATCTGCTTTTAGATATTCA
>WNDP01000054.1 GCA_009912575.1 Acinetobacter bereziniae
GGATAAAAATATCGTAATTATTCAGCATAGATCATGTGATCATTCTATTGAGTAAATAAATGATGCCCAAATGTAGCTAAAAAGTATTTTTAACCAATATTGTCATTCATAAACAATACAATGACCTATCCGAGATTTTGAGTTTGAGATTGTACTTTTGGATAAATTTGCCTTTTTACAAAATATACAGGAATGGTCTGATCAGTATCCATGGTTAGAAATGCTGACATCATTGTCCATTTTGCTTTTTTTCGCATTTTTAGCAAATTTTATTGCAAAACAAGTCGTTGTTCGGGGTATACGTAAACTCATTTCAAAGATGAAGTTTGCATATAGTGAAATTTTCTCTGAACACAGTGTGATTCGAAGAGTTGCCAACATTTTACCTGCGATTGTTATTTTAAATGGGATTAGCACAGTTCCGCATTTGTCTGTAAAAGTTGTCAGTCTCGTACAAATGGCATCACAAGCATTTATCTTCCTCACGATTGCCCTTGCACTCAGTGAACTTCTCAATGTTTTTAACTTATTTTATCAACGTAATCCAAAGTCACTCAATAAACCCATCAAAGGTTATCTTCAGCTGGTCAAGCTGATTGTATTTATCGTCTGTGGTTTACTGGTATTGGGTACATTCCTGAAGAAAGATGTATTTACTTTGCTGGCAGGTTTTGGTGCTATGGCAGCAGTATTGTTATTGGTTTTCCAAAATACCATTCTTTCTTTGGTCGCTTCTGTACAAATTTCTTCTTATGACATGGTACGCATCGGTGACTGGATTGAAATGCCATCCTTGAATGCAGATGGTGATGTGATTGATATGTCGCTACATACGATCACTGTGCAAAATTTTGATAAGACTTTTACCACAATCCCAACCAACAAGTTGGTAACCGATACTTTCAGAAACTGGCGTGGTATGAAATTGTTGGGTGCAAGACGTATCAAGCGCGCTATTTTTATTGACCAAACCAGTATTCACTTCATTACTCAAGAAGAACAACAGAAATTAAAGGCTTTCTTACTCTTAGATCAGTATCTGGATAACAAGAAGTCTGAACTTGAGACTTTTAATCAGCAATTTGAAAATCAGTCTATTTATAATCAGCGTCGTCTGACCAATATTGGGACCTTTCGGGCTTATGTTGAGTTTTATCTAAAACAACATTCAGGTATTGCAAAAAACCAATCGCTAATCATTCGTCAGTTACAGCCGACCAGTGAAGGCATACCGCTTGAAATCTACGCATTTGCCAATACAACAGTATGGAATGATTATGAAGCTATTCAATCTGATATTTTTGACCATCTGATGGCAATTATTCCTGAATTTGGTTTAAGAATTTATCAAGCACCTTCTGGTTCTGATTTACGTGCATTATCCAACCATTCATCTGTAAATACCTTAGAGCATTGATCAGGAGTGATGGGTCAGGAGCATATCTACTCCTGAACAATCTGTTTTTGTATTGCTCGTGCATTCATTCAGCGCTTTATTATGCTGAGCTAAATAAGATACTGCACTGATTAAATACGTTATCCAAACTCATGTGAATAATTCGTTTATTCACATGATTACCAATTATTTTTTAGGATTTATTTTTAATAAATTTATATATATAAAAAAAAGCCCTTGTAATCACAAGGGCTTTTTCGATATTTGGCGGAAGCGGTGAGATTCGAACTCACGGAGGACTCACACCCTCGTCGGTTTTCAAGACCGGTGCATTAAACCGCTCTGCCACGCTTCCAATGGCGGCTATCATATAAATAAAAACACGACTTGGCAAATCTTTTTCTACATTTTTAGGTGCGAATGTACAAAATAAAATCAAAAATTTCTAATTTGCTGAAATTTCATGCTTTTCATAACAAATTGAGTTGATATACCAAAGTTTTTTTCCTAAAGGTGTCACTACTTCAACTTCATCATCCACCTGTTTAGAGAGCAAAGCCCTCGCCATTGGAGAGTCTATAGAAATATGCTGAGGGTGATGGTCATAAATTTCATCAACACCAACGATCCGTAAAGTTTTAGACTCTCCTTCATCGTTTTCTATCTCGACCCATGCGCCGAAATAGACTTTTCCTTCTTGCTCAGGTGCAAAATCTACGATCCGTAATTCTTCTAAGCGCTTACCTAAATATCGTACACGACGATCAATCTTTCTCAGCAATTGTTTATTGTATTGATAATCCGCATTTTCAGATCGGTCACCAAGACTGGCAGCCCATGTCACCTTTTTCGTCACTTCTGGTCGCTCTTCACGCCAAAGTTGTTGCAGCTCTGCAACTAATAAATCATGTCCCGAACGGGTGATTAAATTTGATTTCATGATTTAAAACCATTCACCATAGATCTGCTTTAAGATATATTTTTAAAAAAATATTGGCTTAAGTCTATAGCCAAGGTATAAAAATTACAGAAGAACCCAACTGATTTTAACGACAAATATGTCATGTATTTTTATCGTGTTTGAACCTCTAAATTTGAAAAAATTCATGTAAAATCCTTAACTAAAATTTTCTCAATGGCACTCTAACTTAACTTACATACAGTACATTTGCTTACAGTTTTTTCCAGTTTTATTGCAAAACAATTTCAGTGTAATTTTTTAAAAAAATAAATGATAAAAATCATGATCTTAATTATTAATAACTGTTCATTTTTTAAACAATATTTGACAGACAAAAAATCTGCCTATATTATGCGCACATGTTTTATTAGCTTATTTTTTTAATTTTGTAGTTTTTCTGCAAAATCTTTCAATCCCACATGTCATTTTTTGAATGACGTTCATGACTGCCCACCCTTATTGAATTTACCAACTGTAAGAAGTCTGTAGGTACTTTTGTGCTTATTACTTTTTAGGGCAATAAATTACTTGTAGCGGAGACAACATGCACAGTAGTTCAACCTCTGGGTCGAGGCTTTGCCCTAACTCATTATTTCGTGCTCTTCCAATTAAATGTTTAGTTTTATCCACTGCATTAATTCCTTTTAGTATTAATGCCAGTAAGAACAATCAATACAATGCTGTAGTTAATTCGAGTAAATTGACTGTAGTTGCTGTTTCCAATCCGAGTATCGTATTTAAGGATGGACAGTATAAGCATGGCTTCGGCTATGATTTAGCCCACAATTATGCTGAAAGCTTAAACGTGAAGCTTGAGTTTAAAACAGTGGCAGATAATGCAACTGCACTCAAAATGGTCAATCAAGGTAAAGCAAATTTTGCGATTACCACTGCAACAATGCAAAGTATTGAAGCGCAAGACTTAACTTCATTCTCAGCAACATGCGGTGACTTCAACAGTTTAAAAAGCAATGGCCTAAATACAGAGATCAATTGGGTTTTTAAGCAAGCTGATGATCCACTCACTGCGACAGCAAGTGGTTTTATATGTCAAAGCAAACAAAATGGTGCAACACAGCAGTTGGCATCGTTTTATAACCGCAATGTTGTTAAAAAAGACGATTGGAATATCATTCAACGTGATTTAAGCGCTCGTTTACCGATTTATAAAGCCAGCTTTAAACGCTCTGCACAACAGTATGGTTTAGATTGGCATCTGCTTGCTGCTATTGGTTATCAAGAATCATATTTAAAACCCGACTCTGTTTCTCCCACAGGTGTCCGCGGTTTAATGATGTTAACCAATAACACTGCAAAAGAAATGGGTGTGAGTAACCGTAATGATCCAGCACAAAGTATTCAGGGTGGTGCAAAATATTTTGATATGATGCTGAATCGCTATTCATACATTCGCACACCTGACCGTCATTGGTATGCATTGGTTGCCTATAATATGGGACCGGGTGCTGTTGAAGGCATTCAGAAACGTATTAAAGCGCAAGGTAAAGATCCAAATGACTGGATGAATCTTTACAATTATTTAACGCGCCACCAAAGCAGTAATGGTCGCTATAAGCAGGCAGTGCAATATGTTACACGTATTCGTGCATATTTAGAGCATATCAAAACGACACCACGTTTACTTGAGATTTAGTAAGGGCTGTTGCTGGATACTATTTGACACCCAAGTCTATTGATCATCGGTCGATGGTAGATTGGATCATCGACATAGATTGTTTTTTGATCGACTTAAATTATCAGACAATAAAAAAGCTTACTCTGGGAGTAAGCTTTTTTAGTTTAAAGAAAATTAAGCAGTTTGCTCTAATACTTTCTTAAACAAATCTTTTTGTTCTTGGCTAGGCTTCGCTGTTTGTAATGCCATTAATTGAGACATATCACCTTGAACTTTGATTTTACCTGTCATGAACGCTTGCATCGCAGCAGCCATATCAAACTCTAGGAACACTTTACGAAGCGTCTCAGCATCCATATTGAGTGTAGTTTTGGCATTTGCAGAACTACCTTTAATGATTTTACCACCATCCAAAGCAAGCTCTGTGTTGCCATCTGCATCTGCAACAACCAAATTAATCGCTAAACCAGAAAGCGCTGGTGGCAAGTTTAAATCACCTGCTTCAGCAGTTAATTTTTCAACATTTGCAAACCAATCATCAGTTAAAAATGCAGGCATGTTCATTCCTCAAATTATTTATTCAATTTATTGTGCCATCTATCCAGACAACATCAGGGTGAAGCAGTTTTGCTTGCCCAATATTATAGCATGATAATTTCAATTTGGGCTAAAGTTTTTTGTACGGACTGTTCATGTTTTATTGGTTTTATCGTTTTATTTTTTAAAATCAGGCACTCATTTCAATATGAGTACCCGATTTGTTCAAAAAATTGGCAAAAAAGTTCACTCAGCAGCAAAACTTAAATTGACCACATCCAAACGTTTTTTCATTTCTTCTGTGTCACATTTCATATCGAATTCACGCTCTTCATCCAATTTTTCAAAATCAAATAAATCACGATCGGCCAATTGTGAAGGTGAAACATTTTGCAATGCACCAAAAATACTGTGTAAACGTTTTGGATATTGCTTATCCCATGCACGCAGCATGTCATTCAGCATTGCACGTTGTAAATTTTCCTGAGAACCACACAAGTTACATGGAATAATCGGGAATTTACGAATTTCGGCATACTTGATGATGTCTTTTTCTTCAACATATGCCAATGGACGAATCAAAATATTCTTTTTGTCAGAAGACAATAATTTTGGAGGCATCGCTTTTAAGCTACCACCATGAAATAAATTCAAAAAGAAGGTTGCAATGATGTCATCACGGTGGTGTCCAAGTGCCACCTTGGTTGCACCAATCTCTTGAGCAAAGCCATAAAGCGAACCACGACGTAAACGAGAACATACAGCACAATAGGTTTTGCCTTCAGGCGTTAAACGTTTGGTGATGCTATACGTGTCTTTTTCCAAAATATAATAAGGAATATTATTTTTCTTCCAAATATTTAGGTAATACGTCTTCGGGGAAACCAGGTTGTTTCTGATCCAAATTGACAGCGACTACATCAAAATTAATTGGCGCAATGCGTTTAAATTGCAACAAAATATCGAGCAAGGTGTAACTGTCTTTCCCACCAGAAACACAGACCATCACCTTATCGCCTTCCTCAATCATTTTATAGTCGCGGATGGCATGACCCACCTGACGGCGAAGCTTTTTCAGGAGACGATAATATGCTGAACTTGTAGGAAGTTCTGGTTTGAAATTAAATCCTTGCTCGGACTCAACTGGCGAGAACATAGACGAGATTGACCCATAAAAAAATACTGGGCAATTTTATCTGATTTGAACGTTAACCGCATCTAAAGATTTTTTTATTTTGCATCAATTTTTATTTGGTCATCTTTCTGTCTTATTCACCGATTTAAAATAGACGGCAAAGTTCATTTTTTATGCAAAGTGCTTATCTTTTGGACTTTTCCACAAAACCTGTGGATAAAATTGTGGATTCTTTGGGGCTTGACATAGATTCCTATCGCAATGATGGGCATTTTCCCTAAATTGATCATTTTTTAACCACTATATTTTAAATATATTTTTCAATAACTTATCTTAGTCAATAGATATTTTTCAAAAAAAAATATAAAATTTTTTTTGCTTAATATGCCAACAAATAGCACTTGCATTTTTTTAATTGTATTGTTAAAACTCAAATCATAGTTTTTCTTGTCCCATAACTTTGATAAACTCCAAAATGAAATTGGGGAAATATTTTAATTACTACAAATGAAAAAGTTAATGACAGGTTCTTTGCTATCGGTTTTAGGGTGTTTGAGCATCAGCTCATTGACATCACAGTCCTTTGCGGAACAAATTTATTTTTACAAAGATCAAAATGGCACAACCCTTCTCACCAACCGTAAAAATACCGACAGTTCACTACAAAAAATAAAAGTTACTTATTACAAAGACAGTAATATTCACAGTTATAGCAATTGGGGAAATACAGAATCTTCCGTGTTGCCAAGCTACAGTAAAAGCCGAAATGCCTTTGACAGTATCATCCGTCAAGCGGCCCAAACCCATGGTGTCTCCGAAGGCTTAATTAAAGCTGTGATGCATACTGAATCAGGGTTTAATTCAAATGCACGTTCTCCTGTGGGCGCTCAAGGGCTGATGCAACTTATGCCAGCAACTGCACGTCGCTTTAATGTGTCAAATTCGTTTGATCCACAACAGAATATATTTGGTGGTGCTAAATATCTCAGTTGGCTGATGAAACGATTTAATGGCAATACCACCCTAGCTTTAGCCGCTTATAATGCTGGTGAAGGTAATGTTGATAAATATGGAGGTATTCCTCCTTTTCGTGAAACACAAGACTATGTAAAACGAGTCACCAGTCGTTTAAATAACTTATATTCAGGTGGTTTGAATTTATCAACCAACAGTACTGCCAGCACTGGACAAATCATCGCACAATCGAATTCAAACGAAAGCGCCAATAATGATACTGCACCAACGATGAGTAATGCTTCAAACATTCAACCCGTTAAGTATAGTGCTCGGCCAATTATTATTGCCTCAGATGGGACTTATACCGATGCGCCATCGGGTTCATACTCAACTGCGCATGCGAGTGCAACTGCACGAATTACAATTGGTAATTAATCTGTTTCGGACTACGCTCAGCTGACTTATTGCTCAAAATGTGTGTTAAGGCAGAAAACCAAGGTTTAAACACCCAAATCAAGCACTTTAATTGCGCAATTACATTTTCTAAACAAATGATTGAAAGTTATTATGTTTTCTCCTATATAGAGAATCTTATTTTATCTTGCTCTATTTTTTAGATAAATTCCCTATTTACTATCCCTATAGCCAAATTTTTTTTATTTTTCAGCGTATAGATTTTTTCAATGATTCTTGAATTTTAATCAGTCAAACCTCATATTGAAATTCATGATTTATTCCCATAAATCGTATTATCGATTATTTATAAGAGGATTCTCTCCATGATGCGGATTGGTTTGTTTTTGCTAACCAACCTCGCGGTACTGGTTGTAGCTGGCATTATCCTATCATTATTAGGTGTTGGTAGTTACCACGGCGCTGGCGGTCTTAAATTAGGCAACCTGATGGTCATCTGTTTAGTCTTTGGTATGGTAGGTTCTTTAATCTCCCTCTTTATGTCAAAGTGGATGGCGCTAAAAACAACAGGCACTGAATTAATTGATCCGAATGCTCCTCGTAACCAAGCAGAAGCTTGGTTATTACAAGAGGTTGCTCAACTTTCTCAACGTGCTGGTATTAAAATGCCAGATGTTGGTATTTTCCATTCTTATCAGTCAAACGCTTTTGCAACAGGTTGGAATAAAAACGATGCATTGGTGTCGGTTTCATCTGGTTTGCTTGAACGAATGAATAAAGATGAATTACGTGCAGTGCTTGCACACGAAATTGGTCACGTTGCCAATGGAGACATGGTGACATTGTCTCTGATTCAAGGTGTAGTCAACGCCTTTGTCATGTTCTTTGCACGCGTGGTCGGTGACTTTATTGACCGTAACGTATTTGGCCGTGAAGATGGTGAAGCACCTGGACTGGCTTATTTTGCCATTACCATCGTACTTGATATTGTGTTTGGTATATTGGCCTCTGCGATTGTGATGTGGTTCTCACGCTATCGTGAATACCGTGCCGACGAAGCAGGTGCTCAGCTTGCAGGTAAGGAAGCCATGATTTCAGCATTATTACGTTTACAAGCTGAATCTGAAATGCCAGATCAAATGCCAAAAGAAATGAAAGCATTTGCAATTACGGAAGGTAAGGAACAAGGCTTTAGTTTAGCCGCTTTATTCCAAACTCACCCAAGTATCGAACAACGTGTTGCAGCTTTACGTCAATTAAATCTACCTTAATGGTAAATTGATATATTTACTTTCTTATTCTCCCTTAAACAATAAAGCCTCCAATCAGGAGGCTTTGTTGTTTCTGAATAAATTATTTTTTTGAATGCATAGATTGAATAAGAAATAGTTGACTAACTCAATTGAATGCAGTGAATAAGGCTACCATTTGGGTCAATCACACAAAACATATCAATTTCTTCTAAATATTGAATCTCAGTCATCCTTGCATCTGGATATTGTGTCCAATCCAAAGCTTGCCAAAAATGAAATAAATCGTCCATAACATGTGTTCTTAAACAAGCACTGAACCATGATGCTTTTGGATCCAATTGAGGATGATGGAAGAACTCTAAAATCAAACTGTCTTTGGTTAAAATCATCCACTGGTCAGACTGATAATCACATTGAAAACCCAAGAATGCATAAAACTTACGAGTATGATCAAAATCAATCGCAGGAAGGTTTGCCGAAATATAATCTTGCATGATCACCTCTGTCAGTGCATCTATGAATGTTTAAATCAGTTTAAGCAGTACTGTTAGGTTTTATAGCTCTGATACCAATCCCACAACATATTTACACCCAGCCACATGGCAATTGCAATCAATATCAATACCACCAAGCCCAAAATATCAGGGATATGAATCCAAATCCATGCAACAACAGGGTTACGCCAAAAGGCAGAATGCTGCTGCTTTTGTTCTAATTTTTCATGCAAAAACGGATGAACAACATGGTCATCTGAATGGATCTGATACTCTGCTTGAATATGATCATGCACGATATCTAAAGCTTTACGACTTGGTCGGATAAAAATGTCAAACAATGTTCCTGCAATAGGAATACAGCCGACAATACCATCCATGATTGCAAGCTTTAACACACCATTCAACTTGGCTTGGGGTACACCAATCTGCTTGGCTTTATACACCGCATAACAGGTTAAGATAAAACCCGCCACATCACCTGCGATTGGAATGGTACTTAATGCAGCATCAGCTCCCACACCTTGTTTGGTAAAGGGAATGCGTACCACTGAATCCATCATATTGGCAAATTTAGCCAAATCACGTTCCAGTTTAATGACTTCTTGAGTAGATAATTTTTTTTCTGTACCCATAAAGATGACTTTCTTCTAACAATAGTTAATTGTTGCATCATAGCCAATCCATGCATGATGTTGTGTATATTTTTGATATTCAGCGAAATATGGCGATAAATCACAAAAAACGACCTATACAGAAGCGTAGAGGTCGCTTTTAAAAACCATTTGTCTTAGTCCAAAAATTTCACCACAGTACCCGGCTGAACTTTACGACCCAGATCATTTGCATCCCAATTGGTGAGACGAATACATCCATGAGAAGCAGTTTTAGAAATTAATGATGGATTTGGAGTCCCATGAATTCCAAAGGTGGGTTTACTCAATGCAATCCACATATTGCCAACGGGTCCATTTGGGCCGGGTGGCAAGGCCAATTTCTGACGATTGCTTCCCTGAACAAAATTTTTCGGGTTATACCCATAGACAGGATTCGGTGCAACCTTAATCACCTTATGGGTACCTTTTGGAGATGGAGTTCCTGACCCGCCAATCGTGGCAGGAAATGAAGCAATCATTTGATTTAAATGATTATATAAATAAAGCTGGCGCGCAGGTTTATGTGCAATAATCAGTGCAACATCTTGAGGTAAATCATTGCGAACAATAGGTACATTGATGGTTTCGCCTACTTTCTTAAAATTAGCATGTGGATTGATCTGTTTCAAAAAATCCTCATCAATATGAAATTTCTCACCCAGCATTTCAGTTACACGGGTATAGTAAAGCCCCGGCATTTTGGCTTGCAGAGCATAATTTCGTGGAATCGATTTAGCATAAGGACCTTTCAGGTCTTGAGCTGTAATTTGATAAGCACCAAAAGCTGGTGCAGTTTGGTTTTTCAGCAAACTGTCCCAAGTCTGCTGATCTAACTCGCCACTGATCGGTAAACCTTTAATTTGCTGATAGGCAGCAATCGCTTTTAAAAAATTTTTACCACTCTTAGCATCAATAGGTCCAGGTGAAGCATGCAAATTATTTAACATCACTTGCGCGCGCGCATAGGCAGGAAACTGCCCTCTTGCTAGACTCACAGACCAATTGGCGTTATTGATACTATTTAATGACCAGTCTTGTTTTGGATCAGCTTTGATGGCTTCTTGGTTTTTTTCACTTTTTGCATTTTGTTTAGCAAAAGTTTGGCTTTGAATACCAAAACCTGCAACACACAAGACGCAAATTAGACTTGGCAGAAACTTGCCCATATAAAACTCGCTATTCACTCAATTTTATCGTTTACTTCTTTAATAAACTATGTAATATCAAATATATATAGAATATTAAACGAACACCCTAAAATTCATTTTTATAAAGCTTTTTGATCATTTTCACATCAGAAATTAAGAACTTATTATATAAAGTCAATTCTTTATTTATTAACCCTGTTTAAATAATGTGTATTCACCGTAGAGCTTTGTATGACTTTATTATCGTTTTTTAAGTAAAATATGCAATAGCTCATCCTGACTATTTCATTTTAAAAGCCTGCTATTACAACGCGGGTTAAATTTAAACAATTGAAAATATTAATAATGTTGCTGTGTATTATTCCATTTTACGCGGATTAGCATTTTATCATGACAGGTCTATGACTAAAATGCACAAAATATAAGCTTTAGATTTGTTTTTAATCATTTAATTTGAATTATTGATTAGAAATAGCTGTTATCATTTTAAACTGTTATAGATTATCATCTCATTTATTTTGTAAGTCAGAATTGCCTTGAATACGATCACTTTGCTTCAGCCAGATGACTGGCATGCTCACCTCCGTGATGGTCTTGCTTTAAAACGTACAGTTCCAGATCTAGCCAAACAATTTGCCCGTGCGATTTGTATGCCGAACTTAGTTCCACCAGTTAAAACAGTGGATGAGGCGAATGCTTATCGTGATCGTATTATGGCACATGTACCTGAAGGTCTAAATTTTGACCCACGTATGGTCCTGTATTTCACTGACCATACTTCGCCAGACGAAGTTCGTAAAATCAAAGAATCTCAATATGTAAATGCCATTAAACTTTATCCTGCTGGTGCAACCACCAATTCAGATAATGGCGTTAGTGACATTCGTAAAGTTTATGCAGTCATTGAACAACTCGAAGAACATCAAGTTCCTTTACTGTTACACGGCGAAGTGACTCATCATCATGTCGATATTTTTGATCGTGAAAAACGCTTTTTAGACGAAGTACTTTCACCATTATTAAAGCAATTTCCAAAATTAAAATTAATTTTAGAACATATTACCACCAGTGAAGCTGCACATTTTGTGCTCGAACAAGATCGTAATGTTGCAGCAACCATTACCCCACAACATTTATTATTTAACCGTAATGACATGTTGGTCGGTGGAGTAAAACCTCACTTTTACTGCTTACCGATTTTAAAGCGCCAGACTCATCAACAGACCTTACTTGAAGTTGCAACTAGCGGAAATCCTAAGTTTTTCTTGGGTACAGACAGTGCGCCACACTCTAAAAATGCCAAAGAAAATGCTTGCGGCTGTGCAGGTTGCTATAGTGCCCCAACCGCAATTGAACTGTATGCTCAAGCATTCGATCAAGTGAACAAAATCGAACGTCTTGAAGGTTTCGCCAGTATTTTTGGTGCAGACTTCTATGGTTTGCCTCGCAATACAAATACGATTACTCTTGTCAAAGAAGAACAGGTCATCCCTGAAAGTTTAGATTATTTGGATGATGAACAGATTATTCCGCTTTATGCTGGAAAAACCATCCAATGGAGAAAGGTGTGACAACTGAAACATTACCTGTGATTGGACAACGTTTTCGTGGTTTTTTACCCGTCGTTGTTGATGTAGAAACAGCAGGTTTTAATGCAGATACAGATGCATTGCTAGAAATAGCATGCATCCCGATTGTGTATGATGCTGAAGGAAAATTTGTTCCTGGTGAAGCACATCATGCACATATCAACCCCTTCGAAGGTGCGAATTTAGATCGCCGCTCATTAGATTTCATTGGTATTGATCCATTTAATCCGATGCGTATGGCGATGGCTGAAGATGAGAAAACAGCACTTAAACGTATTTTTAAAGCAGTGAATGACGTGCGTCGTCAACAAAATTGTACGCATGCAGTCTTGGTTGGACACAATGCACATTTTGATTTAGGGTTTTTAAAAGCAGCGATCGCTCGTACAGACACTAAAAATCAGAACCCATTTCATAGCTTTTCAGTCTTTGATACTGTGACTTTGAGTGCGGTGATGTTTGGTCAGACGGTATTGGCAAAATCATGTATTCAAGCTGGAATTGAATTTGATGGTCGAGAAGCACATTCAGCATTGTATGATACACAAAAGACTGCTGAACTGTTCTGCTATATTTTGAACAAACTCGCTCCTCACTTACTTGACACTTTGATGGCGGATCAATAAGATAGCGCCATCTTCTAAACGACCCTATCGTCTAGAAGCCTAGGACATCGCCCTTTCACGGCGGTAACCGGGGTTCGAATCCCCGTAGGGTCGCCATATATTTCCTTCCTCTCGCAATACCATCACTTAATCTTAGTCATTTCAATTTATTTTCTTATACTTTACGCCTAGTTATTTCATTTTATTTTGTGAATTTTCACATTTTACTCTAAAATATTCATTTAGAGTTCAGTTACATCAAATATGCAATCTCCCGAGCAATCGAATCAGCACTTCAACGCTGATGGACAGTCTTTTGTCTTAAAAAGATCCATGACCAAACGACATCTGATTATGTTGTCTTTAGGCGGTGCGATCGGTACTGGTTTATTTTTAAGTTCAGGTGAGGTCATTGCTCAAGCAGGGCCAATTGGTGCCGTGATTGCTTATATCATCGGTGGCTTGATTGCTTATATGGTCATGCTATGTTTAGGAAAATTGGCTGTAAATCAACCCGTAACTGGATCATTTGGGGCATTTGCTGCCAAAAATATTGGTCCCGGTACAGGCTATATGGTTTCATGGATGTACTGGTTGGGCTGGTCAGCAACATTGGGAACAGAGTTTACTGCTGCTGCGATGCTGATGCAGGAATGGTTTCCAACAACTTCTATCTGGTTATGGACCTTAATCTTCATTATCGCTGTACTGATTTCCAATTTAACATCCACTCGTTTTTTTGCGGAGTCTGAATTCTGGCTGTCCTTCGTCAAGGTGGCAACCGTTCTCGTTTTCATTCTGTTGGGATTGGCCGCGATATTTGGTCTAATTCCATTTCATGGCAATGAATCTGCGCCTTTATTCAGCAATTTAACCTCACATGGTTGGCTGCCCAATGGACTATTTCCAATCTTTGCCACCATGCTGATTGTTAACTTTGCTTTTAATGGCACAGAAATGATCGGGATTGCAGCTGGCGAAACAGAAAATCCTGAAAAAAATGTACCCAAAGCCATCCATGCTGCCGTTTGGCGTTTGATGATTTTCTTTGTCGGTACCATTATTGTGATCAGTTCATTATTGCCCTATCAGGATGCTGGTCTAGCGATACATGGAGAAGGGATCAGCAACAGTCCTTTTGTGTCGGTTTTTAATTTAATTGGTATTCCTTATGCTGAAGACATCATGCGCTTTGTGATTATCACGGCATTATTGTCTACAGCAAACTCTGGACTATATGCCGCTTCTCGTATGATGTGGGCACTCTCAGTTCAAAAACAATTACCACGTATTTTTTCTAAACTGACCAAATCAGGTACATCGATCATTGCAATTTTGGTGACCATGATTGGTGGTTTACCCGGATTATTATCAGAGCAATTCGGCGCGGATGTGATTTTCAAAAACTTATTGGGGGTAGCCGCATTTACTATGGTCATCGTATGGATGAGTATATGCTGGAGTCAATTTAATTTCCGTCGCAAATGGTTTGCTAGTGGAAAGACCTTAGCTGATCTGAAATTTAAAACACCTTGGTACCCCCACTTGTACCCATCTTAGGTTTTATCACCTGTACCGCAACAGGCTTAAGTATGGCAGCCGATCCTGAAATGCTTTCAGGCTTTATTGGATGCTTACTCTTTATGGCGATCTGTTATGTGACCTATTATGGTCTGTATCATCAGCAAGATTAATTCATCCCTGAGCTTATCAAGCACCCGTACTTAAATAGGTGCTTGAGATCAAGCTAAAGTCAGCATTGTTATGGCATCTATGAGATTCATCAATGAATGATGGATACACCCAGAACTCAATCCATATCCATGTGATTGTCTATCCATAGATCGTGAATTTTGATTTTTTTCAACTTTTATGTCATCACAATTTTAACTGTCAAAACCAATCCAATACTTTATTGATTAAATAACATGCTGAAAGAATAATAATTGCTGAAGGATTCACCAGTTAGAAGATTATTCAAGAAATCTGTTTTGACAAAAGTGCCGTTTGTTATTAATATACGCATCACCTCATAACGACCCTATCGTCTAGAGGCCTAGGACATCGCCCTTTCACGGCGGTAACCGGGGTTCGAATCCCCGTAGGGTCGCCATATTCGAGTAAGTTTTTTTACATGAAACTTCTCATAAAAAGCCTGAGCAATATGACTCAGGTTTTTTTATATTTATTGATTTTCAAATGCTTAAAAACACAACAATAAGACCATTAGAATAATGCGTTTTATTGAACAATTGAACTTTCACTTATTAAAATAACGCGAGCAATATTAAATATAAGTTTTTGATTTAAATAATTAATTAATAAAAATAAAAAATAGTGAAAATTTATATTCTGGATTATTGCCGATTAAAACCACTCAGTCATTGCACTATTTCGCAATTGGACTAAAATAGCGCGCTTCTTGTTTTATTTCCATTAGAAGCTTATGCCGTCATCACCAATTCAAAATGATGCTCAAGTATCATCTAATTCCTCACCACTCAAACGAGCAATGAGTACTCGTCACTTGGTGATGATTTCGCTTGGTGGTGCAATTGGTACAGGGCTTTTTTTGGGATCTGGTGAAGTCATTTCACAAACAGGTCCGATTGGTGCCATCCTCTCTTATATTTTGGGCGGTGTCATTGCATATATGGTGATGCTTTGCTTAGGTGAGCTCGCTGTACATATGCCTGAGTCTGGCTCATTTGGTACTTATGCACAGCGCTATATTGGTCCGGGGACTGGTTATACCGTCACGTGGTTATATTGGCTGACTTGGTCAGCAACTCTAGGTACAGAGTTCACCGCAGCAGCATTATTGATGCAGGAATGGTTTCCACATATCTCTATGTGGTATGGACACTGATTTTTGCAGCAATTGTGTTTGGCTTAAATATGAGCTCAACCAAATGGTTTGCTGAGTCTGAGTTTTGGCTATCATTGGTAAAAGTCATTACCGTCATTGCATTCATTCTTTTTGGTTTATTGGCAATTTTCGGTCTACTCAATTATCAAGGACATCATGAAGCACCCTTATTTAGCAATTTAACCGCTGAGGGTTGGTTTCCACAAGGTTTATTCCCGATCTTTACCACGATGTTGATTGTTAACTTTGCCTTTTCTGGGACAGAGTTGATTGGTGTTGCCGCAGGTGAAACTGAAGATCCAGCCAAGAATGTACCTAAAGCGATCAATACAGCAATTTGGCGTTTATTGATTTTCTTTGTCGGTACCATCATTGTGATCAGTGCATTATTGCCACATCAAATGGCTGGCCTACATGCTGAAGGGGTAAGTAGTAGTCCATTTGTCACTGTATTTGATCATATCGGTATTCCTTATGCAGAAGACATTATTCGTTTCGTGATCATTACTGCATTATTGTCTGCGGCGAATTCAGGGCTATTTGCTGCCTCACGGATGATGTGGTCACTGTCTGCAAAAAAACAACTTCCGGCAATATTCTCAAGAGTTAATGCACGTGGTATTCCGTATATCGCAGTGATTGTGACAATGTTTGGCGCTCTACCGGGCTTACTTTCAGAACAATTTGCACCTGAAACCATTTTCAAAAACTTATTGGGTGTTGCTGCTTTTACAATGGTCGTGGTATGGATGAGTATCTGTCTCAGTCAATTTAATTTTAGACGCCAATGGTATAAACAAGGTCATAGCAAGGCAGAGTTAGGTTTTGCTGCACCATTGTTCCCAATCGTACCGATTTTAGGTTTTGTATTCTGTTTAATTACCTGTATCAGTATGGTGTTTGATCCTGAAATGGTGGTCGGTTTTATCTGTTGCTTAATCTTTATTGCCGTTTGTTATATCAGTTATGCATGCTTGTACAAATCTCAGCATGATTCACAGTCTTAAATAAAACATCGTCTGTATTTTTCAAATAAAAAGTGTGGCAATTGCTACACTTTTTGTACATTTAGAGATAGTCAAAAGGGGTTTAAGCTCGTAAATTAAATTCACAGTCCATCCTTTTATAACAACAGCAATGAAAATTATTTTTATTCATGGCATGAACCAACAAAATTATAATGCTGATAATTTAAAACAACACTGGCTTGATATTTTTCAGCAAGGAATTAATGAGCTTAAACTTTCTATTTCCACTACAGACCTCGATATCAGCCTGCCCTTTTATGGCGACTTGATCACTAAACATCAACTTAGCAACCGCTTTGACCTTGATGCTTTCTTACCAAAAACATGGGTTAATTTTCATTTCCACAAACATAGCACACCTGTTCCATCCACTGTCTTAAATACAGCACAAACCATCCCAATCTTGCCTTATTTTATGCCTGAGCATGAGCTAAAACTGTCAAAACGGCTGTATTTAGCTTCTCAGTTATTCAAAGACAAAGCACTTAAAGAATTTTCAGTCATTTTAAATAACTTTCCTAAATTGCATGAAAGTCTGATCCATAAATTTCTGATCGAAACGTATTTATACTTAGCCAACCCTCAATTTATGGATGAAGTCCATCAACGGATTTTAGCAAGTTTAGATGCAGATGAAACTTACATCATTGTTGCTCACTCTTTAGGGACTGTGATCGCATATAATCTTTTACAACAACTGCAATCACATTATAAGATTCAACGCTTTATTACTTTGGGTTCCCCTTTGGCTTTTAAGGTGATTCAATCCAAACTCACTCAGCCGATTCATAGACCTCAATGTCTGAACGGTGATTGGCATAATTTTTACTCTCCTGATGATTTCCTCACTGCTTTTCCTTTGGTCAATGCCCCTTTTGACTTTCAACCTGCCATTTTGAATACATCTATTTCAACATTTATCCATTCCCCACACCAGATTGCAGGCTACTTACAGCATCCTGCTGTGATTAAAAATATTGTAGAAGTTCTTTAAAGCCATTTGGCTCGATTTCATCGTTACTTTTCATCATTTTGATGTTATTGCTTTGTTTTTATACATATAAATCAAGTTTTCGGTTTTATTGCAGAAAAAGGTTTGACACATCTCAGTATTCACCCTAATATACGCCCACCTCTGAAACGACCCTATCGTCTAGAGGCCTAGGACATCGCCCTTTCACGGCGGTAACCGGGGTTCGAATCCCCGTAGGGTCGCCACATTCGAGATTGTTTTTACAATGAAACGTCTCATAAAAAACCTGAGCATCATGACTCAGGTTTTTTATTGTCTGGCTTTTTATATCTCTTTATTTTGCCAACATTCCAATGTTATCGTACATCGATCAATTGCTTTGAATTAAAAAGTGTACTGGGTGCAATCACCATTTCATTCAATGGAATATGTTGACCATATCTTTGCTTCATTAAGGCTTTTACACTTGGATGGCGAAGATCAAAACTCGATAGTTTGTCCAATGGTGCTAATTCTATTGCTAAAGCTTTCTTATAAGTTTTCCAAACCAATTCTGAACAATAGATTGCATCGTCCGACCATTCAAAATAAACATCATAGGGTTTGTTTAAATAGGTCTCAGCATGTTGAACTAATTTCTGTTGTTGAGCCACACTGAGTTGAGTTTGGTAACGCTTAACGCTATAGCTTTGATTTACCCCACGGTTAATCCATTGTTGGAGTGGTGTGTATTGCACAGGTTGAATTGCTTCCAGTACCCAAGTCTGACCATTTCTTAGCACAATCATTCCCATATGACTATAAGGAGAATGTGTGGCCTGTTGAATAACTTGGCTTTGGGCAGATTTAGATGTCTGAAAAATGATATCCCCTGTTTGATATACTCGGGCATATACATAAATTGGATAAAGATAAAATAGTATCAACAACCCGATTACGTTGAATGAATTTAACAACATTTCTTCAATATTATTTTTAAAACATGATGTCGTAAATGTAACAGAGATCAGTAGCTTTGCAAAAGTGATCAACAGTAAAGACAAGAAAATAACCTGAATTCGATATAAAAATCTTGATAGTACATGATACTCGGAAACGTCATCCGCAACTGTTTGAGGCAAGGCTACCTCTATAAGGTATTGTTTCTGCGACTGATTAAATATGTTGCTAGTGGTTGACGAGTTTTGCGGTGAGCAGCGATATCGCTGCGCAAGATGGTTACCCTTGCGGAGCTTCGCTCCTCACCCCAAAAGAAAAGTAGGGCTAGCCGCAGGCTGATCCTGCAATTGGGTGAAAACTCAGCAAGACTCCGCAGAGATTTATTTTTTTCAATAAGTTATGGTTGCATCGAACTCACATTAAATACTTATTTTGCCTTTTTTAATCTATAGCACTGGTTTTATCTCTATGTATAGATGAAGCCCACTGACTTATTCATCATTCAATGCGCATTCAAAACTACTCGGTGTTTGTCCACAACGGACTTTTTTCAAAATTTTCATCATTGCAGGATCATAGTAGCCTTCTTTGGTCATCTGAATACGTGCTTCACGCATAATTTTGATATAACCCGGTTTGTCTGCTTCACGAATATCAAACCAATATTTGTCAGGAACTTCTCGCTCGATTTTGTCAACGAACTCAAAGGCAGGATTGAGTTGTTTGGAAATCATTTCTCGTGCAATTGGCCCCATTCCTGCTGGGAATTTATTGCGATGCATAATCAATGTCCCTGTTACTTGAATAAGAGGAAATTTGATAATTCCACCAACCACATTTCCATTTTTGTCAGTCATGCCCTTTTTCAACTCTAAAGGCTTAAACAACAATGCAGGGCCTGCCATGATATCGACTTCTTTATTGTTGAACTTCCCACCCACCGTTAATAAGTCAACAGAAACAGGTTGAGCGCCAACATTTTGTACTAATTTTTTCTGTGTTCCATCAAAATTCATCACCGCAACTTTTTTACCAGCTGCCTTAGATAAAGTATCAATACGGCGATCATTAACCATGATATAAGCAGCGCCTAAAGGTACGATTCCGACGACCTCATAATCACGATTGACCATTTTTGCATCATACTCAGGTCGGACAAGTAACTGGATGACTGTCGTCAATTGCTTGTAATTTTGCACAGCACCAATTGCGTCAATACTGCCAACGAAAGGATTAAATTGTCTCGCTCGAATATTACTGATGCCTGCGCCATCACAGCGTTTACTTCTAAAATCTTCAGTTAATACACGTTCATCTGTATAAACACGTAAATTAATATCTGTAGATGCTGTTTTCTTCAATTTCGGATAGTTTAAATCAATACGCATAGACAATTTAGTAGGGCGCGTAATCTTCATATCCACACCAAATTCTTTGGCGATTTGGGTAATTCTTGGAAGCTCACTAATATAAACTGGTGGCTTGTTCAAAAGCTTCGCTGTTAGCACCATCAGGAGAAAATACACAAAGCGTGACCGTTTTAGGGATCTGTTGCCAAACTTTTGGATCATTCATTAAGGTTTTAATCTTATTTTTAGAATGTGCTGAAAGCTCCAAATTTAATTTAGGTGCTGTCGGTGCAGCATAAGTCATTACTGGCAAAGTACTGGTCAATGCAAGCATTGAGGCTATAATCCATTGTTGCGACATGCTTTTCGTCACTTTCTTGAAATTATCTTGCATCTGTTTTTCCTTTTGATTTTCTTGTTGATCCATCTATATCACTCACGTGATTTTTTATTCAGCCTAATAGAAGTCTTGAGTTTTGCAATTGACTGAGCAAAATCCAACATTTGTCAGAAAAGACACTGCTTAAATTCAATGTAAAACTTCTATTATTAATTTATATTTATCATAACATTAGGCTACCCCATGCTTGAGTCCATTTATCGTAAAGATTAAATGATGAAAACACAATTTTGCTTTTTTATTTATTTCCAGCAGATTTAAATACCCATTGTACTTATATTTAGACTTCAATATTGTAATGATAAAAAATAACCTGCTGATTTCTCAAAGCTCCGATCGTTAAATTCGTTGTATACTCTACTTAGTTTGAAGTTAGCATTGAACTCATGAATCAAAATTCACAACTGCGTAGAACCATTAGTCAGCAACGGCGAAAGCTCAGCAAACAACAACAAAAAATGATTGAGTCCCAGTGTCTAAAACAATGCCTACAACATCCTAAATTTTTACAGGCTAAAAAAATTGGAGTTTATTTAGATGCCTTCGGAGAGGTTAAAACCAAACGCCTGATCGAATACTGTTTTGCACAGGGGAAAAGTGTTTACTTACCAATGATCTGTAATATGAATAAGATTTTGGTCTGGGTTAAAATTTCTCATCAACAATATCGAAATCAACGCTTTTCTTTACATCCTTTGGGGATGCGAGAACCTATGGCAAGTCGAGGACGGCACATTTCCGTTTTGGATGTTGTGATCATGCCCCTATTGGCTTGTGATTTTAAAGGGACGCGAATGGGTATGGGAGGTGGTTTTTATGATCGTACACTTGCATCCGCATTTACTCGTCCTCACCGCTTGGGTCTGGCACATGATTTTCAATTTTTAGATGTTCAACTCAACAAAAATTCATGGGATCAACCGCTAGACAGTCTCATTACCCCAGCAAAAACCTATTATTTTAAACGCTAAATCGGACAATCATTTTAAATAGGCTTGTTTAAAAATCATAGTGTTGCGAATTTTTAACTTTTTTATTGGGCAAAGCCCTTGTAATTTTTGAAATACACATCACTATAAAAAACATGGCAACACCGTTGTCACTCATTAGGAGTGCCCATGTCTGAGATTATTATGAATCAAGAAAACTTAGAGCCACAGGTTCCAAGTGTATTACCGCTATTAGCGTTGCGTGACGTGGTGGTTTATCCACACATGCAAATTGCGCTATTTGTGGGTCGTGAAAAATCGATCAATGCAGTTGATGTGGCTCGTAACAGTGACAATTTAGTATTTGTAGTTGCGCAAAAAGATTCGCTTACAGAAGAAATTGATCACGACAACCTATATCAATATGGTACTGTCGCTAAGATTGTACAAGTTGTGAACCATGAAAATGATGAAAACTGTATTAAAGTGCTCATTGAAGGTTTACATCGTTCTAAACTGGTTGAGATCATCGACAATGATGAATATTTATCAGCTGAACATGCGTTAAGTCCAATGACTGTGTCTGTAGATCAAGATACACAAGGCACACGCGTAGAAGAATTACGTGCATTATTTTCACAATATGCAGAAGCAAAATTACGTAATGCACGTGAGCTGATCGCAGCAGCCAATAAAATTGACGATTTATTGCAACTATTATTCTTTGTTGCAACACGTGTACCTTTGAATATTGATGTAAAACAAAAATTCTTAGAACACGATGAGTTTGAAGCACATTTACAAGAACTCATGACTTATTTGTTACAACAGTCTGAAGAACAACAGATTGAACAAACTTTGCATGACTCTGTAAAACGTCAAATGGAAAAAAACCAACGTGAATACTTCCTCAATGAAAAGATGAAGGTCATTCAACGTGAACTTTCCGACATGAATGGTGGTGCGGAAGATGATGTTGCTGAAATTGAAAAACGTTTAGCAGAAGCTGATTTACCAGAACATGTACGTAAAAAAGCTGAAAATGAGTTCCGTAAACTCAAAGCGATGCAACCTGCGTCAAGTGAAGCTGCTGTTGTACGTAATTATATCGAGGCAATTTTAGATACGCCTTGGAATAAAGCCAGCAAAGTTAGCATTAACTTGGCCAAAGCTCAGGAAATTTTGGACACAGACCATTACGGTTTAGATGAAGTTAAAGAACGTATTGTTGAATATCTTGCTGTTCAGTCACGTGTGAAAAAACTTCGTGGTCCAATCCTATGCTTAGTTGGACCTCCAGGTGTGGGTAAAACCTCTCTTGGTGAATCCATTGCTAAAGCAACCGGACGTGAATTCGTTCGTATGGCACTTGGTGGCGTCCGTGATGAAGCAGAAATTCGTGGTCATCGTCGTACTTATATTGGTGCGATGCCGGGTAAAATTGTGCAGTCCTTGACGAAGGTTGGCGTAAAGAACCCTTTATTCTTGCTTGATGAAGTCGATAAAATGGCACAGGATTATCGAGGTGATCCAGCATCTGCTTTACTTGAAGTTCTTGATCCATCACAAAACAACAAGTTCAATGATCACTATCTAGATCTTGATTTAGACTTGTCAGAAGTGATGTTCATCTGTACTGCTAACAGCATGAATATTCCTGAGGCCTTATTAGACCGTATGGAAGTGATTCGTTTACCGGGTTATACCGAAGACGAAAAAGTCAATATTGCAGACCGTTACCTTGCTCCAAAAGCAATTAAGAACAATGGCTTGCGCTCGAAAGAATTGACTGTTCATGAAGAAGCGATTCGAGACATTGTCCGTCGCTATACTCGTGAAGCAGGTGTACGTAGTCTTGAACGTGAAGTTTCTAAAATCGCGCGTAAGGTTGTTAAAGAGTCGGTGAGTAAAAAAGCCAAAAACTTACATATTGATGTAACTGCTGAAAACCTACCTGAGTACTTAGGTGTACACAAGTTCGATTACGGCATGGCTGAAGAAGAAGCACAAGTTGGTCGTGTAAATGGCCTAGCATGGACTTCAGTTGGTGGTGAACTATTAACCATTGAAGTTGCAGCAGTAAAAGGTAAAGGTAAAGGTAAATTCATTACTACGGGTTCACTCGGTGACGTAATGAAAGAGTCGATTACAGCAGCAATGACTGTGGTTCGCACACGTGCAGATGAGTTAGGCATTGAAGCTTCTCGTTTTGAAGAAACTGACGTACACGTTCACTTGCCTGAAGGTGCAACACCGAAAGATGGTCCTTCAGCAGGTTTAGCTTTAACAACTGCGTTGGTTTCAGCATTTACAGGTATTGCAATTCGTCCTGATATTGCCATGACTGGTGAAACCAGCTTAGGGGGGCGTGCAATGCGTATTGGTGGCTTAAAAGAGAAACTTTTAGCGGCACATCGTGGTGGTGTTAAACTAGTGTTTATTCCACAAGAAAACGTACGTGACTTGGCTGAAATTCCTCAAAACGTGAAAGATGGTTTAGAGATTAAAGCAGTGAAAAGTATCGATGAGATCCTCCCACTTGCTTTAGTTGAGCAGCCAACACCATTGGTCAAAGCACCAATCTTTAAAGCGGTAGATGAAGGCAAAAAAGCTGCACGTCATTAATATAATGACGTTCAACAATTTAGAAAAGAGAATGCTTCGGCATTCTCTTTTTTTATGGCTGTGAATAAAAATAAACCTGCTTACAAAATAACCATGTACTTGATTTCAGTTTGTCATAAGCTAATCACAATAAAGTCTAAAAATAATATTTGCTGGCTCAAATTGCATTTGACGACCAAAGCATATCGCCAACAAATGATTTAATACATATAACAGTAAAAACAAAAGGACAGCCTTATGCCAAATCCAGTCTGTTGGTTTGAAATCTATGTCAATGATATGGACAGAGCCAAATTATTTTATCAAACAGTTATTGGAACTGAACTCAGTTTATTGAGCGACCACACTGATGCAAATACCCAAATGTGGGCTTTTCCATCCGACATGAATGAATATGGTTCACCAGGAACCTTGGTAAAAATGCAAGGTGTTAGTGCAGGTGGAAACAGTACGATTATCTATTTCAGTAGCGAAGATTGTGCAATAGAAGAAGCACGAGTTGAGGCTGCAGGAGGACAAATTCACCAAGCAAAAATGTCGATTGGGCCTCATGGACATATCGTTTTAGCTGTAGATACGGAAGGTAATATATTTGGAATTCATTCAATGAATTAGCCGAATTGAGCCTTTAATTTTTAAGATTTAAAATTTATACTAAAATTGGTTGAAAAATATACAACCATCCTCATATATACCTTATATAAAGATGCGTGCTGTAGTGTGGTTGCTTAATGCTGGCTTGGTCTCCAGACAGGCCAACATTAAAACACAGTCCTAACCATTTCGGACTGTGTTTTTTTATGGAAAAAAATGGATCAAAGTCTATTTACGATCTTGCTGCCATTGTTGATATTTTTGACTAATCACTGTCGCAATTAAATCATAATTTTCCCAAGTGTCTTCTACAGCATAAGTTTCAGTTAAGCCTTTCGAATAAACTAAGGTTTCATCATAATCTTTAAAATATTGGTGAGTTTCATAATAGGCTTGAGTAAACTCAAATCCTTCTTCATTTAAGTCCTCTTCCCAAAACTTTTCATCACACATATCTATCAAAAACTGTAATCCAGTGATTTGGCGTGTACGCACTTGTTCCAGTTCAGTTTCACTTTCTTCTTGGTGAAACTCACCTTCTAAACGATTATTGATCACCCATGCCAAATACAGGCCGATATGCGTTCCACCATTTTTATATGGAACCCCTGCTTGTTCTGCGGACTCTGCATGCCAATCTATACGGTCTATTGCCATTGTTTGTTTTCCTATTGATTGTGATAATTTTTTTAAATTTTAATAAATATCATTACATTAGTGTTGGTCAAAAAATCAACTGATTAAATTTAAAAAGCCCTGAAATCAATTCAGGGCTAATGATAGGTCATTAACTTTGAAAATAGCGTAAATCTAAGCGACCTTCATAAACAGTTGCCGTTGGTCCTGTCATCCAAACAACATCACCTTCTTTCCATTCAATTTGTAATTGCCCCCCAGCCAACTCAATTTCCACATTGTTGGCCAACAAACCACGACGCATCCCTGAAACTGCTGCTGCACATGCACCTGTACCACATGCCATAGTTTCACCCACACCACGTTCAAAGACACGTAAGCGAGCGTGTTTTTCATCTACAATTTGCATAAAACCAGCATTGACACGTTGTGGGAAACGCTCATGCGCTTCTACTTGCGGACCAATATGTGCAACATCTGCGGTTAAAACATCAGAAACGATGGTCACTGCATGCGGATTTCCCATATTGACCACATCAATCGTCAATGACTGATTATCTGCCAAAGCAATGTCGTACAAAGCATCGGGCTCTTCAGCAATAAACGGAATCTCTTGAGGTAAAAACTTCGGATAGCCCATATTCACTCGAACCCAACCATTTTCACCCAACTCAGGTTCGACAATGCCTGCACTGGTTTGAACTTTAAAGCGCTTCTTATTGGTCAATTGACGTTCGTAAACAAAACGAGCAAAGCAACGAACCCCATTACCGCACTGCTCTACTTCAGAACCATCTGCATTAAAAATGCGATATTTGAAGTCTACATTGGGAAAATCAGGTGGTTCAACAATCAAAAGCTGATCAAAGCCAATACCAAAATGGCGGTCAGCTAATCGGCGGATGGTCATCGCATCAAAAAAAGCACGTTGGCTAATCAAGTCAACCACCATGAAGTCATTGCCCAGACCATGCATCTTGGTAAATTCTAATAACATCTAAAATTACTCCTTAAGGCAATAAACGTTCATTTTCCCAAAGTGATTCAATCGTTTCTCGCTCACGAATCACATGAGATTGCTCGCCATCTACCATCACTTCAGCAGCACGACCACGGCTGTTATAGTTTGAGCTCATTACAAACCCATACGCACCTGCACCTAAAACAGCAAGATGATCATTCTCTTTAAGCGAAAGTTCACGTGATTTACCTAAGAAATCACCTGTTTCACAAATTGCACCAACGATATCCCAAGTTTTAGTTTCAACATCTGTACGAGGGCTAACCGCTTGAATATCCATCCATGCTTGGTAAAGAGATGGGCGAATCAAGTCATTCATGGCAGCATCAATAATTGCAAAGTTACGATGCTGAGTCGGTTTAAGTAAATCAACTTTGGTCAGTAAAACACCAGCATTTGCTGAAATACTTCGACCTGGTTCCATAAAGACCTTTAAGCCCAGTTTTTCTAAGGCTGGACGCATAGATTCAGCATACTCTGCGGCGGTCGGAGGTGTTTCATCTTTATAAGTCACCCCTAAACCGCCACCAATATCAATATGCTTTAATTCAATCCCGAGTGCTTTGAGCTGTTCAATCATCATGATAATACGATCAAGCGCATCCACAAACGGCTGAGTTTCAGTTAATTGTGAACCAATGTGACAGTCTATCCCAACCACATCTAAATTCGGCAAAGATGCTGCATATTGATAGGTTTCAAAGACGACATCAGAAGGAATACCAAATTTATTTTCTTTTAAACCTGTTGAAATATAAGGATGAGTTTTGGCATCGACATCGGGATTGACTCGTAAAGAAATAGGCGCTTTTTTACCTAAACCTGCCGCAACCTTTTGAATACGATCAAGCTCAGCATGTGATTCCACGTTGAAACACGCAATCCCCACTTCTAAGACTTTTTCTATATCTGCTTCTTGTTTGCCCAAGCCAGAAAATACAATTTTTGATGGCTCACCGCCTGCCGCAAGTACACGTGCAAGCTCACCACCTGTGACAATATCAAAACCAGAACCTAGCTTTGCCAATACATTCAAAACCGCAAGATTAGAGTTAGACTTCACCGCAAAACAAATTTGATGATCGATAAAGTTAAATGCTTTATCCATATCTAAATAATGCTTTTCAAATGTCGCTTTTGAATAGACATAAAGTGGTGTGCCATATTGCTGCGCAAGCTGATCTAAAGAACATTGCTCTGCATGCAATACCCCATTAATGCGGGAAAAACTCATGAATGTATCCTTTCAATGAAAGTTTAAATAGGTTTAGTTTGAAGTCACTTGAGAAGCGGGTTGTGATTGATCTGCGGGTCTCGCCAGATCTGATCCTTTTTTCTCGGTTTGGGTTGTTTTGCTGTCATTTTTAGAATGCAACAAATATTGGGCACGTTTGTCAGAGTCAGGACTATTCGCCAATTGCAAATTACCTGATTGACCACAACCCACCAAAACTGCACTACTCAACACTAAACCGATGCTACAAATTGCTAAACGCATCTGCTCACCTATTTCCAAAATTTTTGTCAGTATACCTTGAT